>DATGEP010000167.1:0-25677 GCA_035310125.1 Ktedonobacterales bacterium
CCATCCTTGCCAAGACGTGCAACAACTCTGCGACGTGGGTGCAAGTCTCGGCGGGCGTCACGGCGGGCCACTCCTACACGCTGACGCTGATTAGCCACGACGACAACTATCCGGGCGACCCCACCTACACCCTGTATGACGCTGTTATAGTGCGGTAAAAGTTACTCAGCTCGCGCTGAGACAAACGGGAAGAGGGGGCGACCTATTATATGGGCTGTCCCCTCTTTCTTTGGGAGCTTGCCCGTGGCGCCATGCGACGAGGACGTGGTGGGCAGGAGAACTCGCGATGTCGGGAGAAATCATCTTGGCCCTCGACAAGGCCCAGTACGGCCCGCATGACACCATCGTGGTGTCCATCTTCAACAGCGGGCCAATCGCCATCCTCGTCGCGGACCATCAAACCAACTGTTCCCTGATTTGTCTGCAACGGCTGTCCAATGGCGCCTGGCAGCAGGTTCAACTCTGCCGGATGAAGACGCCCACCCGCCTCATCGAAGTTCCGGCGGCCAGCACCATGGTACAGCGACTGGTCCCAGGGAGCGATCAAGCCACTACGGCAGCGTGGTTGCTGGGAATATATCGGGCCGCTCTTCAGTACGGAACGCGAGTGGAAGGTACGTTTGTGGAAGCTCCGCCGCTCCACTCAGCGGAGTTCGCAGTGGCATAACAGCAAATCGTGGCAATTGGACGATGTAAGCCGGTAGGTTTTCCGGCAGTGGCGGCTATGACTCTTCGGCGTATGGGGTCAACGCGTCAACTTCGGCGGGAGTCAGCGTTACATGCACAACACCCTCATCCACGGTGTGTACCTGATCAATGGGCAGCAGCACACGTTGCCTGAGCAGTCCCGTTCTCCGGACGACGAGCGTGCTCACTCGCCGCGTAGCGGCGTCTACGAATACACGCTCAACCGTGCCAACCTCTTCGTGTGGTTGTAGTCGCCAGACTTGCGATCCTTCTTCTATGGCAACAGAGCCCGCCGCCTCATTTTGCACAGTCTCTTCCGGGGCGATGTATGGCGCCGCACCCAGACCCCAGCCAGCCGCGATAAAATTCAGCAGCTGGCCAAACTGAAAGCGGGATTGCCACTGTCCCTGCACGCCTGTAGCCGCCGCGCCGTCAACATCCACATATTGCCTGCGCTCGAAAAGCGGGAGCTGCTGGAATGCGTTTTCGTCGCAGGTGAGGCGCACCTCGTCTTTGCTCGCCACTTCGACAAGCTCCATCGGCACGACGCGCTCACGAGGGGTGTCCCACCCGCCCGGCCTCAGGAGATTGCCTGATTCAGCAAGCCCAGGCTCGACGATGAGATGAGTCACCTGTTCGCTCGCGGACTCGATGACAACGCGCGTAAGCACGCCGAGGTGCTCGCCCTCGCTCCCGCGCACCACTACGCCGATATGCAGATCTTCAAGCATCGGGGCACTTTCTTTGTCGCTCATGTTATCGCTTGGCATTATCGCTTAGCATCGCGACGGCGGCGTGTGCGCTGCGCCGCCTTAACGCGCTCGTAAACATCGTCGCCGATGCCGGTGGCATTGGTGGTCGTGCTTGCGACCTGCCCACCCTTCACTCGCGCGGTGGTAGCCGTGCGTCGGGCGGTGGAAACCGTCGTTGCCGTGGTAGTGACCGCGTGTCGAGCAGCACGCTTACGTGCGGCATGCGTTGTGGGCGCGGGCGTTGCCTGTTGTTGGGCTGCCGTGCGCTGTGCGCGCATTGTCTTGCCGTTGGGGATGACGTTAAAGCGCAGCAGGCCGATATAGAGGGCGAGCATGAACAACAGATAGATGAAAGTGAACCAGGACAGGCTACCGATGATCGGGACGGACTTGCCCAACGGCGCAGAGAGATTCAGTTTCAGTTTTGCGCCGATGAAGAAGAGGACATACTCGAACACTTGCATTGCAACGATGAAGATCAACATACCAAAGAGCAGACGCCGCCAGGGGCTCTTGGGCTTCGCGCCCGCAGCCGTGGTTGCCGCTGCTGTTGGCGGACTGGCCATGAGGAACGAAGGAATGCGAGAAATGAAACTTGGTTTTGGTGTCGCCGCTGGCTCATTGGTGTTTTGGGCAGATGATGTTGTGCTCGTAGTCGTACGCTCCCGCTGTGCTTTCTGCGCCATTGTTGCCGCTCCTACTCTCGCTCGCGGCCCAGGCGTTGGTGTCGTCTTCTCTATACCGCGCCGCACCGAACCCCGTTTCCCACAGTATACCTCTCTCGTGGATTCAGCGCCAGCGACACCGACTAAATTGTCCCGTTTCAACTCTTGCTTTCGGGTGAAGGGTTCGCCGGCGCTGCGCCTTGAGGCAGCGAGGGGAATGTGATAGAGATGATCGTACCCCGGCTGGGCGCGCTGGAGACACGCATTCGTCCGCCATGCTGGCGCACGATGCCCCGTACGATGGTTAAACCAAGGCCCATCCCGCCCGGCTTGGAGCTTTGTCGCGGCCGCAGGGCGCGCTCTAGTGCTTCGTTATCCATCCCCGCGCCAGTGTCTTCCACAGAGAGTACGGTTCGCCCGCGTGGATCAAGCCGGGCGCGTAGAGTGATAGTGCCACCTTCGGGCATGGCGTCGGCCGCATTGGTGACGAGATTCACCAGCATCTGTTGAATCTGGTCAGGATCGGCCAGGATCGGCCCCACGCGCGGTGTTGCCGTGATCTGAAGCTGGATCCTGCGTCGCCCCAGCGCATGGCCAAAGATTTCGGCAACGCGCCCGAGCACGGCGCTTGGCTCCAACAGTTCCGGTGGTCTGCCACGCAACCGCGCAACCTGCCCCATGGACATGAGCAGTCGATTCAGACGATCAATTTCGCCGGTCAGCCGCTGCGTGTAGGCCAGGCGGTCCGGCGAGTCGCCTAATTCCTCTTCCAATCCCTGGACCAACGCGCGCATTGCGGAGAGGGGATTGCGTACCTCATGCACGATGAGTGAGACGACGTGCTCCAACGTTGCCTGCATCTCCTGCACGCGCAACACGCGCAACAAGTCGCCACTGGGGAGCGTGAAGTGTGAGGCGGTCAGCACATGATCTACGTTGTCCAGCGACAGGATGACGGCACCCTGATTGACAAGATGTTCCAGCGCCGCCGCGCCGATGACATCACGCATATGCTGACCAAGTATGGACGCTGATCCTCCGTCCGCGGTGAAACTGCCAGATCCGTTGGCTGCGATGATACGCCAATTCGCATCTACGAGGAGATAGTCGGCTTCGTCGCGGGGGGAAATCTCAAAAGAATCTGCGTTTGCCATCATCTGCTCGGTTCGCATCGGAGCTCATGCGCGTCGCTGCATGCCAGCGACCCACCACCTAATCAGACGAGCGAGGCGGCACATAGTATTTTAATCGGCCATACCGCGTGGAAATTCTCATCCTTTACCCACACTCGCACGACGATGGGGAACGAAGGATGCGCCTATTCGGAAGCAGGTTCGAGGGAAGTGGTAAGGAGCGGCATGCGCTGGAAGAGGGCGGCGGGCGCTTGTTCCGGTACGATCACAGTCAGGGCATGTGGGGCAATGGAAAATGTCATGGGTAGCGTGCCAATGACCTCGCCATCCACCTGCACCGGCACCTCGGTGTTCGACTCGAGCCGAATCGTATGGATACGCGAATACCGCACCTGTGGCCCCCGCGCAGGACGTCGCAGCACCGCACGGAGAACAACACCTGCGCGATGACGCAGTCCGCCGCCGCCAACGACGACGAGGTCTAGCAATCCATCATCCGCGACAGCATGCGTGGCGAATGAAAGCTTGCCGCCGTATAGTCGCGTATTGCCAATAATTATCATCAACGATTGGACACTCCGCCGCTTGCCATCGCTGCGCATCCAGATCTTCGTCGGCTGATGCGTGATAGTCAACGCGCTGGCGGTTGCCAGATAGTCCAGCAGTTTGAGGCCCAGACGCTTGAGCCAGCTTCGCTCGACACGCAACGCGACCTCGGCGTCGAAACCGATGCCAGCCATCATCAGGAAATAGCGGCTGCCCGCTCGCCCAAGATCAACCCGCCGGCGCACGCCATGCACCAGGACATTGCGTGCCTGTGTGAGGTTGAGCGGTATACCCATCTCGCGTGCCCAGACATTGACGGTGCCAAGGGGCAGCACACCGAGCGCTGTCGTATGCCCCGCCAGCTCCTGCAACACGTTATTTACCGTACCGTCGCCGCCCGCTGCTACGACAATATCCATGTTGGCGCGCACCGCTTCCCGCGCCAGCTCAACGGCGTGTCCGGGATATTTGGTGAGGCAGACCTCAGTTGGGAGGCCGGCACGTGTCAGCCACCACGCCGTCTGTTCCAGCTCGTGCATGGCCCATGGCAAGCGCATGCTTCCTGATTGCGGATTCACGATGATACGAGCGCGTGTGGTTCCCCGAGCGGCAGGAAGGGTTGACTGCTGAGAGCGACCAGCGGGCGCGGCGGGCAGAACGTAGTATGCCAGCTTGAAGACGGTGCGAACGCGCGTTGTGGTGCGCTGCGCCGTCTCCATGACTGTGCGCGCCGCTACCGCCCATCCGGTGACACGCAGCGTCCAGATGCCTGTGCGGGCAACTACACGTGTCCGAGGTCCGGTCAGGTGAGCGTTCCACCAGTCCGCCAGCCGGTCACGCCAGGAGGCCACGGCATCCCCTTTCATGCCGTTCCACATAGCCGTCTCCGTTTCGCGCTTCGCGTAACAAGTTCGAGTCTTATGTCTTATTCTGTACGATGCGAAGTGTTCTTCGCTGTCTAATACGCCACAGGAACACACATTCGTCACATAGCAGGTTAGCTGATGCGCGGCACCCGCGCGAGCAGCTCCGCGACGACTTCGTAGGAGATGGTGCCCAACCGCTCAGCCACCGCTTCCGCGGTAAGCTCGTCGCCACCCTGGCGTCCGATCAAGACGACCTCGTCGCCCTGGCGCACACCGGGAATGGTAGTCACATCAACCATACATTGATCCATGCAGACACGGCCCACGAGCGGCGCGCGGTGCCCACGCACAAGCACCTCGCCCCAGTTAGATGGTGCACGGCGGAAACCGTCCGCGTAGCCGACTGGCAGTACGGCAATGCGAGCAGGCGCCGTCGTTATGTAGGTTGCGCCGTAGCTAACGCCTTCACCCGCCGGAATGTCTTTCACCTGTGCCACCTGCGTCTTGAACGCGAGCGCTGGCTGGAAATGTTCCGGCAGTCTCACTTCCGCCGATGGCGAGAGCCCGTAGATTGCGACACCGGGGCGCACCATGTCAAAGCGCGCCTCAGGGAGCGTAAGCATGGCCGCGCTGTTGGCGGCATGAACGAGCGGCGGACGCAATCCACGCTCGTCCAGCGCGGCCAGCACAGCGAGGAAACGGTCAAGCTGGCGCCGTGCGTATGTCTGGTCGGCGCTATCGGCGGTCGCGAAGTGTGTAAAGATGCCTTCCACAATCAGACCGGGAAGGTTACGCAGCTCCACGAAGAAGTTTACGATGGCGGGGATGTCCTCAGCGCGTAAGCCAAGCCGCGCCATTCCTGTGTCCACCTTGACGTGAATGCGTACTTCGTGGCCCAGGTCGTGTGCGGCTCGCGCCAGCGCCCGTGCGGACTCCAGAGCGTAGACAGTGGCACGCAGATTCAGCCGCGCCGCCTCGCGCGCCTGCCACGGGGCGGTGTATCCGAAGACCAGGACCGGAGCGGTAATGCCCGCCGCGCGCAGCGGCTCAGCCTCACTTACCGTGGCCACGCCGAGCCATGACGCACCATTGTGCAGCACCGTGCGCGCCACCCGCAGCGCGCCATGCCCATATGCGTCGGCTTTGAGGCTGACAAGCACCTGGGTCTCCGGTCCCACAAGGTCTTTCGCCAGCCGCGTGTTCTGACCGATGGCGCTGAGATCTATCTCTAGCCAGGTGGGCCGGTCCGGGCGCATGACGACGACGCGGCGCCACGCCTGTGTCTGGCGGTCCAATACGTGCTCGGCCTCTTCAGGATGGGCTAGCAGCCGCATCGTCACCTGCTCCATGCGCAGCTCCTCGGAGCCTTTGATGTAAACGACAGCTGACGTGTTCGCTGACGTGCTCGATGTGGTCGCGAAGTCTTCGATCGCGCGCGCCGCATCCTCCGCGGTGAGTGTCACAGCGACACGCTCCGGCGACAGGCCATGCTGTATGGCTTCTTCCGCGATCATCTGTGCGCGCTGGCCGCGTGCCACGAGATAGTGTGCGCAAGAAGCCGCCACACGGCCGAGCTGACGGTGCTCGTGCTCTTCGGCGTCTCCCAGGCGCAACATGTCGCCTAGCACGGCGATGGCGCGAGCCTCTCGCATCGCGGCGATGGCGTGAAGGGCATGCAAACCGGCAGCGGCGCTGGCGGGCGTCGCGTTGTGCGAATCGTCCAGCACTACGAGGCCGTCCTCGCCGTAGAGCCAGCGCATCCGGCCCGGCAGCGGACAGAGTGTGCGCAGTCCCGCCAGCGCCGCACTATGTTCTACACCAAAAGCTTCACCCACCGCCAGAGCAGCGAGTACCGCATAGATCCAGTGGTCGCCGTGAAGATGCGGGAACACAATGGGATCTTCCGCGGGACGGTCCGCCAGTCGGAGTGAAAGGGCAGGCACTTCCTGGCTTCCCAGCGGCTCCAGGACGTAGCGCGGGTGCTCGTCCGCCGCGTTCTCCAGGCCAAAAAATAGCGGTTGACCAGGGGTGAGGGCTGCCATAGAATGTGTGGCGGGATCATCGCCATTGAGGATTGCCAGACCATCTGCCGGCAGGTACGCGGGCAGGCGGCTTAGCTCCGCGCTGAGCGCTTCAACGCCGCCGAAGTACTGTAGGTGCGCGGGGCTGACATTGGTGACAACACCAACCTGCGGGCGGGTGACTGCGCAGAGGTCAGCGATCTCGCCGGGGTGGTCCGCACCCAGCTCGACGATGGCAAAGCGGTGCATTGGCTCCAGACGACCCAGCGAGAGGGGCAGCCCCAGCAGGTCATTGTAATTGCGCCACGACCGGAATGTTGGCGCGAGAATGCCAAGCACGTCGGCAATGGCTTCTTTCGTAGTAGTTTTACCAGTGCTGCCAGTTACGGCGATCACCGTGGGGTGCCACTGCCGCAGTATGTATGCCGCATACCTTCGCAGCGCCTCGCGCGTATCGGAGACAATGAGCACGGCGGCGCCTATTGCCCGCGCGTGCTCCACGAGTCCCGGCGCTATTGCGGTGAGCGCGGGGAGACGGCTCCGCTCTAGGAGTAGCGCCCCAGCGCCTCGCTCCAGAGCGTCCTGCGCATAGTCGTGGCCATCGCCTCGGATGCCGCGGACTGCGACGAAGCACTCGCCGGGTACGATGGTGCGCGAGTCGTGGGCGAAACCCTCGCAGGCGGCGCGCGTTCCCGGCACCAGCACCTCGGCTGCGGTGGCGGCGATCAGGCTCTCAAGCGGAATCATGCGATGTATCCCAATGACTGTGAAATGACTAGGTCTCTGAGGAGTGTATCACCTGGGGCGACTTTCAAGGTGGACACGCGGCATGCGAGGATGTCCTATATGCCTTGTAGTGCGGTGGCGATTTTGGTATGCTCGCCCCACTCCTTCCGCTGGATACCGGTGCGGTTTGAAGTCTCCGCAGACCACTACTCGCGACGGCAGACATCGTAGGTCCACGTGGGCGATTCGTGCGGATGGATTCTTTACAAGTGACTCGCGCCAAAAGGGGAATGACCGTGGCCAGGAAGGATAGCGGCAAAGAATCTGGCAGGCAGCAAACACCAGCGAAGGCCTCTCCTGAGCAAGCTGCACGCAAAACGCCCAAGCGCCGTCCGACAAAATCTCCATCCGGAGCGGAAGGCACGGCTGAGACATCACTTAGCGCAACTCCTGGTGTCACCTCGCGGCGACGCCGGAATCCACCCGGTTCTAGAGAACAAGCGACGACAGAGCAGCCAACCCCCGTGCCAGCGACGTCAGAGCCAGCAATATCATCAGAGAGCGTGCCTGTCACGAACGAGGCGGCGCGTGAGAAAGTGGCGGGGCCTACGCTGGCCCATGAAGCGGGCGAGACAGTCTATGATGACAGCCAACCGCCGCCAGAGACGCCTGGCGAAGCGGAGAAGCCATCCGCGCCCGATGATGAGTTGCATGCCGAGGAGCAGGCATACGCAACGAGTGTCGCGCCTCGACCGAGTCGCCGTGAGCGGCAGCGGCTGCCACATGGAAACGCGCTGGGGATACTCATCGAGCGAACCTTCACCGATCCGACCTCACCGTGCCGCTCATATTCCGATTTGGAGCGGCGATCCGGCATCTCACGCGAGGCATTGAGCCGTTATGTGACCGCACGGGCCGACCGGCGCCGCTCGCCGACGATTGATACTCTGGTCGCTATCGCCGGCGCCATGCACCTGAGCCTGGAAGCTGTCAGCCGGGCTGCGGCGGCTTCTGTGCATGGGGTTATCCCGCCGCCTGAGCAAGAGCAGCATTCACGCGAAGAGGTGTTAGGCACGCTCATTGCCGGATTAACGAACGAACAGTTCAACGCGGTAGTCGAGCTTCTGCGCCACCTACGGCCAGTGCCTCCCCCGGCACGCTGAGGATACGCAGCATCACTATTCGTCGTCATTGTCGAGGGGCGATGTGCCGGCAGGATCACCAACGGTGACCAGCGCGTCACCCTGGTTCACGGTCTGGCCTTTACTCACGCGAATGGACTTGACAATGCCAGAACGTGGCGCCACGAGATCGTTCTCCATTTTCATGGCTTCGAGCACCACCACTGTTTGCCCGCGCGTGACCTCTTCGCCTTCAACGACAAGCACACTCGCCACCAGGCCTGGCATCGGCGCGTGAATTGCCACTTCGCCCGCGACGTGACCTCCGCCTGCCAGGCTCGCCAGCGCCTGCGAGCGTTCGTCGCGTATGCTAACGACGTAGGGCTTGCCTGCGATCATTACCTCGACGGTCAGGCCTGCGCTGTCGCCGCTCTCCGTGCTCTCTATAAGGCGTGCGTAGGCTTCGTATGAGCACTCTCCCAGCAGCAGGCTATAGTGATCAGCGCGCGTATCCCCAGGAATATTCGTATGAGGATGCTCCGCGCCGATGAGGCGCCAATCAACACTGAGCTCGCGGCCATTCAGCGACACCTGGCGCGTATGGCCGTTCTCTTGCAAAGTAATCGCGTGCTTCCGGTTGCCAACACTGGCGACGTAGCGCATGTGGATTCCCTTGTACCGTAGCATTGCCCGATCAATTGCCGGTGACGTAGCAGCCGCTCATGCGAATGACCGATGAACGAGCGAGATAAGCGTGGGGCATAGGTTGGCAGTATACAGTCCCACCTCGCGGTGGTTCCCGGCGCATGGACTACTGTAGCATGCTTCAGGCCACGGTATCAACTGAGAGGTCTTAGGCTCACGCAGTGACAGTGATGGTTACGGGGATGGAAACGGTCTGTGGAGTCGCAGTGGCGAGGGTAATCGTAATGTTCGTGGTGTAGGTGCCGGCTTTGACGTTGATAGGCTTTGCGGTAAGGGTGAGGGTAGCGGCACCATTGGTGGCGAGGGAGCCGCTGGCGGGATCCAGTGTAATCCAGGAAAGACCAGGGCTCGCCTTCCAGGTGATAGCGCTGCCAGTGGCATTCTCGATTGTGAAGCTGGCGCTGGCGGATTTGCCAGACGCGACGCTCAGCGTAACCGAGCCAGGGGTAGCGTTGAGCGATGCGGGCTTGGGCGCACCTTGTGACAGGCCAAACTGATGGCGCAGCGTGGCGCTCAGCGTGCGGCAGCCCTGTGTCGGACAGAGATCAGGCCGAAGCATGACGAGCGCGGCAAGATCAATCAAGAGAATGAGCAGGAACAGCAGCGCAAGCCTACGCGGCCAGCGGCGGCGCGGACGCACGGCGGTTGTGCCAACAGTCCATACACGGTCATCATCGAATCCGGAGTCTTCCGGTTCCTCTTGCCGCCCCCGCTTATTCTTCTTCTTGCGCTTGCTGGCGGGTTCCGCTGGTGGGGCGTTCCAGGTGTCTACGACACCGTTGCCCATCCATTCGGCCTCGATGTGTTGAGGAAGGCGTGATTCCGGACGTGGAGGCGCCTGTACCGCTACCTGCCACATACTTTCACCTGCGTCTTCCCAGGTGGGTGCGCGCTCAGCGGAGGCGCTCCGTCCGCCGGAAAGGTGCCCAGCCCCCCCATCGGATACTCCACCCCCATCTGAGAGAATCTCATGCCAGGATGGCGGTTGATCCTTGAGCACCGGACTCGTCAGACGCGGCAGACCAAGCTGTGTCGCGGAGAATGGGCGGCCATCGGGTCCTACGCTCGCCAGGTACTGGCTATCCGCTTCGCCGCTGTAGTGAGGTGCTACCTGCGCTCCGGTGTATTCCCCAGTGTATTGTGTGCCGGTGTAACCGCTGGTAAATTCATCGTTCTGCTGTTTGCTGTACTCGTCGCTCTGACCGCTCCAGCGAGTGTCTTTCTGGCTGCCGCCAAACTGCTCGGTGTACTCACCTTGCTCGCCAGCATAGCCTCTATCCCAGCCGCCGCGTAGCGGAGATTTGCTCTCCCGCGCTTCCATGCCCCAGGGTTGGCCAGTGGACTCACCAAATTGAGAAAATTCCGCACTTGCGCTGCCAGGCACATCGCTGCTGTGATACATGGCAGATTCGCGTGGCCCACTCTCGCCAAAACCCCCATCGTAGCCGGTGTGATCCAGCGAGGCGGAATCCCACGGCATCGCATCAAGCGTCGAGTTGCCAGGCGGCACACCTTGCCCCAAGCTGCCGTTTTGTATTGGAGACATCCCGCGCGCACCTGGATCAAAAGCGCCGGCCCCACCCGCGACAGCAAAGCCGTTCGGTCCGGCGGCTGGACGAATGGCGGGCATCGCGGGCGGGGCGAACTCCTCCTCGTCGCCGTCGTCTAGCGTCGGGAAGGGCATGGCCGCACCACGCCCCAGCTTCGCGCGGGGTGCCCCAGAAATGCGTGGAGCAGGCTGTGCGGGCAACGCATCGAATCCCGAAAGCCCGGGCGGAGCCGCGGCAACCATACCCGGCTGCTGGCTGGCGTTCAGGATTGCGGACTGGCCGGGAGCGAACTGGCCGGGAGCGGGTACGCGCATCGTCGGCTGCTGTGGAACATCCGGCAGCACCGGAGCAGGAACATGCATCGTTGGCTGTAAGGGAGCGTCACCAGTTGTGGGGGCCGGAACATGAATGGTAGACTCGGAGAAAGGCTGGCCGGAGGATGGACCGACTGCGGGAGGACGTTCGGCCGTCTGCATTTCTGTACCGTTGGCGCCACCCAGATGGGTCTGCTCCATCTGGGGCTCCGGTTTCGCGGCGAAGGGAAGCGGAGGGAACGGCGGATTGAGCTGTGCCAGCGATGGAACGGCAACACCGCCGATGGCGCCAGCAGCCTGGGCCAGCGAGATTGCGGGAGCGCCGGGAGCGGCGAATGGGACAGCCCCAACTGCGAACGCACCGCTCTGAGGCAGTGCGCTAGCTGCGGAAAACGCGCCGGGACTACCCGAAGGCGGAAGGGGCATAGATCCGAATGGACTTGGTTGGCCAACTGGTACGAACGGTATCCCGGCTCCAGCCGGAAACGCCGTGGCGGGTGCGGGGGCCTGCTGGATGCTCGTCGCAATGAGCTGAGCAACCACTGCCGCCGAGGGGAACCGATCCTCGGGACGCTTCGCCATTGCTTTCTGGATGACGGCATCGAGCGCTTGCGCGAGCGCCCCCAAGGCAGGATTTACCTGGGCGAGGTGAGGCACGGGCTGACGCGCCGCAGCCTCGAAGATGGCCGCGGGGGTAGCAGCCTGAAATGGAGCGTGGCCAGAGAGGGCGGCGAAGAGGAGCGCGCCGACGCTGTAAATATCGCTGAGCTGTGTGACCTGGCCAGAAAGCACTTCGGGCGCGAGGAATTCCACGGTTTCGGTGCCGGAGCCGGCATGGTTCATATCCATGTGGCTCACATCCCAGAGAAGACCGAAATCGCCGACGAGGACATGGCGCCCCTCGAAGAGCAAGATGTTGCTGGGTTTGAGATTGCCATGCACAACACCCAGACTATGGGCATAGGTGAGGGCGTCGCAGAGCTGGCGGAAGAACGGGGCGGCATCACCCGCTCCCATACGCCCGCCTTTGCGCATCCAGTCGCGGAGGGTGCCACCCGCTACATATGGAATGACGAGATACAGGTAGCCGCTATCTTCCCCAGAGGCAAGCAGGGGCAGGACATGTGGATGACTGGCTAGCTTGCCGGAGTTCGCGACGATCTGACGAAAATGGGGGAGAAAGCCCGGTTGATGAGCGAATTCGGGGTAGATGACCTTGACGACCACATCTCGGCCACCAGCCTTGGTAGGCCGGCCACGATAGACGTCCGCAATGCCTCCACCTGGTAGTTGCTCCACAAGCTCATAGCCACCGAAGGTTCGCCCTCGCAGTCCGGCCATTGCTCCCTCCTCGCCGCCCGCCCTTCATCCACGCTTCGCGCCACCCCATGCAACCCAGTATACCACCGTAGCCTATCACGTCCATGCCCAATGGTCCCATAGGCCCGGGGCGCGGTAGCTACGAGGTGGGTACCAGATTATGGTCGAAGGCATATTGATAGGTATCGTTGGCCACCCAAACCTGACAGGCGCCCTCACCGCTTTTCTCTTTCATGACGGTCACGTTGAGGCGGGCGGGTGCGCCGCCAGGTGCCTGATCGTCGGGCGCGAGTGAGATCCACCAGGTCTGCGGCTGGCCACTGCCAAGCTGACCTGTGCCGGTCTTGCCGCCCATCTTTACGCCGGAATCTTTCGGATATATGCCGTTGCGAGCGATGCCGGCCCACGCAGTGCCGTGGTCTACGACGGCCCACATGGCGGTGCGTACAGACTGCGCTGTCTCGGGGCGGAAGATCGGTGAGCCCGTGTAGATCTGTGGCTGTGTCGGAATGATGGAGCTTGCGCTCACCCCATGCGGAATAACCTTCCAGGCGACGTGTGGAGCGTACAGAATGCCGCCCGCGGCGACGGCGCTGCTGATTTCGGTCATAGTCAGCGGGGTAATGAGCAAGTCGCCCTGGCCAAAACCGCTCTCGGCGAGCAGATTGTTATTGAAATCCACCGGCTTGCCATTGATTGTTGCGGGGTATGCGCTGCTCTGGTACTGTGGGGCATCGAATGGGACAGGGTCCACATTGACGCCGGGCGTTGCGATACCAAACTTGCGTGCGTAGTTGAGCCAGTTGTCTTTGCCAAGCTGCACTGCGGTTCGTGCGAAGACGGTGTTGTCGCTCAGGGCGTAGGCGTCGCGCACGGTAAGCGGGAACGACAGCGGAGAGCCGGAGAAATTCCAGACCCCTTGTAAATAGTCGTCCCAGTTGATGTTCTCGCCGTTGATGGTGTAGTAGACCGCCTGCTGTTGCGTGAAGGTGGTGTCCAGCGAGATAGTGCCCGTGTCCAGGGCCGCGAGCAACGTGACGGTCTTGAAGGTGGAACCAGGATCGTAGAGGCCCTGTGTGGCGTGATTGAGCAACGGCGAGCCGGAATCGTTCTGGAGCTGCTGCCAGTATTCCGGGTGGTTGGGGTCGTCAATCTTGTTCGCATCGTAGGATGGCTTACTCACCATAGCCAGAATCTCGCCGGTAGTGGGCTGCTCGACAATGAGACTACCCGGCGGATGACTACCCGGCGCCTGGCACACACCGCCGCCCTCAATTGCCGAGTTGTCGTAGTAATTGCTGGCGGCCTCCTGCTCCTTCATGTCTATCGTCAAGTAGATATCATTCCCGTAACGCGCCTTGTGCAGAAGTTTGGCGGTGACGTTCTGGAATGTCTCACCGGACTGGACGCCAGCCAGGATGTCATTGTAGCTGCCTTCGATACCAGATGTGCCGTAGCGGTAGCTGAAGTAGCCGACGAGTGGGGCTAGTCCGGTGTCCGCCACCCAGCCGGCATATTCCCGACGGTAGCCACAAGGGGCGTTGGAGTCACGAACTGTGCGAGCGATCCAGTTTCCATTGCGATCATAAATGGTGCCGCGCAGGGGTGCGTCGTATGGCGGGCACTTGCGCTGGTCATAGGTTCCAGAGGCAAGCACTGGGCCATTGTAGAATGCCTGGTTGGCGATTTGGACGTAGGCGGCGACGGCGCTGATGACCAGGAAAAGAATGATGAACGCATTCGCGAGCCGGCGAATTGTGACGTTCATGTTCGTATTCATCAGCAACACGCTCCTACGAGAATTGGGCACCTTCCCTCAGACCATTCCCGGCTGAGTGAGGGAAGCGAGAATCATGATGAATCCGCTTCGCGTGAGGCAGATGCACTACTCAGTATAACGCCCGCAATCGCTCAACGGTTCCGCAGGCGAGTGTAGCATCAGGGCTGGCGACATGTCAAAGTGCATACCTCACAATTTGGTGTGGCTCTCGTGGCACGTAGACAGTACATGGACTTCGTAGGGGCGCCGCCCGTCGCGCCCTGCCTGACCCGCCACGTGCGGTGTAGGGGCGCTGCCCGCTGCGCCCGTCCTGACATGCTGTGCCTGCGCTAGCGAGCCAGGGTGGCAGCGTAGGCCTCGTAGTTGCGGCGCGTTTCGGCAAGGCTATCGCCTCCGAATTTGTCGAGCCAGGCGGTAGCGAGGGCAATGGCGAGCATGGCTTCGCCGACGACGCCCGCGGCGGGCACGACGCAGACGTCGCTGCGCTCGTAACGGGCCATGTCCACATTCTCGCCGGTGCGGACGTCGGCGCTGGGGAGTGGGTGAGCCAGCGTGGGGATGGGCTTGACGGCCACGCGGGCAACGATGGGTTCACCGTTGCTGATGCCGCCCTCGATGCCACCGGCGGAATTGGAGAGATGGTACCAGCCGCGAGCGGAGTCGTGGCGCACGACGTCGTGAACCTTCGAGCCAGGCAGCGCGGCGAGGGCAAAGCCGCCGCCGATCTCGACTCCCTTGACGGAAGGGATGCTTCCAAGAGCCGCCATGATGCTCGTGCTGAGGCGGCGATCCCACTGATTATAGCTGCCGAGGCCGACAGGCACGCCCGTTGCGACGACCTCGAAGATGCCGCCGCATGTATCGCCGTCACGCTTGCCTTCCAGAATGCGCTCAATCATGCGGGACGTTAGATCGGTATCGGCGCAGCGCATCTCGGACGATTCAACTCGCTGCCAGAACGCATCGTCCGCAGTGTCGGGGTCCGGCTGCGTGCCGGGCGGATAGCCAACACCCCCGACGGCGAGTACGTGGCTGTGGATCATGACGCCGAATGCGGCAAGGAGCTGGCGGCACAGCGCACCGGCGGCGACTCGCGCGGCAGTTTCTCGCGAGCTGGCGCGCTCGATGACTTCACGTACGTCCTCGTGGCCGTATTTCAGCGCGCCGGGTAGGTCGGCGTGGCCGGGCCGCACGCGCGTGACCGGCTCTGGGGGAGCGGCGACGGGATCGGGCGCCATACGCTCTTGCCAGTTGACCCAGTCTTTGTTTTCGATGCGCAGGGTAATGGGAGAGCCGAGAGTGTGGCCGTGGCGCACACCGGAGAGGATGTCGGCGGCGTCGCGCTCGATCTTCATGCGTCCGCCGCGCCCGTAACCGCCCTGACGGCGGCGCAGGTCGGCGTCCAGTCCGGCGCGCTCGACAGGCAAGCCAGCGGGAATGCCTTCGATGATGACGGTGAGGCTTGGGCCGTGGGATTCGCCCGCCGTGAGAAACCGCAACGCTGTCATGGTACCCTCTATGGGATGGAATAGCGGCCAGAAACAGTTGGGATTACGGATTGCCGAAGATGTCATGACCGCCGATACGGCGCCGGTGAATATGTGGGTCGCCTGGCGTGCGCTCCGTGCCATAGCTGAAGGTCGCGCGACCCTTGGGCATACCCCAGGTCATCTCGAAGACGCCGGGATGGCCCTGCACACTACGCATGCGCGGGCTGGCGCGAACGGGCTTCTTCGCTCGCAAATCCTCCACCATTTCAGCGACTGAGGCGAGAAACAGTGCGCGCTTTCGTGAATTCAGCCACAAGAAATCGCGGATGAGCTGCTGCTCGTCATCGTGCGCCGGCATCACCTACTATCTCATAATGTATGTCGTGATGCGCGTTGCGCTCGCTCAAGTATAGCACGCGGAAAAGGCAGCTTGAGATGAGGGGCGGGATGTGGTAAGATGTGGGGTGAGCGCGGCGCCAGGGTCGTTCGGAGTCTGACAGGCGCGTTCACTGCACAGAGGCGGCGTGAGTAGCCGCGGGAGTACCATGAAGGCTGGAATTCACCCCAAATATGTCGAGGCCACCGTCACGTGCGCGTGTGGTAACACATTCACGGTAGGCAGCACAAAGCCAGTGATGAAGGTGGACGTTTGTTCCAAGTGTCACCCATTCTATACCGGACAGCAGCGCATCCTTGATACGGCGGGCCGTGTTGAGCGCTTCCGCAAGCGCTTCAATATCTCCGATGAGAACGCTTAACCTCAGTCGAGCGATGACCGCGAGCGCGGGCCAGTCGGCCCGCGCTTTTGTGTATCTCAACGCATGCTGGTATACTGGCTCTGCCGGATGGTGAGCGACTTCGACAGGGCCAGGATCGGCGGCGTGCGCCGCCCGCGAGGAGAGCGAGTCTAATGAAAGCGCCCAGGCGCCCCCGCACTATTTTGCTTCTTATCGCCGACACGGGCGCGGGACACCGCAGCGCCGCGAACGCCATTACGGCGGCCATGACTCTGCTGACGGCTGATGAGGTGCTTGGTGAACCGCCGCTCCCACGTAACGCACACGATCCTGGCTGGAAAGCGGTCGTCGTGGATGCCTTCGCGAATTGTGGCCGTTTCCCCCTCCGTAATGGTGTTTCCCTGTACGGCCCGGCGATCCAGTACAGCCCACGTCTTTATGGACAAATCTACCACTTCACCAACACCAGAACGCGCTTCGATACGGCGCTCCGTCTCTGCCAGCCATTTCTACGTCAGGGATTACGCCGGCTGATCGCGCGAACGCGTCCCGATATCATTGTCTCCATCCATCCCTTACTGAATCATATTACCCTTCAAGTGTTGCGTGACCTCCGCGTGCGTATTCCTGTCGTTACGGTGGTAACTGACCTCGTAAGCATCCACTGCGCATGGATGGCACCGGGTGTAAACGCATGTGTAGTGCCAACCGAAACGGCGCGCGTACAGGCGCTTGCCGCGGGTATTCCACGCAAGCGAATCCACCAATTGGGAATGCCCATACACCCGAGATTCGCACAGGTCGAGGGACGCTCGCGTGAGGATCTACGAGCGAAGCTTGGGCTAGACCCGGCGCTTCCGGTGCTTCTGATGGTGGGAGGTGGCGAGGGAGCTGGCGGACTGGCGGCGGCGATTAAGGCGCTGAGCGCTGAAGATCTGCCGGCGCAGCTCGTGGTGATCGCGGGTCGAAATCAGCAGCTGCGCGCTGATCTGGAGCGCGCACGCGACCAGTTTCGCATGCCGATGCGCGTCTTTGGCTTCGTCGAAAATATGCCGGACTTCATGCACGCGGCGGATATTTTGGTGACCAAGGCGGGGCCAGGCACGATCTGCGAGGCGATGGCCTGCGAGCTACCGATAGTGTTGATGGGCGCGGTACCCGGACAGGAAGAAGGCAACGTTGACTTTGTGCGAGAGAATGGTCTAGGTGTGGTGATAGATACGCCACAGGATTTACCCCACGTCTTGCGAGAGCTGCTGGACTCCCATACGCCGAGGTTGGCCGCGCTACGCCAGGCGGTGCGCGGAGTCAGCCAGCCGCGCGCGTCATTCGATATCGCGCGACTGGTGCTGTCATATCTCCCGGGATCCACGACGCCTTCTGTCTGGGATCTGCGCCGGGTACGAACGCGCGCGACGCGCCGGTATGCGGCGCGCGCGGGGCGCGTTGTGTCACGGATGCCGCTGCCACGGCTGGGATCACTTCCCGCGCGGCGATTAGATGGCATGCGGCGTGCGCTGCCTTTCGGGGTGCGCGGAATGCCTGGAAGCGCGCGGCGTGCGGAGAGCTACCCGTTGAGACTGACACAGGTGGCGCGTGTGCGGGCGCTACTGAAGAGAGAGCTTCATGAAACGATACAACTACGGTGGTCAGGCAGTGGTCGAAGGCGTGATGATGCGCGGGCGCCGCTCAGCAGCGGTCGCGGTGCGGCTCGCCTCCGGTAATATCCTGCTGCACGAAGAGCAGCTCAACAAGAATCTCTATGCGAGCAAAGTATCGCAATGGCCGTTCGTGCGCGGACTGCTCTTACTGTGGGACATGCTGGTCCTTGGCACGCGCATGATGATGTTCGCGGCCACGGCATCGCTGGCTCCTGCTCCCACTGCGGGCGAAGAAACAGCGCATATGGCTCAGGGTATGGAGCTCGACGGAGAGGCACAAGGCAAGCAGACGATCACCGAGACGACTCCGCGCGACATGGAAGGCATCGGTGGCGTGGGGATGGCGCTGACGCTGACAGTCTCACTCGCCTTTGCCATTGGGCTGTTCTTCCTGCTACCGCTGGGAATCGTCGGTGCGGCACACAGCTGGCTGGGTGGCGGCTGGCTCTCGCTCACGGCTGAGGGGATCATCCGGCTGGCGTTGCTGGTCGGCTACCTGGCGCTTATTGGGCGCTTTGCTAGCATCGAGCGGGTCTTTCAGTATCATGGCGCCGAGCATAAAGCGATCAATTGTTATGAGGCGGGGTTGTCCCTGGATGTGGAGCATGTGCGCCAGGCGTCGCGCGTGCATACACGCTGCGGCACTGGCTTCCTGCTGATCGTGGTGGTCGTCTCGATTGTGGTATTCGCGCTCATCGGGTCGCCCGCGCTACCGCTCCGTATCGTGTCGCGTGTGGTGCTGGTGCCAGTGATCGCGGCGATTGCGTACGAGCTCATGCGACTGGGCGCGAAATATTATCACTATCGAGTAGTGCACTGGCTGATGGCGCCGAGCCTGGCTCTGCAAGGATTGACAACGCGCGAGCCGGACGACACACAGATGGAGTGCGCGATTGTCGCGCTGGAACGTGTGCTGCGCACGGATGGCGTCTCCGCGTTGGAGCGGGTGGCGTAGGAATTCATACACTCGAATCCAGCGGTTCCAGGAGGTTAGTATGACGAACGGCGCTTCGGATGTGCCATCCAGCCCGGCGGAAGAGACGCCAGCAGCGCCTACCAGCCCGCGGGTGATGCCGGCGAACATCGCGCCCGGCGAGACGGCGGTGCCGCCAGCACTGAGCGGCAGTTCCATGTTGCGGCGCGGTTTCGTGCGCTGGATCTTCATGGGTAGCGTGCGCGTACTCTATCGCCGCTGGACGCGCATCGCCGCGTATGTGTTTCCTGAGGACTCACGGCGAGCGGCGCTAGCGGAGCGGTTGGGGATTCCGCTTCCCGACAGACTGAACATGAGCTGGGTGACGCCCAGCCTGGCGGTGGGGGGGCGCGTGCTGCCATACGATATCCCGCGACTGGCGAAATCAGGCGTGACAGCGGTGGTGGATACGCGCTCGGAACATCAGGATGACGAGGCGGCGCTGGCCGCTAACGGCATCCAGCTGCTTTATCTGCCGACGCCCGATACACACCCTCTGACCGTCGAACAGCTACAGCGTGGTGCCGATTGGATCAACGAGCAGATCGGTCATGGGCAGCGTGTGCTGGTTCACTGTGAACATGGTGTGGGTCGCAGCGTCTTACTAACTGCGGCTGCATTGGTCGAACAGGGTATGAACGCGCACGACGCGATTTCGCTCGTGCAGCACCGCCGCTGGCAGGCGGCGCCCAATCACCGGCAGATGCGCCGCCTGCAAGAGTTTGAGCGAACGGTACGAGGAAAGTAGCTTCGTCTCACCAGTGCGGAGAGGTAGCGATTGGGCGGAGTGGAGGATAGCGATGGCAACCTGGCGGTGGTCACCCAGAGCGAAGGCGCGAACGGCAATGCTGGGAATCGCGGCAATCGTGGCATTTCTGGCGTTTGTCGGGTGCGACACAACGAGCGCATACACTCCTACACACGGGTCGCAATCAGTGGGACAAGGGCCAGCGGTGACGGCTCCCGGCGTACTTCAACCCGGGCCAGGAGATTGGACACGCTTTGATTATGACGCAGCGCGCAGTGGGCAGTATCCTGTTTCTTCCATCTCACCGGCAAACGTCAGTGGACTGCACAAGCTGTGGATCGCGGCTCTGCCCAGCGTGGCTGACTCGACTCAGATCTATCTTCACAATTTGACGCTCGCCGACGGATCACTCCATGATGTGCTGTATGTGACATCCAAGGATGGGCGGCTGATCGCGCTGGACGCGGGGACAGGTCATATACTCTGGAGCCAGCAACCCGCTGGGTCAAATATTACAAACTCGTCTCCCGTGGCGGACATCCACCGTCAATTTGTCTACGCATACGGTCTGGATGGCTATCTGCATAAGTATGCCACGGCGACGGGGGCCGAAGTGACGAGCGGCGGGTGGCCCGTGCGGATCACGCTCACGCCCGGCAGCGAGAAAGAATCATCGGCCATCAATTTCGCGAACGGCTACATCTACGTCACTACCAGCGGCTATTACGGCGATGCGCCCCCCTACCAGGGGCATATTGTGACGATCAACGTGAGTACAGGCAACACGCATGTCTTCAATAGCCTTTGCTCGAATATCACGCACCTGCTTGGGCCAACTGATTGCCCGGATGAGCAATCGGGCATATGGGCACGCGGCGGTGTGGTTGTGGACCCAGTGACGCATGATATTTTCGCGACCACAGGCAACGGTCCATACACGGCGAACACGGGCGGATTTGACTGGGGCGATACGATCCTGAAGCTCAGCCCAGACGGCTCACAGCTGCTGGATTCATACACGCCCAGCAACTACTCCCAACTCAACTTTCAGGACGCGGATCTCGGCAGCGCGGCGCCAGGGATGTTGCCGTACATTCCTACAAGCAAGACGCCATATCTGCTTGTGCAGGGTGGCAAGGACTTCGTACTGCGACTGGTGAATCGCCAGAATCTGAGTGGCATGGGTGGTCCTGGGCACGTTGGTGGCGAGCTGCAAACGATCAGTACACCAGGCGGGAATGGCTGCGAGATTCTTACACAGCCAGCGGTATGGACCGATCCGGCTACCGGGCAGGTATGGGTCTTTGTCGCGGATGGCTGCAAGCTTGGCGCGTTCAAAGTCGTGACCGACAACACCGGCGTCACTCAGTTACAGGCTTCATGGACGCTGAGCCTGAACGGAACTTCGCCCCTTGTGGTGAACGGCGTGCTGTACATCGCGACAAGTGGCACGCTGTGGGCGCTCAACCCAATCAGCGGCGCGACCGAGTGGTCCAGCACGCAGTCCGGCGCGGGCGGTAGCATCGGCGGCATCCATTGGGAAAGCCCGATCGTGGTGGATGCGAAGGTGTATTGCAGTGACGAAAACGGGAATCTTACGGCATACGGGTTGTAGGGGGAGTGGGCGCGGCGAGTGGCATGGTCCGCTCGCCGCATCGGTCAGGGGTACTGTGACCGCAGGTAGTCCACGATGTGGCGATCAATGCGGGCATCATTAAAGCTGTGAAGGAGGCGCTCTTCGAGATTCTCGCGCCCGCCATAACGCTCCAACGCTTCGAACGTGGCAGCGTCGAACATGCCTGAAGGCGGAGCTTTGTAGTCGCCGGCGCGCGTGAGCAATCTTTGGAGCTCAGCGGCAAGCGCGCCGTCTATGGGCAGGTAATCTTCTGGCGCTGGCTTGAGGAAGAGCAGCTCCCAGATCGCCAGAATGCGCGCCAGCTCGTCAATAGGGTGAGGATGCTCGTCCACGCGCAGATCGAGCATGCGGTCATTGAAGCCGCCGTACCCACCACCTTCGCGGACGACCAGCAATGCGGCGGACTGCTGGCCACGACTGTCCCCTCCGGCGCGTTGGGCTGCCGCGAGCGCCGCGATGAGGCGGTGCCAGAGCTTGCCAGTGGATTGCTGGAACGTCTCGGCGAGTGCGTTGACTGTCGCCGCACCGACAAGGATATTGCCTTGGGCGGAAAAATGTACGCCTGCGATGCCGCCGGCCCAGGCGTTGCACTCGGAACCGGTGTAGGTTGCGGAGTGCCCGCGAGCATCCACAATACCGACCTGGCGTTGCTGGGCGCGGTCGTCGGCCTCGGTAAGCGTGGCGATTGTCTCTTCCGGTGAACTTCCGGCAGCAAGAAGTTCCAGCCCGCGCGGACCAAACGAGGTGTTGGCCCACGATTGGGTAGCGATAGCGCCAATGCCCGCTTTTGCCCAGGGCACGACGGCGCCGACAGCAAGAAATTTCGATTGTATGGCGACACCCAGGTCGCCGGTGGCGGGATCGAAGCCGACAATAGAAAACGTGTTGACAGGTCGCTTTGCACGGGCTGTGGGATCAGGCATGGGTAGCGGTCCTCCTCTCAGGATTGAGACCTGTGGCGTTTGTACATGAGTCGAGGTTCTGTCTCGACCACTTTCCTGCGCCTGGAAGAGTTGGCTCAGTGTATCCGTAAATCCAGGAAGTATGTCACGAACGTTCGCGATAGCGGGCAGATGCTTAGCAGGACGCAAACGCTCAGGTGGCCGCGGCTCGTCCGGACTGATAGCGTGTACGTCACAGTGGCATCGTATTACTCGGACGCGATAATAGGTAGTGCGCTGTCCTCACGTGTGCGGTGATAGATAATGGCGCCATCAGATCCGATTGTGCGCTCGGCGCGACCGAGGAAGCGTAGATGTTCCAATCGTGCGACGGATTCGGCGATGGCGAGCAGCTGCGACTCGCGAGAACGCCAGCGATCCTCATAGAGTTGATGGGCCAGTGTGTATGCGTCGAGGCCCCCATCGGTATCCGCGAGAATGCGGGCGGTAATAACCAATTCACGGGCGTAGATGCCTGCCAGCTCGTCCGTTCGGCTCTTGAGATCCGTGAAATGGCGGCCGTGACCTGGCAGCGCCAGGCGTACGGGAAGGGCGCCAAGAGTAGCCAGTGAAGTGAATTGATCGCGAAGAGGGTCCGGCCGGGACCACGGATACCAGCCGATAGTGGGGCGAATGCCGGAAAGCACGGCGTCGCCGGCAACAAAAAGGCCATCGTCGCGGAGTAGACAAAGGTGGCCGTCGTCATGGCCCGGTGTCCAGAGAACGCGGTACGTCGCGCCGGTAAGGTGTATAGACTGCTCGTGGGCGAGCAGCGTCGGGTGGACAGCCACTTCGAGCGCGGAGCGGATCTGGACTGCCCGTGTGACGAGAGTTTGTGCTTCCTCAGCGTTCATACCGTGTGCGGCAAGCTCCCGCGCGGCGGCGAGAAAGGCGGAATTACTGGGATCATGCCAGAGTGCGGGCAGGCTGCGCATCTGAAGTGCGAGAAGATAGATGGATGCTCCCGTTTCGCGCTGCCAGTATCCCGCCCCGCCGACGTGGTCCGGATGAGTGTGCGTGATGACGATGGAGCCGATCTGTTCAGGCGCGACGCCAGCAGCGGCCAGCCCAGCTCGGAACGTCGCTTCTGCGTGAGCGGTACGCAGCGGGCAATCTATTAGACACCACCGCTCAGATGAGCCGCTGCGCAGGAGGTAGAGGTTGGTAGCACGCGCGCCAAAAGGTACTGGCACCGGAATTCGCCAGACACCGTATTCCAACTCCTGTGGGTCAAAAGACTCGATTGGCAACACGGAGGCCTCAGTGGGTGAAATATCCTGCATCGCGCGCTTCCTCCGCCATACAGTGGATGACAATGGCGACCGGCTACATCACTAGTATGTCACGAATGCACGGAGACTGCCCGCGTGCGCCGGTGCGCCGAAAGCGCACTCATGATGGCGGCTGCCAGACGGCTTCTGTGGTCACGTCGGGCAGCACGGCAGAATTGGCGCCATCTGGCGCGGCGAGATACCACGTTCGCTCGACGGTACCGCTCGCGGTGTCTGTTCCCTTGAGCTCGCAGTAGATCAGCATGCGTCCATCGGGCGAAACCGCTGGCGCAAGCTCAACGGTGGCTGTATGCTGGGTGTCGAGCGCCGTGCCGGTGACAATGGCGTGGGCATTGCTGCCATCAGCGTCTATCCTCCAGATGCTGTCCGCGTGCTCGTAATATATCTGGCTTCCGTTCGCTGTCCAGACGGCCTGGCCAGCTAGGATAGGATAGCGAGCCGCTGACGTTGCCGACCCCGTGACGAGGTCGCGCACAAGTGCGTTCGTTCCGTCGCGTAGCTCAAGCACTGGCGTGCTGCTGCCGGCACCCCACACGCCGAGCAGCAGATTGCCTCCGGGTTGGAAGACCGCGCCGCGCGGATAGCCAGATGTGAATGTGCCACTTGAGAGATCAATGCGCAGAGATGCGTCATTAGCGCAGCTTGCGGAGGCAAGCATTGCATTGCCATCTGGCGTCCAGCCAAATGTGTCTATGCCACTCCCCGTAAAATGTAGCTGATTGATGGCGGCGAGCAATGTGGTATATCTGCCGCGACACCCTTGCTGAAACGGGTACGTAAGAGCTTTATGGAGCGCGCCTGATCGAGCATCCAACAAGACGAGCAAGGCCTGGCTGGAAGACGTCCGCGCCGCCAGAATGCGATAGGCGATATAGCGACTGTTTGGCGACCATGCGAACGGGCGGCCATAAGGTGCGGCGAGAAGCGGCGCCTGCAACATGTTCTGACCATCGGCGCGCAGGACAACGAGCTGCGCGTTTTCGTTCTGATTGGAGTGGGTGATGCGCAGGGCGGCGAGCAGCTTTCCATCGGGTGACCAGGCCAGCCCGGAATAGACGACGGCAGCGGGGCGCGCGTCGGTGGTGAGCTGCACGGTGCTGCCTTCAGGGAGGCTGAGCCGCCAGATGTTGCCGCCCGCGCCGATATAGGCGAGGTACTCGTTTTGCGGTCCGGGAGTCGGGGTGGTGTATAGGGTCGAATGAGCAGTTGCGCCCGTTCCACACGCCGAGAGCAGTAAAGCCAGCAGCATTGGCAGCATCGCGGCCCGCCAGGATGCGCATGCGCGTTGAAACCGGTGAGCGGATGCCGCGCGCATTGGTCTGACGGCGCGGGCCGCACCTGCGCGGAGTGGAATGTGGCTACACTCGAACGACGGCTCTAATCCTACGATACGGGCAGATTCTCCCATGCCTATTGCTCCCAGGTGAGGTGATTCTCCGCCATTATACCTCAGCGACAACAGCGATCTAGCGGACCGGCGCGAAGATTCAGACCCAATGGTCCTGTGTGACTGAAGTGGCACAAAGAATTTGTCATGTTCGGTGACGTTATCTCGTGTTGTGTATGGGGCTGTTCTATGCGAGCGGGGTAGGGAAGGAGCGCAGGGTGAGTTTCGCGGGCAGTGTCGGAGCGATGGAGCGGTTGGATGCGCCGGAGTACCG
Source organism: Ktedonobacterales bacterium (assembly GCA_035310125.1). GTDB lineage: Bacteria > Chloroflexota > Ktedonobacteria > Ktedonobacterales > JADMIN01 > DATGEP01. Next base: position 25,326 of record DATGEP010000167.1, read on the forward strand.
CGATATGTGGGCGCGCTTGCTGGCGCAGCTCATCGGTGCTGATGAGACGCAAGGCGGCGCACGCTCTCACCACGCGGCATCCGATGATCAGGCACTGGCGAAGCGCACGGTTGAGCGTAATGGCGAGGCAGTAAGACGTCAGCAACACTCCGATGCGCGTAGAGACAGTGGCGCCTCTCAGACAGAGGACGCTGCGTTCGAGGCTTTCTTCCAGCGGCATGAGCAGCCGCTGTATGGCTACTTACGCCGCATGCTGCCAACGCACGAGATTGCGGTAGAGGTGGCACAGGAGGCGTTCTTTCGTGCGTGGACACACTTCGAGGAAGTGCGAGCCTACGAGCGACCCGAGGCA
>DATGEP010000168.1:0-62728 GCA_035310125.1 Ktedonobacterales bacterium
TATTTGTGTATGCCCGTCCTTCCGCCTCCTGGCGGCACGCATACATCGCCACACAGGCGGCGCGCATCGTCACAGGCATCGGATCAGCGTCCAGCAGCTACGACGCCTATCTGGCGAATCAGAAAGCGGACGGACTGGCGCATGAGGTGGCGAGCGGCGCGGTCTTTACGTCGGCTGCCTTCGATGACGCAGTTGCGACGACGCTCGCGGCGCAGCACGGCTCGCTCGTGTCGCGCTTCGGCGCCGGCGTGCCGAGCAGTGTTGCAGCCAGCGATGTGGCAGGCGCACTCACGGCGACGGATAGTGGCGACGTTGTGACGCTCTCGTGCCAGTGGAGCAGCGCAGCGGGAGCCAACGCGCTGCTTAGCACGACGATAAGCGTCCTCGATGGCGCAGACGATCTCCGTACGCTGATGCCGTCGGCGGCGGCGCAAGCGCCCGATGTAGCGCAGACGGCGCCCATAGGAACTTTTACTGCCGCCCACCTCGATGCCTCGGCGGCGGGTGCCGCGCGCCAGGAACTGCTGGCGCGGATCGCGCTGGGAGCGCTCTTTGGTCTGGCTGTCGTGGTTCTGCTTGCCAGCCTCACTCTCCGGTCCACCACCGCGCACACAACCGAAATCGCGTCGAGGTCCGATACGTGTGACGCTTGATAGGCATCAGTTACCCCTATTCGAGTCGCTCACAGTGATATCGGGAGGTAGCGCGATGCTGCATCAGGCTCTTGACGTGACTGCGCTGGCTGCGCGTGCATTCTTGGCTTCAATACGTATTGTGGCTGGAATAGCTGATGCGGATATGCCAACACCTACATGCAAGCCAAGACGCGGAATGGCCGGGTCCTACCCGCATGACGAGCGCCCCCAAAACCAACGGACAGGCTGTGTCGGCGGGTTTTGAGGGCGCTGGTTATGGATCGCGAGCAACCCCCAAAACCTACTGGAAGATCAGCTCGCGATGGATTTCGTCGTCCTGCCGCCGCACCATGCGCTCCATGAGCCGGCGCGCCGCGGAGACACGGTCGTTACCGACCTGAAAGGCGATGAGCGAACCGAGCACGATGCCACACATGCCGCCCAGCACAATGCCTTCAACAAAAAACCGATTGCGCAACGTCGTCATCGCCGTCACCCTTCTGCGTGCCATTATTGCAGATATACCACCGTCGGGGCGCCGCTCCAGAGACGCTCCAGGCGGTAGAACTCGCGCTCCATGGGTCCGAAAATATGGACGATAATGTCGCCGAAATCAAGCAGAAGCCACCCTGTCTCCGCGTCGCCCTCACGTCCACGCTCGTACACATGAAGCTCGCTCATCGCATCTTCGATCGCCGAAGCGATTGCTTGTATCTGTCGGGAGTTTGTTCCCGTACAGATCACAAAGTAATCGGCGATGACCGACATGTCACGAATATCCAGCAACGTGATGTCGCTGGCCTTCTTATCGGCAGCGGCGTCAACGAGAATCTTTGCTATCTCTGCAGGCTCCAGACGGCATCTCCCCTCGCGTGTGCGGTGTAAACATACATGTGCGCCATCAGCGCCACACGCCATCATTAGTATATCATGGCGCAAAAGCGCGGGATTGCCGCTCATCTGTATGACATTGTACCGCTGTCTTCTATGTACAAGCGATGCGCCCGGTGAGACCGTCACATCTCTACTAGGGCGATTGGTACTAGGCAGTGTGACGCGAAAGTCCTATCTCGCGGAGCGCACAGCCACGCATTGAGGTCGTACGCGTCGCGTGGTATGCTTGCACAGCGCCCTCCGCCAGTCGTATACGCGAGTATTACGTTTCTGAAGTGACATTGTTGGAGCGAAGGATTTCCATGCGATACGCCATACTCTCTGATATCCATGGCAATGGAGAGGCGCTACGCGCCGTGCTGGCGGATATTGACCAGCTGCGCAACGAACGCGGGGGCCGGGTGGATCAGATCTGGTGTCTGGGCGATGTCGTTGGCTATGGTCCGGAGCCGGGTGAGTGCGTGCGGCGCATCCGTTCCCGCGCGGACATCTGCATCTCCGGCAACCATGACTGGGCATGCGTTGGCAAGCTCGACCTTGCCGATTTTAGCGCCGCCGCAGCGAAGTCTGCCGAGTGGACTCGCGAGCACCTGAGCCAGGACGAGCGCCGTTACCTCCAATCAGTGCCTGAGGTGACGCGCGTCGGACCGTTTACGCTCACTCACGGCAGTCCATCCAACCCTATCTGGGAATACCTCATCACGCCACAAGACGCGGCGCCTAATTTCGCGTGCTTCGATACGCTCTTCTGCGTCGTCGGGCACACGCACCTGGCCACGATATTTCTACAGCCAGCGCATGAAGTCACCACGCCCGCCGCCCGGCGGGACGATACCATGCGGCAACAGGTTCAGCTTGCGATGGCTCTCCCCGGCGGTCCGTCATGGAGCATGTTGGAACAGAACCGGCCAAGCGCCGCTCCTGGTGGGAATCGGGCACGCTGCGAGCGCCTTCTGCCCGGTCCTGGCCTCTGGATGTTGCCGGAAGGCTACCGGGCGATCATTAATCCCGGCAGTGTAGGACAGCCGCGTGACGGCGACCCACGCGCGTCGTATGTCATTTACGACAGCACCATGGGCTTCGAGTTCCGCCGGGTGCTCTATGATATCGCGGCCACGCAACACCGGATCCGCGAATGCGGCCTCTCGCCGAAACTTGCCGAGCGGTTGGGGCGCGGCGAGTGACGGCTACCCCTTCGTGTCGTCGCGTGCGAAAAACTCAAGATCCCGGCGATCTCGGTCGCTCACCATAAACTCGATACGCGAAATGCGCGCGAGCGGAAAGAGAAATCCCTTGTTCGCGCCGGTATTCCAGGCAACCGGGCGACCTTCCCGCGTCCTGGGGTTGGTGAAATAGAGATATGTCGCGTTTGCCGCCGGCATCGCTTCCAAATCGGCGACGAACGGGTCCTCGTTCAGAATGTGGACGAGCACGCGGTCAGACATGGTCGAGCCAACCTTTCGCTTGGGAACAAAGCATTCGCCGGCCGCATCGCCAGCTCAGCAAGGCGCCGTCGTCAGTATGGAATACCACGGCGGTGAGCCGTTCTATTGGCCCGAACGCCCACGACCGCTAGGAGATCACCACCAGCAGCGTTATCGAGCCGAGGCGCAGCTCGTCACCGTCCTCCAGGGGGTAACGCTGGCGCGGCATAAGTCGAAACTCATTGCGTATCGTTTCGTTCAAGCTTTCGAGATCTTCTATCCACACGCCATCCTCCGTCACATAGATCATGGCATGCTGGCGTGAGACGCCACATGCGGCGCCGTTCCACTCCGTCAAATCCACATCTGGCGCGCGATCGAGCCTGGGATCGCGGCGGCCGATCAGATAATCGGGCTTGCCCGCAAGCTCAAACGTCTTTCCACTGCTGAGGCGCAACCGAATACGTCTGCTCGTCGCCACCGGCGACTGTGCCTCACTCCTGGTCTGCCCAGCCGCACGTGCGCTGCCGAACGCACGCAGTGGGGTGGCTGGTGTCATGTCCGTGCGCGGGAGCTGAGACGGCGTGACGCGGTAGTTCCCAGAGCTGCTGGCGCTCGATGCGCCGCCATTGGTTGCGGGAGTGCTGGAAAGCAGAGACGTCCCACACATATCACAGAACATCGTGCCGTCGGGCAGCTCATGGAAGCACTTCTGACAATGAAGCATGTCTCGTTCGCCCTTCCCGACCGTGGCGGAATCTGCCGTGGATGCGTGGCGCCGCTGCCCGCCGTCCTTTGGACTACAGCTATGCCAGGACACGCCCAAGATGGCGGCGTGCGAAGCATGGCGTCGCAGAAATGATAGCGACAGCCGGCTGAACTGTCAAGCGACAGGACGTCCCGCTCCGGTGTGTTTCCAGGAGCGCGCGCGCGAAAGCAGCTCATCCGCATTGGCTTCGGCGGCAGCGGTCCGTGTACCACCTAGAATCTGGCTCAACTCCGCCACTCGCTCCGTATCAGATAACGCATGCACCTGTGTTGTCGTCCGCTCGCCTACAATGGTCTTCGCGACTCGGAAGTGACAGTCGCCCAGCGCGGCAATCTGGGGCAGATGTGTCACACAGAGCACCTGATGACTCTGTCCTAGCCGCCACAGCTTTTCACCGACGATCTGACCGCTACGCCCGCTGATACCGGCGTCAATCTCGTCAAAAATGAGAATGGGTATGATGTCCGCCCGCGATAGAATAGTCTTCAACGCAAGCATCAGACGCGAGGTTTCGCCGCCGGAAGCGATCTTCGCCAGCGGCTTGAATGGTTCTCCAGGGTTAGGGGCAATCAAGAACTCCACCTGGTCAATGCCGGTCGGCCCGAAACTATAGAGCGCCTCGGCTTTCACCGTCTTCCCGTTACGCGACGCCTTCTCGCTGGCGCCCAGCTCGGCTGGCACTCCATCGGCGACCGGCGTCTGTGTGATTCGTACCTGGAACCGCGCACGCCGCATGTTGAGCTCATCCAGCTCGCGCTCCATCGCCGCCGCAAGCGCCGTAGCCGCGGCCTGCCGCGTGCGCGACAGCTCGCCCGCGCGGGCGCCGATCCGCTCACGTAACGCCTGGTCACGCTCCTGCAGCTCGCTCATGCGCTGCTCGCGATGCATCAGCTCATCCAGCTCGCGTCTGGCCTCAGCCGCGTACGACAGAATCTCCTCGATCGTCGCGCCATATTTGCGCCGCAGCTTCGCGATCAGGTCCAGTCGCTCCTCGACAACTGCCTGGCGGCGAGGATCAGCGGCAATCTCATCCTGGTATGACGCTATGGCCGCTGCCACATCCTGTGCAAAGAAGAGCGCCTGCTCCAGCGTTCCGGCTTGCTCGCCAAGGGCGTCGTCCAGCCGGCGCAGGTCCGCGAGCGAACGCTGCGCCTGCGCCAGCAAGTCAATCGCTCCCAGGGCGTCGCTTTCGGGATCGCCCGCGATGGCGGCGTGCGCGGCCACACTCAGCTCACCCAATCGCTCGGCATTGGCGAGGCGTCGCCGCTCCGTTTCCAGGTCGTCCAGCTCGCCCGGTTGCAGCTTCACGGCCTCGATCTCTTCCACCTGATATCGCAGGAGCTCCACCCGCCGCTCGATTTCGCGCTCGTCCCGGCGCAGCCGCTCCAACTCGCGACGCTCCGCGCGCCACTGCGTCACCAGCGCGGCCACCTCCGCCTGCATTTCGCTTGTGTTCGCATAGCGATCCAGGTAATAGATGTGCTGCTCCGGCCGGAGCAGCGCCAGGTGTGCGCTCTGCCCGTGGATATCCACCAGAAACCGCGCTACCCGCTGAAGCGTCGAGAGCGGGACGCCACGTCCGTTGACGCGAGAGATGCTTCGACCCGATATCAGTATCTCCCGCGCGAGAATCAGCGTCCCATCCTCCGGTTCGAGACCCAAGCTGGCCAGCAAATCGCCAAGGCTCTCGGATTCCAACTCCGCGCCGGTCTCATCCGCGGCCTCACGCGGGCGACCATCCAGCGCGGCGGTGCTCCCGGCACCGGATAAGCTCGCCACGTCAAAGATACCCTCGATAATGGCCCGCTCGCTGCCTGAGCGCACCACCTCTGTGCCGGTTCGCTCCCCGACCAGCGCGGAGATAGCATCCACGAGTATGGACTTACCCGCGCCTGTCTCGCCAGTGAACACGTTCAAGTGTGGGCAAAGACTCAGGCGTAGTGAGTCAATGATGGCGAAATCGGTGATGTTTAGCTCAAGAAGCATCTACAAGTTATCTCTTAGCTTGGCGGAGAGGATGCGATAAAAGTACGTCGGTGGACGTCTGCGCAGGAACTTCGTTACGTGAGCGTTGCCCCGGATGACCACCTGCGCGCCCGCACCGAGGTCGCGGTTGACCTGCCCATCGGCAGAGAGCACGGCGGTCGAGTCGCCTTCCAGCTCCAGGGTGATCGCGGCGTGCGGCTCCAGGATGAGTGAACGGTCCGCGGCGAGATGCGGCGCTATCGGGGTAATTAAGCAGCTACGGACCTGCGGGTGAAGAATCGGCCCACCGGCCGCCAGATTATACGCTGTCGAGCCGGTTGCCGTAGACACGATGATGCCGTCGGCGACGGTCGTGTTGTACTGATGGCCGTCAATCCACACTTTAATGCGAATGACGCGCGGCTCCGCGCCACGCACCACGACGATGTCATTGAGCGCGATAAAGCGGTGGTGCCGTCCATTGTCGCCCACCTCGGCCTGGAGCATCGAGCGCTCGTCCACCCAGTAGTCGCCAGCGAGATACAGCGGCAGCTTCTCCTCGACTTCAGCTGGCTCTAGCTCCGTCAGGAAACCGACACGGCCAAAATTGATACCCAGAATCGGAATATTGAGCGGCGCGACGAGCCGCGCTACCGAGAGAATGGTGCCGTCTCCGCCAAGCACCAGCGCCACACTCGTCCCTGGCAGCCGGTCGCTAATCGCGCTGTCTTCGTCGCGTTCAGCCGACCACACCTGACGGCCGGTGGCGCGAATACGCTCTTCAAGCGCCCGCGCGAGCGCGGTGGCTTCATCCGAGCGTTCACGATGGATAATTCCAACGCTGGCAACGGGAGTGCGCTGGTTATCGCTCATGCAGTCTCCGCCTTCCGGCATCCTCGTTCCGCCCGGCGTTACTTGCGCTTACAGCCGGGATATGAGCATTGCACACAACATGGTACGTGAGGCGCGCGAGGTGTGTCAACGCGAACGGTTCAGCCGGAACCGCTCCAAGGGAACTGCCGGCGTTTCGTCCAGCGCCAGGGCAGCCAGTAGCTCGCCAATGAGCACGCCAAACTTGAAGCCGTGGCCGGAGAATCCAGAGCCGACGATGACACCCGCGCCACCGGGATGCCGGTCGAGAATAAAGTCCTCGGTGGGCGTCACATCGTACATGCAGCGATCCACCTGCGCCAGCTCGGCTTCCGCCGCTGCCGGTATCGTGCCGCGCAGGAACGCCCGCACGGTCTCTACTTCGGCTATGTCTGGCTCGTAGCCCGCGTTGGGGTCTACCTCCGCACCGAAACTGTGTGAGCCAACTTTGAACCAACCCGGCCCGTGCAGCGGGAAGCCGTAGAAGTGCATGCCCACGAGAAACACCGGAAACGCACCTATGCCGAAGCGTTCCCGCGCCAATCCAGCGAGATAGCACACCTGTTGGCGCGTCGGCCGTACCGGCAGATTCACATCAGGCAAGACATCATGCACCCATGGTCCCGCCGTCACGACGACGACGTCCGCTTCCAGCCGCGAGCCGTCCGCCAGTACCACACGCCCACCACCGCCCGCTGGCTCGACCCGCGCAACTCGCACGCACTCGCGCAGCTCGCCGCCGCGCGCCCGCAGCCGGTCGGCCAGCGCCCGAACGCATTCCGTCGCGTGCAGCATCCCGCCTGTGGGATTGTACGTGATGGCGCCGTACTGCTCGGCGTGGAACTGCGGGAACCGGGCTGCGCACTCCGCCGCGCTCCATCGCTCCACGGGTAGTCCCGCCGCGCGCATCACCTCGTAGCCGGGCAGCGCGTGCCCGTCATCCGGCTGCCCCAGCGTCAGCACGCCTGTCTCAGTGTAAAGATGGCGTCCGGTTTCGCGTGCTAGCTCCTCCCACAGAGGCAAGCTGTGCGCCACCATATCTGTGTAGATCGCTTCGGCGCCGTATTCATAGCGGATGGCGCGCGAGAGGCCATGTGATGACGCCCACTCGTGCGCGAGCGTGTAGCGTTCCAGCACTGTCACGGCGGCACCGCGCCCCGCCAGCGCACAGGCCGTTGCCATACCCATCACACCACCACCAACGACGAGGACCGAGCTGCGTTTCATATGTCATTTCTCCTCAGGCGCCGCACCTGCGCTCATCATGTATGCCGAACACGAGTGATGATACCTTCACGCGCGTGGGTGGCGAGGAATGCGCGTTCCCGGCCAGTACGGCCCATCATCGTGCGAGGAGCGCCACCACCAACGCCAATTGTGCTTCCGCTGGAGCGCGATGAGATCGGGCGCTATGGAGAGGACGATGAACGCGAGAACAAACAGCGATGTGAACAAGAGCACGTCCACGACGACCGCCCCCACGTGCACGGCCACCCATGACACCGCCGCGCTCACCGCCGCTGCGATGAGAGCGCGGGCGACAGGATGGCGCTGGATCGCTCGCATGGCTGTCCTTCCCCTAATCGCACAGATTACTATAGGTCCAGGTGCAGCGCCCGCGCCAGCATTTCCGGGGTGCGCACCATGTAATGCTCGCCATACAGATGCTGGAGCGCGCTGGTGTCGGTGCCCCAAATGCGCGGCGTCATGTAGACACGCGGCGAGACGCGGGCGTGCATCCAGAAATCGTCGCCGTCCGTTCTGCCGGAATAGATCGCCAGGTTGAAGCTATACACCCCCTCGGAGGCGAGAGCACCAAGCGTTTGGGAGAGGCCGCGACAGAATTCGTTCATCGCCTCGTCCGTAGCTTCCAGCAGCGTGCGCTGGCCGGGAAAGATCGCCAGCGTGTCCGCCAGCAAGCTCTGCGACACGAAACTTGTTAGCCAGGTCGTATGCTGACCGGAGGCGACGAAGCGCTCGCCCAGCCACTCCTCCTCGCGGATGAGGTCACCCCAGTATGGCCGGTCCTCAGCCGCGAAGTAGCGCTGGCTCGCCGCAAGCTCCGTCTCAAGCGTGTTGCCGGGCGTATCCGTAGCGAAAATCTGGAGATGTGGGTGGATCTGCGTGCCGCCGGAGGCTGGCATATAGTTCCAGAAGACGAGCGTGTACTCGGTCTGTGGCAGTCGTTGCACCTGCCGGAAGTAGGCGCGGGTGGCCTCAAAAGCATCGTACAGGATCGCGGGCGAGAATCCCTCGGGTGGCACAAAGTGCTCGCGCGTCATCGAGACGACGGCGCTGTGCGCATCGTAGGGAGCAAGATTGGGAAACGCCACCGCCTCGCCGCGCCGCACGCGTCCTTCCGGCATGACATCGTCCGGGAAGCGCGGTGTAACCTCTAAGATGCGCTCCGGACAGAACGGACAGGTGGGCCGCGACTCCTCGATCATGCTCGTGAAGTCCACCGGTGCGAGCCGGAACCCCAGCACGTGCGCGACACGCCCGCTCTGTCCCGTCAACGGATCGCGGCGCACTTCGCAGGCGATTCGGCGCTCCTCACCGGTCCGTGGGTCCAGATAACGCGCGACCTTCTCGCGCCGCTCGAAACGGATCGGCATCGCATCCCGCTCCTTCCCTTACTGCTGAGTCTTCACATCGTTCAGCTTCCAACTGTGGCCGAGGTGCGCCAGCTTCATCGTCACGGACAAAAGGTATGTGTGCCCTGTCGAAAGCTGGTCGAACGTGATATCCACGCTCAGCGACGCGGATGACCCGGAGACCCTATATGTCCTGGCGTCGAACGTGCAGCTTGCCCACTTGATCCCGTTGATCTGTCCCGCCACGTATGAAGCGAAATAGCGCTCCGAGGCGCCACCGATAGCCGCCGCGCTGAACAGCCCATACGCATCAGCATAGCGCCCATGGCTTAAGTCGTCACAGAAGCGGTTCGTCACCACCAGCCCGCCCAGGTCCGTCCCGTGGAGCTGTGGCCCGATGGCGGTAATTTTCCAGGCGCCGCCCTCGACATCCAGGCCGATCGTGTCCTGTTTCTCGCCGATCTGGTGCCGCGTGATACTCACCTGGAAGCTAGCGGTGGTCGCAAGATTGGCTGTGCCAACGGACATGATCTGGCACGTGCCCACTGGACCATCCACCTGATCGCGCCACTCTCCCTGTTGCGTGTAGTCCGCCACCTTGATGCCAGCCGTCTGTTTCGCGCCCAGCACGGCAAAAGCGGCGCTGTATGCCTGGCTCTGTAACGCCGTGCAATATGTATTCATTGCCTGGACAGCCCCCAGGCTCACACCCCAGAAGCTCATGTCGAGCGCGCTGATCCTCCAGAAACCGTCTTCGTTGGTAAGATGCGCCACTCCCGTGAGTGATCCTGCGCTCGCCCGACGGATGGTAATTGCAACCGCCTGCTGTGTTTCGCCGAAGCCAGGGTTCACGATACCACTATCGCCGGAGGGCTTACAGTCGAGCACCAATCCTTCGGCGCGGTCAAGCGTCACCGCGTCATTCACAAAGTCGTCTTCAGAAATCGCTGTTTGCGCTGGCATACTCAACAACTCATAGGCCCCCGAATAGGTCTGCGCCCTCAGATCGCCGCAAAATCGTACCGCCGTGCCGATGGGGCTCAAGTAGCTAATGCTCAAGACGCCGAATATGCCGCCCGCCAGGAGGAGGATCGCGAGTACCGACACGGTGCCCCACAGCCACCGGCGCGATCTCCTGGCGGGTCGAGGCGCGCCTGGGTTGCCCATCGAATCTTGGTGGGGAAGTGTTCCCGTGTGCCATCCACCCTGGCCATACCAACCGGCGACTGTCTGATCAGGCTGCTCGAATCCGCCACCTGGCGGTACCTGGCCGGGATCTCCATATCCGCCCGGCACGTACGTATTGGGCGCGGGATAGCGTGACGCGCCCGGTCCCGACCAGGCATCTTGTTCCGCATTCCAGCCAGCGGTTTCTGGTGTCCGTCCCTGATCGTAGTCGTAATATTCGCCCGGCATGGCAACCCACCTTTTATGGTTCCGCCCGCGCGGCCACATGTGCTTGCGACGAATCTCCACCTCATACAACGAAGCTGCGCTCATTCACTGTATCGCATTCGTCCAGCCCATGCGATAGCTTTCGCCCGCTTGCCGGTTGACCGCGCTCCCTTCAATGCCCCATACTGAAAGCAGCGTCCGTGTGGCGCACGCCAGCGCGCGACTGTGTATCGCGAATGCGGCGGTTCCGTATGAGGTGTCGTGTGCAAAAAACGCTCAACCAGCAGTTTTCTGGCCGGTACGTTCTCCTGGCGGGCCTCTTCGTCACCTGCTTGATCATGGCAAACGTTCTAGCCGTCAAGCCGCTCGCGCTGCCGTTCGGGCTGGCAACGCCCGCGGGTATCATCATCTTCCCACTAAGCTACCTCTTCGGCGATGTATTGACCGAGGTCTACGGCTACGGCGCCGCCCGCCGCGTTATCTGGCTCGGCTTCAGCTGTAACCTGCTGGCCGTCATCGCTATTGCTATCGCGGGAGGGCTGCCCGGCGCGGCGCTCGCTGGCTGGGGGGGGGCGCAGCAGAGCGCCTACGAGAGCATTCTGGGCTTCACGCCGGTGCTGCTTCTCGCGTCGTTCTGCGCCTATTTGGCCGGCGAGTTTCTGAATGCCTTCGTCCTCGCCAAGCTCAAGATCGTCACGCGCGGTCGCTGGCTCTGGACGCGCACCATCGGCTCAACCCTCGTCGGCGAAGGCGTGGACTCGATCATTTTCATTACAATTGTCTTTGGGTTCGCTTTCCACGCGCCGTTTCACGTCCTGGTGACACTGATCCTGACGCAGTGGACCCTCAAGGTGCTCTACGAGGTCGTCGCGACGCCGTTCACGTATGCTGTGGTAGGCTACCTCAAACGCGCTGAGGGGCTGGATCCGTTCGACGTGAAGACCCGCTTCAATCCCTTCGTCTTTGCCCGCGCCGCCGGGCAGTAATCTCATCTCTGCCCTCCTGCGCGCGCGATGAGGGGGAGAGGCTCAATCTGCTCGGACGGCGTATATGCCCGGGCCGGCACGAGGAGGTGCCACCGTATGGCTGAACCTGAAGGCTTGAGCGAGGTGCTCACGACCGGCGAGTATCGGCATCTGCGCATCGAGCGCCGTGGCATCGCCGCCTATGTAACGCTGGCGCGCCCGGATGTCCACAACGCTTTCAACGCGCGGCTCATCGCCGAGCTGCACGCGGCGTTTCAGACGCTGAGCGCCGATGACGGCGTGCGCGCCATCGTGCTGCAAGGCGAGGGACCAAGCTTCTGCGCGGGCGCCGACCTCAATTGGATGCGTGCCAGCCTCGACTTCATGCGCGAGGAGAACATTGCGGATGCGCTGCGCATGGCCGACATGTTCCGCGCCATAGATACCTGCCGCCATGCCGTGATTGGCCGCATTCACGGCGCGGCGTTGGGTGGCGGCTCCGGACTCACCGCTGTCTGCGACATCGCTCTCGCCGCTGAGGACGCTCGCTTTGGCTTCACGGAGGCGCGGCTGGGCATCTCGCCCGCCGTCATTTCCCCCTTCGTGCTGCGCAAGATCGGTGTCAGCCATGCCCGCGCCCTCTTCCTCACGGCGGAGCGCTTCGATGCCGCCCGCGCGCTTGCCATCGGCCTCGTCCATCGCGTCGTCCCAGCCAACATGCTCGACGACGCGGTGCAGTCCACCCTGCGGCATATCGGCCAGTCCGGGCCGGCGGGTGTGCGCGCCGCCAAGCTCATGACCCAGATAGTGCCGACGCTGCCCGGTGACGAGGCGCGCGAGACGACTGCCGCGACGATTGCCGATCTACGAGTGGGCGCCGAGGGGCAGGAGGGCATCCGCGCATTCCTGGAGAAGCGCCACGCGAGCTGGATATCCAACGATGTTTAAGTCTATCCTCATCGCCAATCGAAGCGAAATCGCTGTCCGCATCATTGCCGCCTGCCAGGAGATGGGTATCCGCGCGATTGCCGTCTACTCAGACGCCGATCGCGCCGCGGCGCATGTTCGTGCCGCCGATGCGGCCATACATATCGGGCGAGCCCCCGCACGCGAGAGCTACCTGAGCATTGCCGCCATCATTGCCGCCGCGCGGGCCACCGGCGCCGAGGCCATTCACCCCGGTTATGGCTTCCTCTCGGAGAATCCCGACTTCGCGGACGCCTGCCAGGAAGCCGGTATCGTCTTCATCGGTCCGCCGGCCGCCGCGATGCGCCTCATGGCCTCCAAGACCGCCGCCAAGCGTGCCGTCGAAGCGGCTGGCGTGCCAACGGTGCCCGGCTACTCCGGCGAAGAGCGCGACGAAGCGCTCCTGATGGCCGAGGCCGAGCGCGTTGGCTATCCTATCATGCTCAAGGCGGCGGCGGGCGGGGGCGGCAAGGGCATGCGTGCCGTCAATACGCCCGTGGAGTTCGCGGAGGCGCTGGCAGCGGCTCGACGCGAGGCGATGGGCGCTTTCGGCGACGATAGCATCTTCATCGAGAAGCTAGTCATCGCGCCCCGTCACATTGAGTTCCAGATTCTCGCGGATGCGCACGGTCATGTAATCCACCTGGGTGAGCGTGAGTGCTCCATCCAGCGGCGCCACCAGAAAATCATCGAGGAGTCGCCATCTGTCGCGCTGACGCCCGCGTTACGTGCTGAGATGGGCGAGTCCGCCGTTCGCGCCGCCAGGGCCGCCGGATACATCAACGCCGGCACCTGCGAATTCCTGCTGGATCACGACGGGCGCTACTACTTCCTCGAAATGAACACACGCCTCCAGGTGGAGCATCCCGTCACCGAGTCGGTGACCGGGCTGGACCTCGTGCGTCTCCAGCTCGCCGTCGCGGCGGGTGAGCGGCTGCCTGTGACTCAGAAGCAGATCACGCAACGCGGCCATGCCATCGAGGTCCGGCTCTATGCGGAGGATCCCGCCAACGGATTCCTGCCTTCCACCGGCACAGTTCTCGTTTTCGATGTTCCCCGTGCCCCAGGTATTCGACTGGACAGCGGAATCGCGGCGGGCGACGAGGTAAGCGTCCACTATGATCCTATGCTCGCCAAGCTCATCATCTCCGCGCCGGACCGTCCCGCCGCCGTGCAGCGGCTCGCCTGGGCGTTGGACCGCTGCGCCGTGCTGGGCATTGCCAGTAATATCCCGCTGCTGAAAGCTATCGCGGGCGAGCCGGATTTCCAGGCTGGCGAGACCACCACCGCCTACATCGAGCGGCACGACCTGAGCGCCGCGACGCCGCCCGCTGAGACGCCCGCCGGTGCGCTGCTGGCCGCCGCCCTCTGGGAAGCCGTCGGTGCCGCACCCGTTACGACTGCGAGCGGCCCGTTCAATCCGTGGTCCAGCTCCGGGCCTGCCAGCGCCACCGCCACCCGGCGCTTTCGCTATACGCGACGCGGCCACGAGCATACGGTGGCCCTCGAACCGTCCGCATTTGGCGAAGGCTACGCCGCCACAGTAGACGGCGCCCCCTATCCGCCGGACGGCGCTCCCGTAACTGGCACGCCGGCACCCAGCGGCGCCTTCACGGTTGTCGCGGGCGAGTGCCGCGAAACCTACCATTTGGCCCGGCGCGGCTACGATATGCTGGTAAGCTGGCACGGCGAGAGCTTCACGCTGGCCAAGCCCCGCCCGCTAACCGTCGAGGGCACCGCCCAAGAGGCCGAGATCGCCGCTGGGCGCCAGTCGCTCGTCGCGCCGATGGCTGGCACTATCATCAAAGTCAACGTCGCCGTGGGGGACATGGTGGAGGCGCGCCAGGCGCTTGTCGTGCTCGGCGCCATGAAGATGGAGCATGCCATCTCGTCGCCATATCCGGGCCGTATCGTGCGCGTTCCACATGATGCGGGTGACGTCGTGCCCGGTGGCGAGGTGCTTGTCGAGCTGGATACCGGCGCGCAGAGTGCCGAGCTGGTTGGTGCCGGCGAGAACGGGGAGCTTGATGACGTGGTGTAGTCAGTAGGCGCTCATCCACGCGCGATGGCATCTGGTTGGCTCTCACACGAGTGGCTGAAGACGAGCGAGAACGGCATGGTATCCTAAGGTACTGGCGGCACATCGTTACTGCTTGGCGGTTGCCGCGTGCCAGGATAACACCTGGCAGTGAGTCCTATAAATTCCTCTGAGATCGTTGGTGAGATGCACATGCTACAGACCGTATTTGCCGGAATGCCCCGGCGCGTCACTGTCGTCGAGGTCGGCCCGCGCGACGGCCTCCAGAACGAGAAGGGCGTCGTTCCTACCGCCGACAAGATCGCCTTCATAGACAAGCTGAGCGCTTCCGGCTTCTCCGTTGTCGAGGCGACCTCGTTCGTTAGCCCGAAGGCCATTCCGCAGCTGGCCGATGCGAGCGACGTGATGGCGGGAATCGTGCGCCAGCCCGGTGTGCGCTACGCCGCGCTGGTGCCCAATGTGAAGGGGATGGAGCGGGCGCTGGCGGCGGGTGTAGACGAGGTGGCCGTCTTCACCGGCGCGTCTGAGTCGTTCGTCCAGCACAACATCAATACGAGCATTGCCGGCAGCATCGAGAGCTTCCGGCCGGTCGTCGAGATGGCACGCGCTGCGGGCCTGCGTGTGCGCGGCTACGTTTCCACCGTCTTCGGCTGCCCATATGAGGGGGCTGTCGCACCCGCAGCGGTGCTGCGCGTAGCCGACCAGCTGCTGGCACTGGGGGTAGCGGAGCTGTCACTGGGAGACACCATCGGCGTCGCCACCCCGAATCAGGTGGTGGAGATCGTTGGCCTGCTCGCGACGCATATGCCGCTGGACCGGCTCGCGCTGCACTTCCACGATACGCGCGGCACGGCGCTGGCGAACGTTCTTGCCGGCCTACAGCTTGGCATCAGTATCTTCGATAGCTCGGCGGGCGGCCTCGGTGGCTGCCCTTATGCGCCCGGCGCATCCGGCAACCTCGCTACCGAAGATTTGTTGTATATGCTACGCGGCCTCGGCATCGAAACGGGCGTCAATCTGGATGCCGTGGTTGCCGCGAGCACGTTCCTTGCTGGCGTGCGCGGGCAGCCCCCCGCCAGCCGCTACTACGCCGCCGCGACGGCGGTGTGCTGAGCCTGCTTGCGAGCTTTCGCCTGTCGCCGTGCCACGGATCGTTATGCGCTCACCCAGGCGATTCCCCACGGAGACCGGACCGGCACCCGAAGCTGGCGCGAGGTGCCGTTCCCGGACAATGAGATCGCTATAATCCCGCTTGCGGGACCGGCGGCGTACAGCGATTCTCCGTTTGCGCTCAATATCACGCCAGTAAATGCGTGCCCCACCGCATAGGTGTTCATAAGGCGCAAGTCACTCGTGCGAATGGCCAGGATGCCGCGTACACCAGTCACATAGAGCATCTGCCCGTCGGTAGAGAGCGCCGCGCCATTGTACAGTATGCGCGCGATATCACTGCTCGCCGCGCCGCCGCTGGCCGGAGCGAAATGCCCCGTTGCGATAACCTCGTCATTGAAGACCTCTTGCCCGTGCAGGCTGATAGCGCTGACGGTGCCGAGCGCGGCATTCGCGGCATACAATGTAGTGCCGTCGGGCGACAGGGCTAGCGTGTAGAGGTGCAGAAGATCGGAGGATGCTCCCGCGGGCAGGTCAACGCAGCGCGCGAATGGCGCGCTATTTGGTCCGTCTCCCAGGGGCAAGATGTGCACGAAGGCTCGGTTGTGCGCCGGATCAATGTAGAGTGTGTAGGCGATGCTGCCGTCGGGCGCCATTTGGCGCGTCACCGCCGTACCGGTCATCTTCGTTTCATCGAGCGCGGTCTTGTCCACGATGATCGTCTCCAGCAGGGCGCGAGCGGTCAGATCATAGGCGCGCACGTAGTAGTGATGCGCCACATCGTTCAGATTCTGCAGCAGATAGAGCATGGTGCCGCCCGGAGAGACCGCGTCGAGGTCGAAATCTCCCGCGAGCACGACGGTCTGTGCCAGCTTGCGTGCCTGCGTATCCACAAGCGCGAAGGCGCTGGAGCCAGCCGCTGGCACGAGCTGACGGAGGACGAGCCACTTCCCATCGGGTGAGAGCACCGCGCCCGCATAACCGCGCCCGTCCATAGTGTACATACCCGTGATGGTGAATACAGAGAGCCGCGTACCCACGCGGGTGTCGTAGACAGTAATGGTCGTATGTCCAGCGGCAGAGGTTGTGGCATAGAGCCGCTGGTGGTCTTGCGTGGTCAGGCCCATCGGTAGGGTAACCACTGGAGAGGTAGCGGAGCCACCAGGGTGAAAGGCAACGATGTCCTGGCTTGCCGTGCCGCCGCCTCCTGGGGAAGCGGCCCCGTCTACTACATACAGGAGCTCTCCCACGGAGACATGCGCTGTGTGAAGTGACGCGGCGCTTGGTGGCTGCGAGCCGCACGCGGTGAGCGCGGCGCAGAACATCAATGCGACGCCCGCCAGCGCGACGATGCGAGATGACGCGATGGTCTTCATGGTGGGGTGCCTCCTCGCCGGCTTCAGTGGACGGCGTTGGCCAGGCGCGATAGCGTGGCCGCACGCTCCTCTAGCTACTCGACAACCTCAATGGGTTCAATGCAGGGACTCCGCGATCTTTACCGCCTCACCCAGAGAGGCGGTGGTTTCCAATCGGTAGGTGATGCTGCCTTCGCTCCAGATGAGCGCATGCCCGTTCACCAGCACGCGAGTCGCAAAGGCCACCTGGCCGTTCTCGATCACCTGCACGATGTAGGGCCCCTCGGTCCAGAGGGCGCGCTGGCCGTGGACGGTTGTTTCCGTGACGGTCGTTGCCCCGCTCTTGTAAATGTAGATATTCGACGATAGCTCGAAGAGGGCGAGCCGCACGGTGCTTGGATGGGTGGTATCAACCCAGACCAGCGCTACCGCTGACCCGTTGAGGTTTTGCAAGAATACGTATTGGGGCGCGCCCAGATCGGGCGGATAGGCAGGCACCCGGACAGGGAAGCCCGCATTGACACGCGCCTGATCGAGTGTCGTAGCGCCCGCCAGGTCGAGTAGCGAGGGCAGAGGCGTCGGCACGGGACCACTGTAGGGTGGTGAGGACGTCGGTGTCGCCGATGTTGCCGGTGCGAGCCCGATCCGCACAGCGCCAAGCCGGATGACGGTGCCCACGCCAGCGCGCACCTGTGGCGTTATCAGGAGCAACGCAACTAGCACCATCGCCGCGAGCGACATCCAGCGGCGCCAGACACCCGAATAGCCGTGCGGTGCTGGCGCGCGCAGGCGTGGCCTTTGTCTTGCGCTCATAGGCGTGCCCGCCGCCGGGGGTGGCAGCAGGCGCTCTTCAAGCTCCAACGCGAAGCGCGAATCCGGTTCGATCTCGCGGCTGAGCTGGACCAGAGCGGCAACGAAGGCGCTATCCGCTGCCGAATCGTCATGCGGCGACGGACGGCGGTGCCCTACCTGAAGCTCCTGGAGCAGCATGTCCAGCTCTTCGGCGAGTCGTGCCTCTGGATCCTGACTCATGGCTCCGCCTCGATCGTGAATGCCAGACGGTCTCGCAGATCGTGGACTGCCCGAAATACCAGCATTTTGACCGCCGCCTCGCTCTTGCCCATGACGGCGGCCACCTCGGCGGAGGTCAGCCCGCCGAAGACGCGCAGCGCGAGGGCTTCCGCGCGTTCGGGCGCGATCACCTGAAGTGTGCGTAAGACTCGCTCGATCTCCAGGTGTGTCACCGCGATCTGTTCGGGCGACGGCTCGCGGGCTGCGATGTGTGCGGCCTCCTCAAGTGGTGCCACTGCCTGCTGCCTCCGTCGAGAGTCAATCACTTTATGGCGGGCAATCGTGAGGAGCCATGAAGAGAATGCCCCAGCGCCCCGGAACATGGCGATACTCTCGAACGCCGTCAGGAAGGTTTGGGAAGTTACGTCCTGCGCCTGGTGCATGTCTCCCAGCTGCGCCAGGACGTAGCGATAGACACGGGGCAGGTAGCGCCGGTACAGCTCGGCAAATGCCGTGGAGTCTCGCGCCGCCCGCTGGGCGAGCTCGTCATCCGCGACGACCAGCGGCGTAGGAGCCTGGCTCTGCTGCGAGTTGTCGTGGACATCAGCCATGAAGCGCCTGTTCCCCAGCTTCGCTGTGTCGTCTGTCCCCTTCGCCCATGACGGCTGCTCAATAATTGGTCCATTTGTCTCTGCGCATATGCAGATGCGTGTTTATATGGCGGGACATGGCGGAGGAAGGTAACAGGGAAGTTTGAGGGAGCTCACGGTACGCTGGCGGAAAAGACACGCGGATGAGCGGAAGAAGTCCCTCCCGGCACTTCATCCTCGTGGGGTTTCTCGAAAGATGTGGCGGGGCATCGGCGTGCGACGGCATGCGGCATCCTTGCGCTGCCCGATATATAAAGTGATGTGCACAGCGATTTAGCTGGCCCCTACACTATCGCCCAGCATATCGCACGCCGCAGGATAGAGCGACAGCGGTAGTCGCGGCTCTTCTAGATCGAGGCGCAGCCGTTGAACGTCCCTGCGCCACATCTGATAGCAGCCATTGCGTAGCGTATAGTCCACGCGACCTTCGGCGATGGCCGTACATAACTCGGCAAGTGTCAACTTCGGTTCGGCGCAGGTATCTTCTGCCATGTGCATGCTCCAACAACATACGTATATTTCCGCGCACCGCCCGGCATATTCACCGGCAATCAGCACGGCAGCATTTTACTCACTCGGTCATCGAAAACGCGCACCAACACAATCGCAAGAATCGTACCGAAATGACTTTTCTTCCGTCGTGCGATGCGCTACACTATGCCCGCAAGCTCAACACTTCTTGCGAGCAGAGAATAGTCATCCCAATGTGATGTGCGTTACAACTGAAAACCGCCCGCCAGCGAGCAGGGAGACGACTAATGCCCAGCGCTTCCTCCACTCCGCGCATCTTCGTCAGTCATAGCCACCACGACAATGCGCTTGGCCTCCGCCTCGTCGCTGACCTTCGGGAGCAGTTGGGCGACTACGCGGTCTGGTACGATGCCTCCGGCGGCCTGCGTGGCGGCGACGAGTGGTGGAAAACGATCGTGGCGGAGATCACTGCCAGTGACACTTTCCTGGTCATCCTTTCGCCAGACGCGCTCGCCTCGGACTGGGTTCCCCGCGAGATGGCCATCGCCTACTTGCAGCACGTCAGGCAGGGCAAGCGTCTGTTGCCGCTCACCTACCGTCCCTGCAAGCTTTCCGCCGATTGGGAGCTGATCCAGTCACTGCCCATCAGTGACCCCGCGACCAATCCGGCGGCTTATGCCCATCAACGTGATAATCTGCTCGCCGCGCTCGGCATTTCCAGCACTGCGACGGCTCCGCAGCCCGCAATTCCAGTTCGTCCCGCGCATCCCGCGCAGGCCCACCCAGCTCTCAATCCGACCGATATGGTGCCTGCGTTCGCACAGCAACCCGACTCCGCGCGAACTCCACAGCACGAGTCGTTTCTCGGCAGGATGAGTCGCACCGCCGTTGCGAGCTCGCCCGCAGTGGCCCAGAGTCCAACGCGGATAGCGCCCGGCAAGCCCAAATTGCCGCGACGCCCACTGATCGCCGGCGTCGCGGCGTTGCTCGTGGTTGCGTCGCTCGGTGCGCTACTCCTGCGGAACGTTCCAGGATCGCCTTTTGCCAATAATGGAACGCCGACCGCGACACGCCCGTTAAGCGCGGTTGGGCCATGGAAGGTGGCTATCAGCCCTACCCAAAGTGATATCTCCAGTATTTCGATGGTTTCGGCAGACGACGGTTGGGCAGTGGGTAAGCGCGGGACGATCCTGCACTATACAGGTAGCCAATGGGTTACCGAGAACAGTCCTACCAGTGCTGACCTCTTGAGTGTGGTGATGGACTCCGCTACTGATGGCTGGGCTGTGGGCCGGAGCGGGACAATCCTGCACTATACAGGTGGACAGTGGACCTCGGTGACGTGGACCCCACCGATTGGTAGCCTCAACGACTATGACCTCCACAGCGTGGCGCTGGTCTCCGCTACCGAAGGCTGGGCCGTGGGTGACAGTGGTGAATCTGGGACGATCCTGCATTATGCGGGGGGGAAGTGGCAAGGCGTGAACACCAGCGGCTACACCGATATATTCCTAAGTGTGGCGATGGACTCCGCTACCGAAGGCTGGGCGGTAGGTGCCTATGGGATGATCTGGCACTATTCAGGAGGGCAGTGGACTGGCTTGTATGCTCAAGCCGGAGACAATATCTATAGTGTGGCGATGGCCACTGCTACTAGCGGCTGGGCGGTAGGTGCCAATGGGGCAATCTGGGATTACATTGGGGGGCAGTGGGGTGTCGTAGGCGGCCCGACCAACAGTAACCTCAACAGCGTGGCGATGGACTCCGCTACCGTTGGCTGGGCTGTGGGTAACAGTGGGACCATCCTACACTACACGGCCGGTTCGTGGAGCGCCGTGCGCAATGTCTCTAGCAATCTCATCCTCTACGGCGTGGCGATGGTTTCTTCTCATGATGGCTGGGCCGTGGGCTCTGGCGGAACAATCCTGCATTATACCGGCGGGCAGTGATCCAGCGCACGTATGGCGGAAATCCCCATTGACATCGAGACGTGCCGAGGCATTCCCCGGATTTACCTGCCCTGACCGGCAACGCCTCGGCGCCTGCGCATCCCTAATCCTCCGCCTCGTCCTCGTCTCCACCCAGTGTCTCGCCGCGCTCATGGGCGATCAGCGTATCCACCGCCTCACGCATGGCATGAACGCCCGCGCCGCGCCCGTGACTCAGCCGCTCGATGCACGCGATGCGCTGGTCCAGCGCGGCCTGGAATTCCGCTTCCTCCATGTTGAGGATGCCGGCCAGCTCGGCCAGCGCCGATTGTTCTGCCGGAATAAACGTATCGCTCGTCTGATCCCAGGTGGCGAGCGGGAGCAGGCTCACCCCGAAGTCCCGCGCGCTCCCTGCTGGCTTGCCCGCGTCCACGGCTCCATCCACAAGCGGCAGCGTGGGCCGCACGAAGTTGACCGTCAGGAAACGGCGCTTCGGTGGCCATACTCGACCCACCAGCCCGATGTTCACGATGACCCCCAGCTGGCTCACAACTTCCGGCGTCAGTTTCAGGTCGCGCCGCAGCATGGAAAGCACATCGGCCACAGTATCCGCATGGCAGGAGGTCGCCACCGCGTAGCCATCACTGGGCATTCGCAGCAGGGTCCGCGCCTGTCGCCCCCACATGTAGATCGCCAGGTGGTCGCTCACTTCATTCGCCAGCACACAGGTCGTCTCTGGCTCAACCTCCTGGCGAAACTCGAAGTCCTCGTACATGCCCATCGTGTAGACCAGCGTTGTCCCAGCCGGTAGAAAGCCGAGCAGCGCATTCAATGTCGTCGTCTTGCCCACTCCTGGCGTAGGGTCCGTCGGTCCAGAGACAATCAGCGAGCGGTGACGCTCGACGGTAAGCCAGAGAAGGGCGGCGGTGCGGGCATCCAGGCTACCCAGCGACACAAGCTGCGCCACGGAAAGCGGCTGACCGGAATCGTAGTGCCACATGCGCCGGTGGTATGGGCTGCGGGGATCGAACATAGTGGCTCTCGCTCCAGAAGATGAACAG
Source organism: Ktedonobacterales bacterium (assembly GCA_035310125.1). Classification (GTDB taxonomy): domain Bacteria; phylum Chloroflexota; class Ktedonobacteria; order Ktedonobacterales; family JADMIN01; genus DATGEP01. The sequence goes on from DATGEP010000168.1 coordinate 22,102, forward strand.
CCATCACGGCTGGGCCGGATAATTCTCTGCCGCTTGCGGCTTTACAACCAGGGACACGCGCGGGAGGGCCAATGCCTCAGAGCGCGCCCGGCGGAACTCGGATGTCAGCCCCGGCAGATCACTGCCGTGGGCGATACATCCACTGTACACGCGGTTTTACCATCATACGTGCTCGGCCTCCTCCGCAATGCTGGGCGCATTGGCGGTTGGCGCGGCTGCTCCGCCGTCCTGAGCGTTGGCGCCGTTGGCCGACTGCGCCTCTTGTACCGGTTTCAGTAGTGGTGGCACAAGCCAGCCGGGCCTCGCCGTCCAATTCATCGCCAGCAGATGCGGCGGACTGTTCTCCGTAAACGCCAGCGCACTGAGTGAAGCATTATCTACCGAGAGAAAGCGTGCCGTCAACAAGGGGACATTGGTGTAGTGCGCCACGATCAGCTTCACTACATCCGCATGCGCCACCACCGCGATGTAGCTGCCAAGCGTGGAATCCGCCAGCGCCTCTTCGATGGCCGCGACCGCCCTCGCCTGCACGCTCGTAAAGCTTTCCACATCCTCCGGCGGCTCTGTCGGATTCGCCAGGAACGCCTTCCACGCAGGGTCTTGCTTGTTGACGTCATCCAGCTTCTGCCCGGCCCAGCGCGGCACATTGGTGTCCATGAGGCGCGGATCTTCCCGCACTGGAAGGTTCCAGCCACGGGCGAGGATCGTGGCGGTATCGCGCGCGCGCTCCAACGGGCTGGAGAGCACCGCCGATAGCGGCACCGCCGACAGCGCGACCGCCGCCGCGTGCGCCTGCCGCCGCCCCTCTTCCGTCAACGAAATACCAGGAAGCTGCCCCGGCAGCCGGCCCTCCACGTTATAGGTCGTCTGGCCGTGCCGTACAAGCAGAATCAGCCGCGGCGGCTTCTCCGGCGACCGCGGCTGCTCCGCCGGCTGTGCGCCATCGCGCGCGGGCGCGGGCCTGCTCCCGTTTGTGATATTCCCATTGTTGCTGGCGTCGGAGTCGTATGCTGTTGTATCCATGAATCGTTTCAGAAGGGCGCGCCCGCTCCGTGGATTGCGCAACCACGCCAGCCGGTAGCGCGAGATTGTCCATAGCGCGGCCAGAGCGTAGCCTCTGCGCATGGCAATCGCCGCCCTCTCCGCGTTCAACGCGGGCGCTCTCGGATGACGCACCGCGCCTGCGCCTATTGTATCAGCCGGCGCCCTTCATCGCCATGTACCATCCGTGCCGCACGCCAGAGCATGCGAAATTACGAGTCTCGCAGCGCTTCGCCGATCACCCAGCCGAGCCAGCCGAGCAGCGCGAAGAAGATGAGTGATAGAAAGAGCACCAACACATGGGTGGTATCGAGCCAGAATGGCGGCCCGAAATGGCTGACGAGGGGCGTAGAGGTATGCCCTTTCGTCGTGATCGGATCTCCCGACACCACCGAAGCGACTGGAGCCAGCAGCGCGTTGGCGCCGATGAGGATCGCGGGCAGCCAGGGCACCACCGCCGCACCGATTGCCCCCTGCCACGTGACGCTGAAGAAGCCTATGACGATTGGCAGCAACAGCATAATCATGCCGAGCAAGACGGCGAAGGCGGGCGTCGTGGGCTGCGCGGGCGTGCCGCAGGGCCCAGAGCACCCATACAGCCCGCCGCCGGTCGCGATGGATGATGCGGTCAGCACGAGAAGAAGAGCTTGAAGGACCACTAATACGATCAGGACCGTCCGATTCCTGGTGCCTGGATGCTTGATACGCAGACGCACCGACCAGTGATCTTTCGTGCGCTGCTGGATCGAGGATGCCATACGCGCCTCCAATTTCCGTGAGCACCTTACGCTGCACTCGCACCTAAAGCGCGCATCCACAGCGCAGGCAGGTTGTGCACATCAAGTATGCGGTGGGAAGGTGGCACAGGTCAACTCGTATAGCGCGAAGTGGTAGCTCAATTGAAACGTTGCGCGCTTGTCCGACTTGCGGCGAAACGAGCCTGAGCCGTCGTAATCTGTTGCACGATCGGCTTTGGCGGCCCGAAACGCGCATCCAGCTGAACCCTGATAGTGCCATGCCCATCCAGACGCGGCATCTTCAATGTGTATTGGCCCCGATAGACGCTGACATTCACCGCGCCGATGGTACCATAGCTGATCGTGCGCAACGACCGTGTGCCTATGCCGGTCCGCATGACGAAGCCCTCCGGCATGAGCACGAGCATCTGGGAGTTGCGGGTTCTGTAATCGCGGATGGCCAGCACCGTTGCTCCAACACAGGCGAGTGCCAGGACGGCGCCGATAATGAAGTCGGCCATACGCCACAAGCTCAGAGCGGAGTCGCTGTCGATTGAGCTTCCCGTGGTAACGGCATTGTTGGGGTGCAGAGCAAGGACTACCAACAGTACGACCAGCGTTGCCGCCGCCACACCAAATATCGCCATGTTTTGCATGAAGTGTCTTGCCCGTACCGGCAGCACCTGCCAATCCTGCGCGGCACGCCCCTGCCGAGCCTGTGCCAGTACCTTCTCACCATCCATAACAACCGTTTCTCCTCTGAGAGATATGCGATCGTCGAAGGCAGGCACACGGAGGTGCCTCGCCCATACGCGGTCCGGCCACAAGTATGCAGAAAGAGCGGATAGGTGGTCAAGCCTTATCAGCCATAACGGATGGCGCGTGGTGTGATCGAGCGCACGGTCGTTGGCGCTTCTATCAGATTTCTGCTAGTTAGCGTCACTCGCTGTATGGTATACTGGCGCCAGCGTGAGTCTGCGGCGACACACATGAGCACCGCATCGTACGCGATTCTCCCTCTTCCCTCCTTCGAAAGGAAGCAGGCCAATGTTAATCATTCTGGTTCCCACTGCACACTGGGTGACCGGCGGAGCACGTTAGATTCGTGCCCCTCCGTGCCATCCAACACGACCCTCGATGGTCGCGAACCGTGGCGCCGCGCGCCCGGGCGCGGAGGCGTACGTTCAGTGCGCGTTGGGTGGTATCCTTGTACAGTTCGACCAGGAGGATTCTCATGGCCGCCGATGGCACGCCAGAACCGGCAGCGAAGCGGTGCGGCGAGGCGATAGCGCGAATTCGGACCCTGCGGCGTTGGTCCCGCGCTCAGCTCGTCGTCCGTCTCTATAACGAAATTACCCCTGACGACCCCAGTTACGAGAGCATCAGCGAAACCTGGCTGGCGCGCCTGGAGAATGGGCGCATGGTCAAGGTGCCTCGTCAGACCATCGAAGCGCTCTGCCGAGCGTTGCGCTGCACAGCACAGGAACGTTCGTGGGTTCTGCTCTGCGCGGACCGCAGTGTGCTCGCGGAGCATGATGCGACACCGAATCCCGTGGCGGAGCTGCTTACCTACACCATGGAACGGCTCTACGCTGAGGCACACGAGGCGCTGGCAGCGATGATGGCTGAGCGTGCGGCACTGGCGCTCGATGAGCGAGAGATGCTCGAAGTAACGGCGGCGGCGCTGGAAACGCTGCTGGCTCGCCGCAACGCGCGGCAGGCCGCGAACGACACACGGACATCCAATGCCGCCCGCGCTGGACGGATGGAGCTGGTGCCACAGCGAGCCGCGACAGGCTATACTGGCACACTCAGATAGGTGGAAGTGCGAGGCCCATGACGCTCCGCACTTCGCCCGAACTTCGACGGGCACCGCACGATCACCACTCCGGCGTAGACGCCCAGATCGTGTCCCCCGCGCGAGTCCTTTTGTGTTTGTTCGCCTCCGTGCGTGACGCCAGACGAAGTCAGCACAGTAGCCAGCGCCAAGAACAATTAAATGAAGCGAACATAGGCCGCGTAGAGAGCTTCCCGTGGGTAATGCGGTTCACATCCCCAGTGAAGGCGATATGCTGGCGCTTCCGTCGCTCGCGGCGGTCTGTCAGATACGCGGCGAGTCAACGGGGGCGACCTGCGTGTTGAGTGGCAATTACGATATGTTTGAACGTCCCATTTGAGAGGGATTTCGTGATGGCAAACGATCAGGTTCGCGCACGACTGGTGGAGTTACTGAACGACCTCCGCGCCGAGCAGCAGACGTTTCTGGCGGCTCTCAACGAGGCCGAGCGCGATGCGACTGGCACGGCGGACTCCTGGGCGGTCAAAGACGTCTTCGCGCATATCACGACCTGGAAAGCGCGGTCAGCCGAACGGCTGCGCTACGCGGCGCGCGGCGAGACCCCGCCCGATACACGCGACTTCGAGACATTCAACGCGCGCGACTTTGAGGAGCATCGCGAGCAGTCCTGGGCGGCAGTGCAGACGGACGAAGCTCGCGTACATGATGAGCTTCTCGCGGCAGTGCGCCAGCTCAGTGACGACACGCTGGCCGATCCCAGCCGCTTTGCTTGGATGAATGGCGAGCCGCTCTGTGTCACCGTTCTGAGCAATGGCGTCTGGCATCCACAGGACCATCTCGTCAAGCTGTGGCTCGCGCGCGGCGCAATGGAGCGGGCGCAGCGCATTCAGGACCGCGTTGCCGCGGCGCTCACTCAGTCCGGATTGCCGGACGCCGTGCGTGGGATGGCTATCTACAACCTGGCATGTGTCTATGCGACCACCGGCCAGCCACAGCAAGCGCTCGCAGCCTTGCCAGAAGGATTGCGGCTTCATCCGCGCCTTGTCGTAGATGCCCGCACCGACCCAGATTTCACCTCGCTTCGCGATCTGCCGGCGTTTCAAGCGCTTGTCGCGGAGTGATTTGTATGGAGAGCATGAGATAGACTATGACCCTGACTCGAGAGCATAACCTGGCCGTCCGCCCACCCACCGAGGCGAACATTCCCAGCATTCTAGCCCTCATCGCCGCCGATGACATCGCGCACACTGGCGAAGCCGATCCCTGGTCAGCGGACGATATTCGCAGCGAGTGGATCGGCGTAGACCTGGACCACGACGCCTGGATAATCGAAACGGCGGACGGCCAGGTCGTGGGCTACGCGATGCTGTTCTACAGGGCAACTGACGGGAACATCGAGCGCTTCCATCTCGATAGCTACGTTCACCCTGCATTTACCGGACGGGGTATCGGCACAGATCTTCTGCGGCGCCTCGAAGCGCGCGCTCGCGAGCTGGTCACAGACACACCATCGGATAGGTCAGTCGTCCTACAAAGTGGCACAATCGCCCATGACACCGCGGCGCGGCGCTTGCTCGAGTCGCGCGGATATAACCTTGTGCGCCACTTCTGGCGCATGCGCATTGACATGACGGGCGCGCCGCCCACGCCGCGCTGGCCCGAAGGCATTACAGTACGCGAGTGCGTAGCCGGACAGGATGAGCGCGTCTTCTTCGATACACTCGAAGAGGCGTTTCAGGATCATTGGGGTCATACGCCACACGAGTACGGTGAATGGCTGAAGCACAACGTGAAGACGGCCAGCTTCGATCCGTCGCTGTGGTTCCTCGCGCTGGACGGCATGGAGCCAGCTGGTGCGCTTCGCGGCAAGCAAATGGCCGACGGCTCAGGGTGGGTAAACACACTCGGCGTGCGGCGCCCCTGGCGCAAGCGGGGACTGGGCAGAGCGCTGCTGCTCCAGGCGTTCGACACATTCTACCGTCGTGGCGTTTCGAGTGTAGCGCTTGGCGTGGACGCACAGAACCCCACCGGCGCAACGCATGTCTACGAGGCGGCGGGGATGCGTATCGTCCGCGAGTTCGCCATTTATGAGAAGCAGCTGCGGGCCGGCGCTGCACCCGCAAGCGAAAGCGAACGATCAACACAGGAGACGATTTCATGACCACGATAACAGAGAGCGGTCTCCGCGTACGGGCGCCTACGCTGAATGATCTCGATGCTGTCTATGAGCTGGCAAACGCCTGGTCCATTGCCGTTCATGGCGAGCCGGACTTCACACGGGAAGACTTCGCGCTCAGTTGGCGTGAGCCGGACTTCTGTCTTGCTGACGACGCCTGGATTGTGGAAACCGTCACTGGGCAAGTCGTTGGCTACGCCGAGGTGTGGAATTCACAGCGAGTACAGCTCGGTATTCATTTGTTCTCCCATGCCGACTTCCCGCACGAGGTCATAGACACTGAGTTGGTGAGGTTGGCTGAGGAGCGAGCCCGCGAGCAGATTCCCCAGGCGCCGCCGCATGCGCGTATCTCGCTGCGCAATTTGATTGCGACGACTGACCCGGCCAGGCGCGGCATCTTTGAGCGCGCCGGCTTCGTGCCGGTGCGCCGCTTCTGGCGTATGCGCGTTGATATGGATGCATCGCCGCCCGCTCCGGCCTGGCCGGTGGGCATTACGCTCCGAACGATGCAGCCCGGCGAGGAGCCTGCTGTGCATGCCGCACTCAACGAAGCCTTCGACGACCACTGGGGCCACCTGCCAATGTCGTTCGAAACCTGGCGGACATTTTTTCTGGCGCGGTCCGACTTCGATCCGGCGCTCTGCTTCCTGGCAATGGATGGCGACCAGATCGCGGGTTTCTCGCTCTGCCGTCCGGAGCAAGGTATGGGCTGGGTGGACGATCTGGGCGTGCGACGTCCCTGGCGGCGCCGCGGGCTGGCGCTGGCGCTCCTGCTACACTCGTTTGGCGAGTTCTACCGGCGCGGCGAGCGCACGGTGGGTCTGAACGTGGATGCGCAGAGCCTGACGGGTGCCACGCGACTCTACGAAAAGGGCGGCATGCATGCCTACCGCGAGTGGCAGAGCTTCGAGAAGGAGCTACGGCCAGGCATCGAGCTTAGCACGCGGACGCTGGAGTAACCGGGCGAATCTCCACGAGATTGCTGTGGAAGGTACTCTGTCCGGCGAGATCCGCCAGCGCATCGGATGTCGTGTAGTTCACGTTACGTCCATCCGGCGAGCGGCTGGCCCAGCGGCCCTTGTGAGCCACGGCCACGCCAGAGGGTACGTCGTCGGTGACGGTGGCGCGGAGGGTACAGCTGCCGCGGTCGTTCTGGATGATAACCTCATCGCCATCCGCGATACCGCGCGTCGCCGCGTCTTCAGGTGACAGCTCGACGTGTGGCTCGCCTTCTTTCATCTCCAGTCCCGGCTGGTTCGCCATGCTGCTGGAGACGAAGTGGTGTGTCGCCGCGGAGATGAGAATGAGTCGCGTATCGGCCGGATCGCGCCCTGCCGGGCCTAGCTCAGCCGGCGGGATGTAGTCTGGCAGTGGATCGAGACCTTGGCCGGCGAGCGCGTTACAGCGCAGCTCTACCTTGCCGGAGGGCGTTGGGAAGCGCCCGTTCGCAAACGGCACATCCTGCTCGGCGGGAATATTCAGTGCAACGGTGCCGTTCGCGCACAGCCGCTCCAGTGTCACGCCCGCCAGCAATGGATTGCTGGCGCGTGTGGCGTCCAGCACGCCTCTCAGCGCCTCTTCGGCGGACTCGCGTAGCCACGGCTCCTCATAGCCGAGCGCGGCGGCCAGATGCCGCATCACGTCCCAGTTGCTCTTTGCCTCGCCCAGTGGCGCGATGGCCGGCTCGTTGAGCTGGAGATTGCGATGCCCGTAGGCTTTGTGTAGGTCTAGGTGCTCAAGCTGGCTCGTGGCCGGAAGCACGATGTCAGCGTATCGCGCCGTGTCCGTCAAGAACAGATCATGAACGACGGTAAAGAGATCGTCGCGACGCAAGCCGTCCAGCACCCGGTTGGTATTTGGCGTCGAGGTGACGGGATTGGCACAGAAGACATAGAGCGAGCGAATAGGTGGGTCACTCACCTCACCAGTGAGGGCGGCGCCCAGGCGGTTCATGTTCACGACACGCGGCGTGGGTGGACACGCCGCCGCATGGCCCACCGCCTCAGCATCCCATGTGACATAGTCGCTGGTACTGTAAAAGAGGCCGCCGCCGCGCACGCCGACCTGTCCCACGACGGCGGGCAGGCATGCCAGCGCCCGCACCGTCTGCCCACCGTTGCCGTGGCGCTGAATACCATCACTGAATTTGAGCAGCGCCGGCTTCGTCGTCCCATAGCGTCGCGCCAGCGAGACAATAACCTCCGCCGCTATGCCGGTGATGCTCGCGGCTCGCTCTGGCGGATACTCCCTGGCCCGGTCGCGCAGCTCCTCCCAGCCGAGCGCATGCGCCCGCAGCCAGTCTTCATCGTGGAGTTCATCGCGGAAGAGCACATGCATAATGCTCAACGCCAGCGCGGCGTCCGTCGTCGGGCGCGGCTGGATATGCTCGTCGGCGGAGCGAGCGGTAAGCGTGCGGCGCGGATCAATCACCACGACGTAGGCGCCGTTACGTTGCGCCTCCCGCAGGAACGGCATGACGTGCGGATTGGTGCTGGCGGGATTGTGTCCCCAGAGCAGAATGAGCCGGCTCTGCGCGAGATCGGTGTAATCGGGCGCCAGTCGTGCGCCATACGTCAACCGCACCGCCTCCTCCGCCGCCGCGCCACAGATCGAGCGCCGCAGCCCGGAGGCGCCCATGCGGTTCCAGAGCCGCTCGTTACATATGCGCAGCTGCAGCAGCCCCAGCGTGCCACTGAATGAATAGGGCAGGATAGCCGCACCGCCGTATTCAGCCAGGATATGTTGCCAGCGAGCGGCAATCTCCCCAATCGCCTCATCCCAGGAGATGCGCTCGAGCTCGCCACTGCCCTTCGGCCCGACGCGCCGCATCGGATAGAGCAATCGGCCCGGTGCGTAGACGCGGTCCAAATAGGGACGTACCTTGGCGCAGAGCCAACCGCGCGTGACCGGATGTGCCGGGTCAGCGGCAAAGCGCACGGCGCGCCCGTCGCGCACCTCGGTCAGCGTGGCGCAGGTGTCGGGGCAGTCGTGCGGGCAGGCGCCCCGCACAATGTGTGTCGCGGCGACGGACATGGCGGTCATCTCCTCCCAAACAATAACCGCTCCATGGTACGCGCTGATGGCAGCGAGCACAAGCACGCAACCGTGCGATCACAAAAAAGAGCAGGTGGGCCGCGAAATCTCTTGACATCGCAACCCACCTGTTGGACCAGTAGCTATTCCTGTCCGAGACCATCCTGTCCGAGACTCTCCGGCACCGATCGCCGTGGCGCTCGTCCACGGCGGCGCTGTAGGTCGGCTACCTTGAGGCGGCCAATTGCCCGCTCTAGCTCGGCGGCAGCGGAGGCTTCCACGTCCGCCGTCAGGTTCGCCTGCTGGAGCGTCGCCTGCGCGCGGCGGCGAGCCTCCTCGGCGTGCGCCTCGTCAATCTCTTCGGCCCGCTCGGCATCGTCGGCGAGGATCGTCACAACGTTATCGTTGACTTCCAGAAAGCCGCCCGCGACAAAGATCCCTTCGTCCGTGCCGTGCTCGCGGATGCGCAGCTCGCCAAGCTTGAGTGTGGTCAGCAGCGGCGCGTGCCGGGGCAGAATGCCAAGCTGGCCTTCGCTGCCCGGCGCGATCACCATATCGGCCTCGCCGTCGAAAACGGTCTGCTGCGCCGTCACAATGGTGACGTGTAACGTGGGACGTTGCGACACAACGGACCTCCTTTACGCCTCGCTCGCCCGGGCTGCCTCCAACACGTCGTCAATGCTCCCCGCCAGGAAGAAATGCACCTCCGAGATGTCGTCGTGCTTGCCTTCGAGAATCTCCTTGAAGCCACGAATAGTCTCGGAGAGTGGCACAGTGCGGCCAGGACGCCCTGTGAAGACCTCGCCGACGTTGAAGGGCTGCGAGAAGAACTGCTCGATCTTGCGGGCACGCGCGACCGTCAGCTTATCCTCGTCGGAAAGCTCGTCCACGCCCAGGATGGCGATGATGTCCTGAAGATCCTTGTAGCGCTGTAGCACACGCTTGACCTCTTGCGCGACATCATAGTGCTCCTGCCCAACCACGTTCGGATCGAGAATGCGGCTGGTGGAGGCCAGCGGGTCCACGGCGGGGAAGAGTCCACGAGCAGCCAGCGCGCGCTCGAGCACGATGGTCGAGTCGAGATGTGCGAAGGTCGCCGCCGGGGCTGGGTCGGTGTAGTCGTCGGCGGGCACATACACCGCCTGCATAGACGTAACCGAGCCGTCCTTCGTGGAGGTGATGCGCTCCTGAAGCTGCCCCATCTCTTCGGCCAGGTTCGGCTGGTAGCCTACCGCGGAGGGCATGCGACCGAGCAAGGCGGAGACTTCAGCGCCCGCCTGCGTAAAGCGAAAGATGTTGTCAATGAAGAGCAGCACGTCGCGATGCTCCACATCGCGGAAATATTCCGCAATGGTGAGTCCAGTGAGCGCCACGCGCAGCCGCGAGCCGGGCGGCTCGTTCATCTGGCCGAAGACCATCGCCAGCTTGTCAAGCACGCCCGCGCCCTTCATCTCCTCATAGAGGTCATTGCCCTCGCGTGTGCGCTCACCCACGCCCGCGAAGACCGAGAGACCACCGATAGCGCCCGCTTCGTCTCCGCCCTCAGCGCTCATGGACTTCTTGGCGATGTTATTGATCAGCTCCTGGATGATGATCGTCTTGCCAGTTCCAGCGCCGCCGAACGTGCCGATTTTGCCGCCACGCATGAAGGGGGCGATCAGGTCAATGACCTTGATGCCCGTCTCCAATACTTCGGCCTCGGTCGCCTGGTCCTCGATGCCAGGCGCGGGCCGGTGGATCGGCATCCGAGGGGCATCGGCGGGAGCCGGCAGGTTGTCAATCGGTTGGCCAAGCACGTTGAAGATTCGGCCAAGTGTAGCCGTGCCAACGGGCACTGTGATGGGACCACCCGTGTCGAACGCCTCCTGCCCGCGCGCCATGCCATCCGTCGGTCCCATGCCGACGCAGCGGACGACGTTGTTTCCGAGCAGCTGCTCGACCTCTAGAACCAGCACGTGATCCTGGCCGGGAATCTGCGTCTCGATAGCGTTATAGATGGGAGGTAGCTTGTCCTGAGGGAACTCAATATCTACCACGTTGCCAAGCACCTGTGTCACAGTACCCTTGGTGCGGGTGGGTGCGGCAGTTGCCATAATCAATGTTCTCCAATCTCTCAGCGGGCGTCTCGATGCAGCCAGCGCTCATTACGCGCCCGCACCGGCGACGACCTCGAGGATCTGCGTCGTAATAGCGGACTGGCGAGCCTTGTTGTAGGTCAACGTCAGGTCCGCGAGCAGGTCAGTGGCGTTGTCGGTCGCGTTGCGCATAGCGACCATCTGCGCCGAGTAGAAGCTCGCCACGGTCTCCAGCAGCGGCTGGAAGATTTGCGTCTCCACGTAGCGCGGCAGCAGCTCCGCGAAAATCGCTGTAGCGTCGGGTTCAAAGATGTATTGCGGTGCTGGACCTTCCTCCGCGCCCTCGGGTGGCTGCACCGGCAGCAATTGCACTACGGCAGGCTGCTGGACGACGGTCGAGATGAATTTCGGGTAGACCAGGAACACCTGATCCATGTCTTCGTTTAAATACGCGTCGGTCACCGTGCGCGCGATCGCGCGCACATCTGCCGGCTTCGGCTGGTCGCCGAGCCGGATAAACTCCGCGGCGATCTTTTGGTGCGAGCGCGCCAGGAAGTCGCGCCCCTTGCGACCGACGGCGATATACGAGACAGGCATATCGGGATTCCCGTGCTCGCGCCGCTGCTCCAGCACAAGCTGAAGCGCACGCCGGTTGGTGTTGCTGGAGAGCGCTCCCGCCAGCCCTCGATCCGGCGTAATGAGCACGATGCCCAGCTTACGCACGGTGCGGCTGCGCAGCAGCGGCAGCTCGTCCTGCCCCTCCGCCTGTGCCGAAAGGCGCGAGAGCAGCTTCACCAGCTCCGCCGAATAGGGACGCGACGCAAGCACACGCTCCTGCGCCCGGCGCATCTTGCTGCTGGCCACCAGCTGGACCGCGCGGGTGATCTGCGCGACGTTTTTGACGGACGTGATACGCCGTCGTATCTCACGTGTTGATGCCATGATCCCCTCCAGGGACCTTTCCCCGTTCCCTCCCCGCGATGTGAGGAGGGAACCGATGCCCCGTTCCCACGCAGGGAGGAGGCAAGGGCAAGGTTCTAGCGCGGCGCCGTCTTCTGGTAATCCGCGATCGCGGCTTCGATCTGCTTGAACAGCTCATCCGGGATCTTCTTCTTATTCGTCACCGTCGTATCGAAGACCGTCTTGACCAGATCGGCGTAGTTGGCATCCATGTATTGATGGAACTGACTTTCCCATTCGGCCACCTTCTCGACAGGCACCTGATCCAGGTAGCCCTTCGAGGCCGCGTAGATGATCATGATCTGATGCTCAACCGGCATCGGCTGGTATTGCTTCTGCTTCATGATCTCTTGCTGGCGCACGCCGCGGTCAATCTTCGCCTTGGTTGCCCTATCCAGATCGGAGCCGAACTGCGCAAACGCGGCGAGGTCGCGGAACTGAGCGAGATCCAGCTTGAGGGTACCAGCAACCTGCTTCATGCCGGGCGTCTGCGCGGCGCCGCCTACGCGACTCACCGAGATACCGACGTTCATGGCTGGCCGGATGCCGGCGTTGAAGAGGTCGCCTTCCAGGAAGATCTGGCCGTCGGTGATCGAAATGACGTTCGTCGGAATGTAGGCCGACACGTCGTTGCCCTTCGTCTCGATGATCGGCAACGCCGTCAGCGATCCGCCGCCGTAGTCCTCGTTGAGGCGAGCGGCTCGCTCCAGCAAGCGGCTGTGCAAGTAAAACACGTCGCCAGGATACGCCTCGCGGCCCGGCGGCCGGCGAATGATCAACGACATATTGCGGTAGGCATCAGCGTGTTTGGAGAGGTCGTCATAGATAACCAGCGCGTCGCGCCCGCTCTCCATGAATTCTTCGCCCATTGCGCAGCCCGCATACGGCGCCAGATACTTCAGAGGGGCGGGATCCTCGGCACCGGCATGCACGATGATCGTATGCTCCATCGCGCCGAACTGCTTCAGTGTCTCCCGGATGCGGGCCACCTGGAAGTTCTTCTGTCCGATGGACACGTAGATGCAAACGAGGTCTTTGCCTTTTTGATTGATAATCGTGTCCAGCGCCATCGCCGTCTTACCGGTTTGGCGGTCACCGATGATCAGCTCGCGCTGGCCCCGGCCAATCGGAATGAGGGCATCCACCACCTTGAGGCCAGTCTGCACCGGCGAATTCACCGGATGGCGGGTGATGACGCCCGGCGCCACGCGCTCGACCGGACGGAACGACGTAGTGGCGATAGGGCCAGCATTGTCCAGCGGCTGACCAAGTGGATCAACTATGCGGCCAATCAGCGCATCGCCGACAGGGACCTGGATGATGCGGCCCGTTGTGCGAACCTCGTCATCCTCATGGATCTGGGTGAAGTCGCCCAGGATCGGCACGGATACGGAATCTTCTTCAAGATTGAAGGCCATGCCCATCAAACCCGTGCGGGGGAACTCGACCAGCTCAAGGTAATGCACGCCGGAAAGCCCATAGACGCGGGCAATACCGTCGGCAACCCCGATCACCGTGCCCACGCTGACCATCGCGGACTCGGTGGCCGCACCATCAAAGTTCTGTATGCGTTCGCGTATGACTCGAGTAATTTCGTCCGCGATTGCCATAAATATTTCTCCTTAGCGCCGGCGCCGCTTATTGCGCCCACCGGGGCGGGATGAGCCGGACGAGGCATCACTGTTTGGCTTCGTCGCATGAGCACGCGGCGCCAGATGCGGTCCATCTGACGGGCGGGGCGCGGTATCTGTGGAGCTGGAAGGCCCTACCACAAATGGCGTGCCGCCATCCCCAGAGCCGCCGCCGGGGTTCAACAGCGCTGGCGTGCTGCCGTCGTTCGGCCCACCGAAACTGCCGCCCGCGACGATCTGCTCACGCAGCATAGAGAAACGGCGCTTCAGGCTGCCGTCTATCAGCGTGTCGCCAATACGCGCAATGGCGCCACCCAGAATATCCGGATCCACCCGTTCCTCCAGCAAAATCCGCTTGCCAGTGATCTCCTGCAGCTCGCGTGTGAGCCGCGCACGCAGCGCGTCGTCGAGCGGGATGGCCGTCGTAACCTGCGCTACCGCCTGCCCGCGATACTCATTGTAGAGTTTCTCGTACTCGCTGCTGACGCGCGGGGCAATGTCAACGAGCTCGCGCTCCACCAGCATGAGCGCCAGATTGAGCGCCTCCGGCCGGACCTTCTCGCCCAGCAGATCGCGCACAATCAGCGCTTTGCGCGTAGAAGAAACCTTCGGCTCCTTCAGGATGAAGGCCAGCCGGTGGTTACCGAAGTAGTCCGCAATCACCCGCAGATCGTCGCGCCAGCGCTCAATCGTCTCCGACTGCGCGCCGATCTCGAAGGCAGCCTCCGCGTAGCGACGCGCGGTCGCACCCGTTAACACTGGACGTCCCTCGATTGCGCGACAAACTCGTTCACCAGACGCCGGCTGGTCGTCGTATCGAGCGAGTTGCCGACGACATGCTCAGCGGCAGCAATCGCCAGATCGGCGACATCCTGCCGCAGCTGCGCCCGCGCCTGCGCGACGAGCTGCTGCGTCCGCTGCTCCGCCTGCGTAATGATCTCGCGGGCACGCCGCTGTGCATCCTGCTCGATGTCTTGGCGAACATGCTCCGCTGCCTGCGTGGCCTTGGCGAGTGTCGCTTGCGCGTCGCGGCGCGCCTCGTCCAGCAGCGCCTCAACGCGCTTCTGCGCCTCGTTGAGCTCCTGGCGGGCTTTTTCGGCGTTTACCACGCCCTCGCGAATCGTCTGCTCGCGCTTGTCCATCGTCTTGATGAGAACCGGAAACACGTACTTCGCCAGAATCCATAACAGAACCAGGAACGTGATGACCTGGGAGACGAAATTCCAGAGATTGAGACCCATACGCTTGTCCTCCCTTCGTGGGTGGAAGTGCTCCCGTGATCGGGAGGCTACTTCACGACGAAGAGAATGATCAAAGCGACAACCAGGGCGTAAATCGAGACGGCCTCGGCGAACACGATCGCCAAAATCATGTTGGTACGCACGATGCCAGCGGCCTCAGGATTGCGGCCCATCGCGTTGAGCGCGGGACCCGAAATTAGACCGATACCGATACCAGGGCCGATAGCGCCCAGGCCCATAGCGAGGGCGGCGGCAATCTCAATGTTCACGGATGTCCTCCTGAAATGTGTACGTGCTTACCCGAAAATCGGGCGGGACAAAATGTGCGCCGGGCGTGAGCCTGGCATGTTCCTGGACCAGCCAGGACCACTACGAGTCGAGTGACGCATCCTCACGCAAGCCTGCTTACAGGAGCAGACCCACACGCGGATTCATTCGGAACGCTTTATCCCACCTCCGCGAGCGACGCGGGGGAGTGGAAACAACTGAACGGAAGAAGATACGAGAAGCGGCGCAACGACACGACTAGCGATGAGTTGCCAGTCTCGTTTCCACGCGCACGTGCTCAGCGTGCGCCACTTCGGCGGCGTGTTCCTCCTCGGGATCCTCATGGCCGTGGGCGGTCGTGCCCAGAGCCAGAAAGATCAACGTCAGGAACGCGAAGACGAACGCCTGGATGAAGCCAATAAAGACTTCCAGGGCGTAGAACGGAATAGCGCCCACCACCGGGATGAGGAAGCTCATGACCAGCAGCAGTATATCGCCAGCAAAGAGGTTGCCAAAAAGACGGAAGCTGAGCGAGACAATGCGCAGCGGCTCCAGCAACAGCTCCAACAAACCGACGACCAATCCCATCGGGCCATCCTTCAGCGTGAAGTAGCGCCCGAGCTGTAGCCGCGTCCCCAGCAGCTTAAAGCCATAGAACTGCGTGACAATGAACGACACAACGGCCAAGCCAATCGTGAAGTTCAGGTCTGTCGAGGGCGGTCGCAGCCAGGGGATCAGACAGTTTGCGGAGTGGCCCGTCAGAAAGAATCCGGTCACATGCGCCGGGCAGCCTGGAATCTTCGTGCCATCCGTCGTGACCGACGAGACCGTGCCAATCGTCTCGATGCCGGGGATAACTTCCCACCAGTTGGCGAGCAGCACCAGGAAAAAGATGCTGGCAACCCACGGAAAGAAGCGGCGCCCGTTTTTCTTGCCCGCGACATCCTCGCAGAGATCGAGCAGCATCTTGACCACCCATTCGCAGAAGTTCTGCAGCGGGCCGGGGATGATGGTGACCTTGCGGACGCCAAGATAGAAAATACCGAGGACAACAAG
The DNA here is from genome assembly GCA_035310125.1 of Ktedonobacterales bacterium. Classification (GTDB taxonomy): domain Bacteria; phylum Chloroflexota; class Ktedonobacteria; order Ktedonobacterales; family JADMIN01; genus DATGEP01. The sequence goes on from DATGEP010000168.1 coordinate 38,117, forward strand.
CGCGCTGGCAAGTGTGATGAGGAAAGTGTTGAAGACTGGGTATCCGCCGATATAAAAGAGCGGATCGGCCGGAACCGCGATGTTCGGCAATTTCCAGAGCACGGAGGCTCTCCCTTCGTCCCCTGGCTGCCACTCCGATGTGTCCGATCCTGACCGGTCGCACCAGCCCTTCTAGAGCGAAGAGATGAGGCGAAAGACACCGTAGATGCCTACGGCCAGGCCAAGCAGCAGCCCGATGAGTGTCGCTACAGGTGTGGAGTTCAACCAGCTATCAATCAGGTGGCCTACGAACACGCCCAGCAAGGCACCCCCAGCGATATACAACCCCACCTGCCCAAGCAGAGCGAAGGCGTTGTAGTCGCGATAATCGGGTGGTTTTTTGTCGCTGTTCTTCATTGCGTGCCGTCCACTACGCACACCTAAAGGAGTATAGCATGTCTGAATCCCCCAAGGCAATGCATTATGGTACTATTTAGAACTCTCTATATATCGGGGAGGTGAGCGAATTTTCCCGTATAAATGCTTCCCTCCGATCATCTCATCTCTCCCCTGATCAGAACATATCTTTTGTCCAGGTGCGCATCGCCGATACCGCTGTCTGCCGTATGCTATACTTTTGAAAGCGCCTCTCACGTTCACGTTGACGTGAGCCACGCCTGAGTCGCGCATCTCGTGCCATCGGTTGGATTATCCGTCGGGTGGAATGTGAACATCGCCATGAAAATGCCAGCGTATAAGTGGACCGCGCTTGCCGTCACCACGGTAGGCTCATTGATGGTTGCTCTCGACTCGACCATCGTCGTGCTCGCGCTACCGAGCATGCTCCAGGATCTGCATTCCAACCTGGTGCGCATGACGTGGGTCATCATCGGCTATCTGCTCGTCAGCACCGTGCTCCTGCTCACTTTTGGTCGCATGGCGGATATGTTTGGCCGTGTGAAGATGTACAACCTGGGTTTCATCGTCTTCACGGTCGGGTCGGTTCTCTGCGGTGTGGCGCAGAGCGACTCCATGCTCATTGCTTCGCGCATCATCCAGGGCGCGGGCGGCGCGATGCTCTCCGCCAACGCGATGGCGATCATTACTGAGGTCTTCCCTGAGCACCAGCGCGGCCAGGCAATGGGAATCAATGCCATCACGTGGGGCGCGGGCAGCGTTCTTGGCCCGGTCATCGGCGGCTTCATCCTGGCCGGCACAACGTGGCGATGGATCTTTCTGGTCAATCTCCCCATCGGCATCGTCGGCACGCTTGCGGCGTATCTGTTGTTGCACGACATCGCCCCCAACCCGCGTGGTGAAAAATTCGATCTCCTCGGTGCGTTATTGTTTACCATCGGTCTCGTCACCCTTCTGCTCGGCCTGACGGGCGGTATCGGCGCGGGTTGGCTCTCACCCTCGATCCTGGCGCTCTTCGCCGTCGCGCTTGTTGCCCTCGCGGTCTTTGTTGTCTGGGAGCGACATGCGCCCTATCCCATGCTCGACCTGCACCTTTTCGACAATCGCCGCTATGCCTTTTCAGTAGCGGCGGCGGCGCTCCAATCTCTCTCGGTCTTCGCCGTCAGCTTCTTGCTGATTTTCTATCTTCAAGGTGTGCGCGGCTACACTCCTCTCACCGCCGCATTCCTGATTCTGCCGATGCCGCTCATGACCTCGATCCTGGGGCCCATCAGCGGACACTGGGCCGATAGGATCGGCGGCACGATTCCCGCCACACTAGGGCTGGCGGTTCAGGCGGCGGCGCTCATCGTGTTGATGGAGCTATCGCCCACCACGCCCTATGTCGTGCTGGCGCTGGCGCTGGCGCTCATGGGCGCTGGGAGCGGACTCTTCTGGTCGCCGAATACGAGCACGACGATGGGCGCCGCACCACGCAACCGGCTGGGCGTTGCCTCCGCGACACTGAATACGTTGCGCAACGTCGGCATGGTGCTGAGTTTCGCCGTCGCGCTTGCTGTGGCCGCCGCCACCATGCCGCCCGCCATCATGAGCGCCGTGTTCCTGGGAACTGTCGCGCACCTGCAAGCCGGCATCTCCGCCGCGTTCACCGCGGGCATGAGTCACTCGTTCCTGGCGTCCGTGTTCATCTGCGCCATTGCTGTGGTCTGCTCGCTCGTTCGCGGGGGACGCGTGCCAGCGCGACGAGGAGTTCCTGAGGCCAACCCGCCCAGCGCCAGTGTCATCCAACCTGCCGGCAAGCGCTAGCGCCGATGGCATGAAATCTGCCACGTCGTGGATATGGAGCGCTCAGGCTCCATATCCAAACATTTAGTGCGACGAGGAGGGATACAATGCCAGGCAAGAAACATCTGCGCGGTGTCGGTGAAAAAGAACAGCGCGAATACGAGCACATCAAAAAGTCCGCCGAGAAATCTGGCCGCTATGGCGACCGTGCGGAAGAAGTGGCGGCGCGTACTGTGATGAAGCAGCACAAAGAGCACGGCCACAAGAAGGGACAATAGCTCCCGTTCGTGCGCCGCACGACGTCGTGGCAATTTTTCGCGCTCTCAGCTTCTGATCATTGGCGGCACATAATATATGCGCCGTCGCTTTCTGCGCCTGATCCTATGCGCCTGCCGATCGCAGGGTGCGGTTTCGCCCACATAATGTCATCTTTCGCCATGCCACTTCGTCTTCGTTACTAGACAACGAACGATGAGAGGATTTGCTGAACGATGAAATGGAAGCGGCGAAATGGACTATCGCGCGGGGTATCCGCTTGTCTGGTTGCGCTCGCGATTCTGTTGATACTAGCGGGCTGCGCGGGTTCCGGTCCTTCCACCAGTTCACTGCCGGATGGGCACGCGGCAAAGCTAGCCCTCTCCACTGTGACGCCGACCAGCACACCGCCGAGCCGCCCGCTGCCTCCGCCGCCTCCGCTCACCGCGCACGCCGCGTATCTCCTCAATCCTGATACTGGGCAAGTCTATCTGGCGGTCAACGCCAACACGAAGCTGGCAATGGCCAGTACCACCAAGATCATGACCGCGGTAGTCGCGCTGACGTACGGCAAGCTCGACCAGGATATCACTGTTGGCGCCGATGCCGTGGCCCTCCAGAATGGCATCGCCAGTGTCGCGGGCGTTCAGCTCGGCGACAAAATCCCGCTCCGCGCCCTGTTATATGCGCTGCTGCTGCCCTCCGGTGACGACGCGGCAGTCGTGATCGCCGACGGCATCGCTGGCTCGCAAGCCCGCTTTGTTCAGCTCATGAATCTGGAGGTTTTCCTTCTGGGCATGACTTCGACCCATTATGCCAACGTCCACGGGCTAGACGCGCCCAACCACTACACCACCGCGCACGACCTGGCGATCCTGGCGCTGTTTGCCATGCGCTACTCCGCATTTCGGCAAGTCGTTGGCACCCCGTATTTCACGCTTCCAGCATCGGCGGCACATGCGGCCTACACCTGGACAACCACGGACTTGCTGCTCACGACACTGCGTTACCCAGGGGTGACGGGCATCAAGACCGGTTTCACAGGGAATGCGGGCGCCTGCCTTGCCTTCTCGGCAACACGACCGTCCGGTAAGCTCATCGGCGTCGTGCTTGGGGAGCCGGACGAGCTCTCGCGCTTCACAGACGCCGCTACGCTCCTCAATTGGGGCTTCGGCATCGAGCAGAGCCAGCAAAAATAGTGATTAGTGGACCACGCGCCGCGCCGGCTGGCTGAACGTCGCCGAAACCCAGAATTCGCCACCGCGCTGTTCCCAAAACAGCGCCTGGCATGTCGCGCTCGTGTCCAACTGGGATGCCTCGCGGGCAAGCGCGAGCACAGCCTGCTCATAGCCTGTGCGCCAGAGCCGCATAGAATGCTGCGCGCCGCATGCTCGCGCGTAGTTCGCGTATTCCGTCGCGCGCCGCTGCACCTGATTGGCTGGCAGCCGCAGGTTGGCAATCGTGAGATGCGGCACAATGCGTGTAGTGTCGGGGCCAACCGCCTGGAGCTGAGGAGGAGTCAGCGAGCCGCGCGCCACACCGGCTAGCGTTTCCCATTGATTGTCAGGTGTGGGTGAGACATCCCGCGCGTCCGCTTCAGAAAACATCCCAATCTCCTCTCCGTATGCCGCCGCTAGCGCCGGCGCCTGTTCGGGCACCTGGCTGCGGATAAATCCGGTGTACGCAATCATCATGCCGGATTCGACCCATACGGAGAAAAGCTCACGCACCTAGTCCTGACAACTGCTTCGCTCGCAGCAGCCAGGCGAGCGTACCGCGTCCCGCCAGCGTTCGCGGCGAGATGCGCTTCAGGGCAATGTCCACCCGTGCGCAGCTCGCTTTCTTCATGTCCACCCGCGCCGGACCGTGCCAGCCGATGAGCAGTCCGACCAGCGTGCTTAAGTCAGGCTCATGCCCAACCATCATGACGCTATTCAGCAACCCCGCATCAGAGCCGCCGGATAACACCGCTGCCACCCTCGCCAAATCGCAGCCCGGCTCCAGCGCATCTACCGGTGTGCTGGATACTCCCAGCGCGTCGGCCACAATCTCGGCGGTCTGGCGCGCGCGCGCATAGGGGCTGGTATAGATGGCGTCCGGCAGCACCCCCAGCCACTTCAGGCCGCGCGCCACCTGCCGCATCTCATCTAGTCCCTCCGGAGTCAGCGGCCGATCCGCTTCAGCGCCGCGCCATACATCCGGCTCAACGGCGCGTCCGTGCCGCAAGAAAAAGAGTTGCATGTTCGCCGCCTAACGCTCATACAACATGCGAACGCCCATCAAGCTGGAAAGGGCAAGTTCTTTACCACGGTATCGCCGCCATCGAGCGATGAATCCAGCGGATAGACGTCGGCGACCGTCAATCTCGTTATCATACTCATCCGGCGGGTTGTCCGCATGTGGGATATGCGTCGCGTTCCAGGCCCAACACGATTACCGCCTCACCGACGCCCGCTCCGAGTAGCTCAGCCGCCGAGCCGCCACGAACGGCGATCATGAGATGGCCGGAGCTATCGCGCAACGCGAACGGTTGTTCTTCGGGACCCTCAACAAATGTGCGGCAGTGTTCCCTGATCGTCTCGCCCGCGATACACATGCTCATTTCCGGCGTAGCGAGGATCGCGTCCGTACAAGCGGGGCCGAAATCCGTGATGAGGTTTCCAAATCTATCGGAGTGCAGCACGTGCCCCAGCAGGGCGTCCTCCTGCCACTCCGGTTGCGAAAGGGGCAGCCGTACCAGCGATTCCGGATCAACTGGCGTTCCTGCCGCATCCAGCAAGATACCACGAGCGAGATGAGCCGCGGCGGGTGCAAAGATGTCGCGGCCATGAAACGTCGCACTCAGTGTAGGCAGGTGGTACAGCGCCTTATCCAGCACGACCGTGCGCTCCACGGGCGTATCCGCAAGCACGTAGCTAAAGAGACCGTTATCAGGACCAACGAAGAACCGGCCGCCAGCCCTCAGCGCCACTGGACGCCGGCCTGTCCCCACGCCAGGATCTACCACGCACAGAAAAACGGTCCCCCCTGGGAATGAGCGCCAGCTCGTATGCAGCACCCATGCGGCCGCCCGCACATCCTGCGGTGGAATCTCGTGCGTAAGGTCCACCAGGCGCACGTCGGGCGCGATGCCGAGCATGACGCCCTTCATCACGCCTACGTAGCCATCGCGCGTACCGAAGTCCGTCAGCAGCGCCACCAGTGGTATTGATTTCATCGCCGCATTCCGCCGCAGATACCTTCACGCCTGGCAGCCGGTCTAGTCAGGTTCGAGACGGCAGGCGTTCTTCCCGCTCCGTCGCTCAAACCAGCGCCAACCAGCCACTAGCTCAAGAGCTTACAATCGAAGCGAACGACACCCGCCTGCCGGTCGGTAACAACGCGCGTGACTTCCAGCTTGATGTGCTCGCCGACCTCAACCGGTAATTCCGCCACGCCCACCACCCGCGCCTCCGCGTGCCGCTTAGGATCATCCAGGCGGGCGATGACGCAACGCACGTATGGCTGCTCCACGCCGCCAAAGCTCGCGGACAGGCCCGACTCTTTGCTTACGAGAGTTCCTTCGATGATTTGCTCCATACGCTGCCCTCTCCGCGCCGCTGGTGTCCTCATGCGCTCTTCCATTGTCAAGCCAGGTTGGCCAATCCCATCCGCCACTCACAAAGAGGCATAGTCTACTGGGAGAGACTTTCTGCCTTTGTGGAGTGTAACACCCGGCGCAAGCCGCGACGAGCCGCGCGGGTCACCATCCTGACTATCACCTTGCCGCTTGATTCAAATTCCTGGTCTGCATCCCCTCTTCGCTCCTACGATTCAGCCGTCGTGGAGCAGTGTTATACTTGTACCAGGCATAGATACATGGCACATACGCCACATGAGAGAGCATGAGTCGAATGGCGGCTGAACGCGCCCTTGCGCCCGTTGCGGAGCACTACAATCCTGAATCCTCCGCACACGCACCTTCGAATGGGCGCGCGTGGCTGCGCCGGGGAATGCTCGCGCTGCTCTCCGCGCTCTATATCGCCTTTTGGGGCGCCACCGCCCTTCCCAACATCAATCCGACCGACTTCGACGTCTTTTTTCTTCCATCCGCACGTGTCGCGCTCGCCGGCCACCCCCTCTTGATCTATTCCGTTCGCTACGTGAGCGGCTATCCCAATGCCAACGGCCCTCTCAGCATGCTTCCCCTCACGCTCGTCGCTGCCCTCGCGCAACATTTCGGTTGGCTGAACGATACCCACCTCCGCCGCATGCTCGTTATGGCCCTGTTCTCCATCTTCGCACTGCTCATGAGCCGCGAGGCGCTGCTCGCGGTTGAGCGCTTCGTCGCGCGCCCTCTCACTAGCTATCAGCGTCTGCTCGTCTTCGCCTTCTTCGCCTTCTCACCGGAATTGTGGCACACCGTGCTCCTCTACGGTCACATCGAGATTCCCATCCTGCTCACACTGCTCCTGGCCTCCGCGCGCCTGCTTGCCTGCGGGCGCGTGCTTGCCGCTGGTGTTCTTCTTGGCCTTGCGCTGCTCACACGCAGCATGGCCGTGCTCTATCTCATTCCGCTCACGCTGCTCCTTGCGCGCCACCATCGCTGGCGCGACTCCGCGACATTCCTTGGTGCGGCTAGTCTCGTCGCGACACTGGGGATCCTTCCTTTCTGGCTGGCGGACCGCGCGGACGTCCTCTACTCGCTCGTCACCTTTCGCGCGTCGCTGCCGGTTGGCGGCGGATCATTCTGGGAGCTGCTGCGAGGCACGCCAGCCTACAATTTCGGGGCCACCCACGATAGCGTCGTCGTCATCGCCCTGGCGCTGCTCGTCGCCGCAATCACCCTGGCATTCCGCCCGGATGTGACCGTTGCTTCGCGCGAGGTCTATGCGCTGCTGGCCGTCTGTGGCCTGTGTTTCTCGCTTGCCATCAAGACTATCTGGCCCTACTACTTCCTCGACACCTACGTACTGTTGGGCGTCTTATGGCTGTCTGGACTCGGCCAGGCGCTGCGAGCGCATACCAATTCGGTGTGGGTGCGAATGTGGCTTGGCGCCATTCTCCCGCTCGCGGCCATCGGCGTAGCGCTGCTCGGCGAATATGGCCTCTCCACCGCTGGCTATGGCATCTGGTCGCCGTTCGCTACCATCCTCATGACCGCCGCTACCTTGACACTCACCGTGACTGTCGCCTGCTGGATGTGGCTGCGTGTCCCTGCTGATCGGGTCCCTGCCTCACGATCCGTGGGGTGAGACTGGCGCCCGCGATGTCGAGACTGAAATCGTGGCGGTCCGACGCAGCGCCAGCCCGGTACTGACCGCCAACGCCAGCGCCACCAGCAGCATGAGGACTCCGGCAACAAATGGGAATATAGGCGCCAGCGAGAAGAGCGCGGCGCCTGTGATTGGTCCCACAAACCAGGAGAGCTGCGTCGGCATGAGCGAGAAATTCAGGATCGAGGCGCGCCGATCCGGCGAAGCCAGCAAAGCCAACAGCGCGATCACCGTCGCGCCGATACCACCCTGGAACAGTCCCACCGCAACGATGCCACCCTGAAACGGCACGAGCGCGCCAGCCAGTCCCTCCACTCCAAGTCCGATCGCGACGCCCGCGAGACAGACAGGTAGCACAAGCCAGCGCCCGATCAGATCGCCCATCCGGCCCCAAAGTGGCGTTGTCACTGCCATCGCGATGCCCGCCGCCGTCAGCGTGGCGCCAATCATGCTCGGAATTCCCACTGCCGGCCCGCGATACAGATGCTGCAAAAGGATCGGTATGAACGGTGCGACCAGCGAGATGCCATACATTGCCACGAAATACAGCGTGAAGAGCCGCACGACCACGGGTGACGCCACGACATCCCGCACCGCCGCACGCAAAAGCTCGCGCACTGAGCTATCCGTGCACGCTGCGCGCCGCTCTTCACGCACAACTACCGTCAGCACCAACCCCATCCCCGCCGAGAGGCAGGCATCCAGAACGAGTAGCGTGCGAATACCCGGCCCCTGCGCAACTAATCCGCCCAGGAACGGCCCGATGGACGATCCCAGAGGGAAGCCCGCGCTCGCGATGCCGACCGCCACTCCCAGTTTTTTGCGCGGCGTCGTATCAGCCAGCATAGCGAGCATCACCCCCGTGTTCCCAAAGACGAACCCGCCCAGCAGCCGCGCCACCGCCAGTATCCACACGTTCGGACTAAGCGCCGCGACGGTAAAGAGTACGCCCTCAACATACGCGCTGCGCACGATGATAAGCTTCCGGCTGTAACGATCCGCCCAGATACCCCAGAATGGGAGCAGCGGCAAGCCGAGCACGAAGCCGAGAGCGGCAAGGATGCCCGTCCACGCCGGAATCTCTCTCTGGGCCACGTGAAGCTGCTGTAAGAAGAGCGGTGTGAACGCCGACAGGTGTCCAAACGCCTGGCTCTCCACGATTCCCGCCAGCGTGAATACCACCAGCAGCTTGCGCCAATCGGTCCACGCAGTTCCCGGCTGCGCGGTTTCCTCCCGTGCGTGCGCCACCTCCGTCCTCATCTCTCCCCCTATCCTGACAGCATATGCAACAATTCCTTAGAACGTATGGCGCGGACATGCCGGGGAATCCCGTTCTCGCCGAGCCTCCACTCTGAAACCGACACCTGTAGCTGGGAACGTCGCCGCGCCGCGTGCGTTTACGATAGAATGAGGTGTTGGAGGAATGCCAACATGTCTGCACAATCTGAGTACGCTTTCCGCGATATCACGACATCGCACCCCCATATTCCTGTTCCTGCCGATGCCGAGCGACTCATCGGAACGATGACGGCCCGTGATGGTACAGCGCTGCGGGTGCGACCGCTACTCCCGACAGATCGAGAGCGCCTTCAGGCGTTCCATGCGGGGCTGTCGCTCGACACTATTGTGTATCGCTTCTTTCGTGTTCTGCCATCGCTCTCCACGGAGACCGCTCGGCAGTTCACCCACATAGACTACGAAAACCGTATGGCGATTGTCGCCACGACAGGCGACAACGACGACGAGCGCATTCGCGCGGTGGTGCGCTACGAGCGCACCGGACCAGACACCGCCGAGGTGGCTTTCGTGGTGGACGATCCGCTGCAAGGACAGGGCGTCGCGCCAGCGCTGCTCCGGCGTCTCGCGGAATATGCGCGAGCGCGCGGCTTCGCGACGCTCATTGCGATCACGATGCCGAGCAATTCCAGGATGATCGCGATGCTGCGTCACTCCGGCTTTCCGTTCTCATCACACTTCGAGGACGGCGAAGTGTCCCTGCGTCTCGACATTCGAGAGCCGCTGTCTCAGAACGCCCATATGGGCTAGGCGACAAACACCGCTCGTGCTACACTGCTGTCAGTCCCCTTCGCATGTGTGTTCCGACCGGCAGGGGAAGTGAGGAGTCATTCGATTCCAATCGGAACACCGTGAAACACGAGGAGCAATTATATGCAAGCGGCAGGCACCATTTTCCACCTACTCGGCGCGTTGCGACGCGCCATAGGGCGCGTCTTTCTCTGGTTTTTTCTCACCGGTATCGTCGCCGCGATTGTGGTAGAAGTCGTCGCTTACGTCGCCGACCCAACGAAAAGTAACTATCATCCGGCCCTTTTGACGAACATTACGGCGGCCGTGGTTGGTGTCGCGCTCGCCTACTCGGCTGCGCTTACCGTGCTGGTGAGCGAAGTCATCCGCTTCATTGTCGGATCGGCGGAGAAGGCCGAGAAGGAAGTCAAATCGGATCTGTCCGGCGGCGCGAAGTTCCTCGACTCCGCATTACAGACCATTGAGCATCGCGAGAAGAACTAGGTGACAGATTCAGCGAACCCGGATGCGCTGATTGGCGTGCGTCTGGGTTCATGCCTCCTGGAAAAACCGCTCGGTGTAGGTGGCATGGGGACCGTGTATCTCGCACGGCAAGAGCGTCCGCACCGGCCTGTCGCCGTGAAGGTGCTGCGACCACAGCTGGCCGCGGATCCGGAGGCATGGCGGGTATTCCTCGCGCGCTTCAAGCTGGAAGCGGACGCCACTGCCGCGCTTGACCACGCCAACATCGTGCCCATCTACGAATTTGGCGAGGTAGATGATCTGGCGTATCTGGTTATGCCATTTCTGGCCGATGGCTCGCTTGCCGCCTTGCTAGCGCATGACTGGATCTTGCCCATTCCGCGCGCGCTGCGCTTTGCTGAGCACGCCGCGGCAGCCCTCGATTACGCGCACCAACACGGTATTGTCCATCGCGATGTCAAGCCATCGAACTTGCTGCTCCATCCCGATGGGCGGCTGCTACTGGCTGACTTTGGCATCGCCCGGCTGATGGACCGCACCAACGGCGGAAAAGAAGACAGCGACTACCTGCCACCACTCGCGCCAACCGGCGAAGCGTCGCTGACACAGACAGGATCGGCGATGGGTACGCCGGAATACATGTCTCCCGAGCAGGTGCGTGGCGAGGCTGCTGGAGCCGCTGCCGACATCTACGCGCTGGGCATCGTGACCTATGTGATGCTCGCGGGACGCTCACCGTTCGCCGGCGGCGATGTCAATACGGTCTTGCAGCGCCAGCTTGCCGACCCTCCGCTGCCGCTCCGCCCGATACGCGGCGAAGTGACGACGCGTATGGAAGAGGTCATCTTCTGGGCGCTGGCAAAGGATCCCACAGATCGCCCGGCGACAGCGGGTGAGTTTGCGCAAGCGCTCGCGGCGGCGGCTCCCCGTGCACGTACGCTTGGCGCCACGCTCCGCCGCCCAGTTACGGCGGTGCATTCAGCGGTTCTCGTCGAGCCGGGCCGCCTCGGTGCAGACCGCGCGGAACGTCAAACCGGGCGCCCATCTATGGGTACGCTTCCACTGCCTGGAACCGGCAATCTGGCTACCGCTGATGCAGTATTCTCAGGCGGGGGCGGAGAACCACCTACGCGCGGCGGCGATGCGACCCTGCATGACGGCGCGGTTCCGTGGCCGGAGGCGGGATCGGCAGGCGCCCCACCCTGGCCTGTGCAGCCAAAACGCGCCCGTGAGATGAGCCAGTCTAGTCACCTTGTCGGGTTTCCGCTCGCGGCCCTGGCGGCGGCTGTGGTCGCGCTGATACTGGTTGCCACTCTTGTGTTCAGCAGTCTGGCGCAGAACGGTCTGGGTGGCTCGAACGGCGCACCGGGTACGGCGCATAATGGCGGCCCGTCCGTGATCGCGACCTCCACCTCCACCGCGACGCCACAACCCACCGCGACAAGCACTCCCTATCCCGCCAACTGGCTGGCCGTTTCGCCCCAGAGTGTAAGCCTGTCCTGCCGAGGCAAGGGTACGACAAAGTACGTCACATTGAGCAATCGCGGGCCGGATACCGTCCAGTGGCAGGCACAGATTACCCCCAGCGGCTTTACAACTCCACTCACCGTGCGGCCGGAGAGCGGGCAGCTCGATTCAGGTGAGCATATCTCCATCGCGCTGACGACAACCAGCTACTTCGCGCAGCAGGGCCAGGTCACCTTTACACCGGGAGATTCGTCCGCCGGACAGCCAGCAGTTGTGACCTATTCCATTAATAGCGGGTGCATCTAGGCGGGCAAGCACTGCTACGGAACGGCAATGGGCGGTCGTCAAGGCCGCCCGCCTTTCGCCAGCAGATCTGGCGCGCGGACAGTTTCACGCGCCACGATCGGACTCCCCGTCCTCCTGAAATAGCACGCCAGCGCCATACTTGGCCGCGACCCGCAGCAGATAGCGCTCGCCATATTCAGCAGGGACGAAGACGAAGAGGTCGTCAGGAAGGGTCGCATCCGGTGTGGACTGCCACACAACGCCCCGCATGCCAAGCAGATCGGTCAACGGCAGGCCGCGTATGGCTTGCCGTAGCGCAGCCAGCGGCGCTCGCAGTAATCCTGAAGTCGTGGAGGCTGCTCGCGGGTCGCCACCGAGCACGCCGCGATAGAGACAGACTTCGACTCGTCTTGGAACGGACGCCCCATCTTCTGGTGGGAGACCGCGCTCCAGATAAACGAGCGGAGCCGGTCCCGCGAGAGGGGAGCGCTCGAGTCGGTCTATGGCGTGCGTCGCTGTACTGCCGTAAGTATATGTGCTTGGCAGTATCCGTGCCGTTTGGCCGAGGATGCGCACCGCCGCAGCTTCCGCCGCACCAGCGGGCGGCGAGCCACTGGTGGTGACGATGCCCGGAAGCTCGATGGGGGCAAGTGTGTAGCTTTGCAATGCTCGCCAGCGCTCCGGGCCACCCAGCGCCAGCAGAACAGTGTCCGCATGTGCGACGAACAGCGCGACGAACCGTTCGGCCGGCAGACTTTCGCGGGCGATCAAGGACGAAGGCATTGCGCCGTACCTCCTCTGTCATACTGCTACAGAGCGCATATATGGGAGCCATATGGCGGTATTGTAGGGCGCGGTGAGAGGATGCGCCTCGTCCGTTCACGCTATGGACGTGGACATAGATCATCAGTATGAGTAAAATACTGGCTCGGACCCCTTTGAGACATAGGGAGGGCATCATACCGATGCGCTATGTATCAGTGACCAACGCCACAACGGGCGCGCTACTGGCGTCGCATGCCGCTGTGGCTGACTCGTTTTTCGCACGCTTTCTGGGCTTGCAGTTTCGCCGGTCCCTTCCGTCTGGCGCTGGACTCATTCTGCTGCCATCCAGCTCGATTCATATGTTCTTCATGTTCATGCGTATAGATGCGATATTCGTCAGCGCGGAAAGCACGGTTGTACGTGTCGCTCGGCGGCTGCGCCCATGGACAATCGGCCCCATCGTTCCAGATGCGCTGTACTGCATCGAGCTACCCGCTGGCGCCGCGCGCGAGACCAAGCCAGGACATATCGTCGAGCTTGCGCAGACGGCGGTCATCTGAGCGTGCGCCCGGCAATGGATTGCGGCAAAGCAATCGCCCGTGGATACGAAACCGGCGCGGATCCCACGGAATCCGCGCCGGTTCTCAACACAGCACAACGGGTGCTGCCGCGATTGCCTGCACTCTGAATCAGAAGCGAGGGCCGCGCTCACGCTCGCGGCGCCGCTGCTGCTTGGAAGGCTTTGAGGTCTTGCGTGAGTTGCCCCACTCGTCCTCTTCCTCTTCCTCGTCGAAATCGCCGAATTCGTCCTCATCCTCGTCCGCGGCGAGCGCTTCTGGCTCAACGGGAGTCTCGTCGAGATCGAAATCGGTAACGACGCCTGGCTCTTCGGCAGCGACACTGCTGCTGAACGGTCCGAGATCGCCGCTCGCGCCCGCCTCCAGGTCCGGCACCTCATCGCCTGCCATATCAGCCGAATTCTTCATAAGCAGGTCAATGTTGGCGAGATCGGCCAGTGACGTAATGGTTGGCCGAGCCGGTTCCGGCTTCTTCTCAGGCTTGATGGGCTTCACTTTGGCGACCGGTTTTGGCAGTTCAACAGGGAGAAAATCTGCCTCGGCGTCGTCAAGCTCAGGCTCAAGCTCAGTATCGAGCTCCGCCGGATGGGCGGCGGCAAGATCGCGCTTGCCAGACGCGACATCAAGCCAAAACTGACTGTAATAGTGTGGACGATCCAAATCTTGCACGGGATCTTTCCTGACGATCATTTTGCGCACACCATGATTAGGCGTGCCCTATGGACGCCTCTCGCCATTGTATGTTCAGCGCGTGTGGCGTGTCAAGCACGGCAAGGAGCCGGCAGTGTCGCGCGGGTCGTCGCTTCGCCCTGGCGATAGTTCGTGCCGGTTCCATCACGGTCTGGGGGTCAACCCGCCTCCTCCGTTGGGGGGTCCGGCGGGCGCATGCTGGACCGTACAGCGGCCCCCCGTTTGTGATAGAGCCATTTCCGGCCCATAACGCTTGACACCCCGGATTGCCAATGGTATGCTCTACAGGCTGTGTTTTGCACAGTCACCACTTCGCGCCCGCTGTCCACCTCGCGACAAACATCGTGACGCCTCGCACAGAAACCCGCGCCGCGCACCATGCCAGGACGTCGCCAGAGCCACTACGGGCGCTCGCAGGAGTACCGCACACCATGTACGCAGTGATCGAGACGGGGGGCAAGCAATATCGCGTCAGCCCCGGACAGACCGTCGAGGTGGAGTTGCTGCCTGACACGCCAGGAGCTACGGTCGAGCTCGATCGGGTGCTGCTCGTCTCCGCCGACGACAAAACGCTCATCGGCCAGCCGACCATCCCTGGTGGCAAGGTCGTCGCAACGATCGCCCGCGAGGGACGTGGCGAGAAGATTATCGTCTTCAAGTACAAGTCCAAGAAGCGCTACCGTCGTACCCAGGGCCATCGTCAGGACCATTCGTACCTGCTCGTGACCGACATTCAGGCCGAGGGCGCGAGCCTCATCTCCGATGAGGAGCGCGCACGCTTCGAGAGACAGGCCAACCGTGCCGCCCATCGTTACGAAGCGCGGCTGTCGGCCGCCATCGCGGAGCTAGGTGCGTTGATCTCCGACCTCGCCGGTGCGGAAGCCGTCGGTGATACGGCTGCCGTCGCGGCGGATGAAGAGGGGATCGAAGAGACCGGCAGCGCCGCCTCGATTCCTGATGAGGAGATCGAGGCGGAGACCGGCAAGGCGCCTAAGAAAAAGGGCAAATAGTAGGCTGACTCGCGCCGCACACTCGACTGGCGCGAACTAGTAAAGGACGAGCGACCCATGGCGCATAAAAAGGGCGTTGGCAGCTCACGTAACGGGCGCGACAGCAAGCCCAAGATGCTCGGCGTCAAACGCTACGACGGTCAGATGGTACGTTCTGGCACGATCATCGTGCGCCAGCGCGGCACCCGCATCAACCCCGGCACGAATGTCGGCTGTGGCCGCGACTATACCCTCTTCGCGACAATTGACGGCACCGTCAAGTTCGAGTGGGACAGCCGCACCAAGAAGCGTGTCAGCATCCGTCCGCTTCCCGCGGCTGAGACCGAGACAACTCCCGCTGTGGCAACGGCTTGAGTCTCCAGCGCCGAGCGCACGATGATGGAAGAGGCAGTGGCATTACAGCGCCACTGCCTCTCGCCGTCTTGCCTTCCGTGCTTCGCAACCTCAACTATGTGCTGTCCGTATCTTCCCGTGGGTGCTGGAGCACGCTGGAGCACAACGAACATGGTCCGCGCACCCGGCTTGCGGTACAGTACAGCATCGCACAGGCTAACATTGTTGCGTGACCGCACGTGTAGTGATATAGTGCCGATCAATACGATACGCATCTGGAGCTTCTCCTGACGCTCCGGCGGCGTCACCCACGAGCCGTCATTCCACATATTCCGTTGCAATACATTCTCATGAGAGGAAGAGCAGCATGGTGCTGCACCTCAATGCAGCTTCAAAAACCGACGTCGGCCAGCAGCGTGAGCAAAACGAAGACGCCTGTTACGCCCACGTGATCGAAAACGATTCGCAAGTGTCCGGCCTTTTCGTGGTCGCCGATGGCATGGGCGGCTACCATGCGGGTGAGGTGGCGAGCAAAATCGCCGTGGACACAATCAGCGAGCTGCTCCAGCCGCTACTGGGACCCACCAGCAGCCAGTCCACCGTGCGCCTGAAAGGCAAGCGCGGACGCGGCAAAAACGACAATAATGGTCGTGATGATCCTGCTAAAACTCGTCCTCTAACGACAGATGGGGAAGAGAGCGCGACGCCTGCCAGGAACGAAAACGTCGCGGAGCAGCGGTCCGCACCGGAAACTCAGCAACTCAACGAATCGGTTGTCTTGGAGCACTACACCGACAAGCTCAAAGCCGCTGTCGAGCAGAGCAGCGAGGCCATTGTCGAATATGGGCGCCAGCATTCCGAGGCGCGCGGCCTTGGATCAACCGTCACCGTAGTGGTGATCGTGGGCAGCCTGGCGTTTATCGCCAATGTTGGCGACAGCCGCACCTACCTGTTCCGGGACGGCAAGCTCCAGCGTCTCACGCACGACCACTCGCTCGTGGAACGACTGGTGGAAGCTGGTCAGATCGAGCGCGACGAGGTCTACGACCATCCACACCGCAACCTCATCTATCGCTCGCTCGGCGCTAACAAAGCCGAGGTCGAGGTAGACATCTTCACCGAGCAGATCCAGGCTGGCGACGTGTTCCTGCTCTGCTCAGATGGCCTTTGGGAGATGGTGCGCGACCCCCAGCTCGAAAGCATTCTTGGCGAAGTCACCGATCCGGCTGAAGCCGCCGATATCCTCATCGAGCGCGCGAACGAGAATGGTGGTGAAGATAACATCACTGCCGTAATCGTACGCTGCGTTCAGGGCTAGGGCGGGTACCGCCATGACCCTGGCGCCTGGGACGACGCTGCAAGGACGCTACCGTGTGCTCACCCGCCTCGGCGAGGGTGGTATGGGCAGCGTCTATCAGGTTGAAGACCTTACGCACCCTGGCGCCGTTTGGGCCGTGAAAGAGCTCCTTGACGATACCTCCGCGTCCCCGGAGGATGTCGCCTGGGCGCACCGTCGCTTTGACGCCGAGATCCATCTCATGCGGCAATTGCGGCACCCACGGATTCCCCGTTTCGAGATCGCCTTCGCGGAGAACGGCCACCGCTACTTCGTCATGGAATTCATTCCTGGCGCCAACCTTGAGGACCGGCTCGCGCGCACCCACGCGCCGCTGCCCGAGCGGGACGTGCTTCGCTGGATGATGGATATCTGCGACGTGCTGACCTACCTCCACAGCCAGCACCCACCCATCATCGTTCGTGATCTCAAGCCCGGCAACGTCATGGTCACGCCGTCCGGGGAGGCGCGCCTCATTGACTTCGGCATCGCGCGCACCTATAAACCCGGCAAAATCGGCAACACCGAAAACCTCGGCACCATGACCTATGCCTCGCCAGAACATCTCGGCCAGACGCAGACCGACGCCCGCTCCGATATCTACAGTCTCGGCGCGACGATGTATCACCTGCTCACCAACACCGAGCCCGCGCCTATGGAAACGCCCGTATCTGGGTCACTGCGCAAGCTTCAGCCCAGTCTGAGCGCCGCCACTGAGGCTGCCGTCATCCGCGCCATGCGGCTTGATCCTGCCGCGCGCTTTCAGTCTGCCGCCGACATGCGCGACGCCCTCGCGCGTTGCTTGAGCGCACTGACGCCCACTCCATCCATTCCGCGCCGCCGCAACCAGCCCGTCATATTGCCGCGCGGCGCCACCGCCGCCGTTCCCGCCGTCTCGCCAGCCGCCAGATCGGCGCGTCCCGCTATCCAGCGCGCCCCCGCTACACGCGTGACCCCACCGGAGGACGGCACACTCTGCCCGCGCTGCGGCTATCTCAACCGCCAGGGCGCACGCTTCTGCGCCCGCGATGGCGCGCCTCTCACCGCCGCCGCGCTGGCGCACGTTTCCCGTGTCGCGCACGATATCTCCGCCAGCTCTATACCTTCACGTTCTCCCACGGCGTCCCGCGCAGGTGGACCCACCAGTCCTGGCGGTACCGCTGAGCTGAATCACCAGCGCGCCACTGACGCGCTCACCACTGGACGCTACATCCAGGCCATTCGGCAGGGTGAGGCCGCGCTGGCCAAGGGACGCGCCACGTACGATGTCTACATGCTTCTGGGCCAGGCATACGCCAAACAGGGCCGCGCGGCGGACGCCGCCAATGCCTACGCGCAGGCCGCCAGGCTGCGCCCCACGTCCGATGCGCTCATCGCCGAGGGCGAAGCTCGCCGTACTATCCACCAACCTGATGTGGCGCTGCTCGCCTTCACGAGAGCGCGCCAGCTCGACCCACGCAATCCAGATATTTCGTATCAGATCGGTGAGACATGTCTTGAGCTAGGTCGGCTCGCCGAAGCCGAAGGCGACCTGCGTGACGCGCTTTCCCAGCGCCCGCGGCACGCGCCCACACTAGTCGCACTTGGCCGCCTGCACGCCATGCGCAAGCAGTGGGACGACGCCCTGGCGATGCTCAAGCGCGCCACTGAATGCGACCCTCCCAACGCCACAGCATATCTGGAGCTGGGACGCACACTGCTGGGACAGAAGCGCCCCGCCGAAGCCCTACGGGCGCTGGAGCAGTCCGCCGCGCTCGCGCCTGCCTCCGCCGAGATACAGATCGCCCTTGGGGTTGGCTTCTCCGCCGTCGGCCGGCGCGATGCCGCGCGCAAAGCCATACGCCGCGCGCTGGAGCTTGACCCGGCGAATACCGAGGCCCGGCACCTGCTCAAGCAGCTGTAGCCGGTTCAATCATCGCGGGAGACAGGCGACCCACATCCGCACGGGAACCTCGCCCCGCCGCTCAATGAGGAGTAGACGATGGAGTGCAGAACCTGTGGAGCAACTCTGCGTGAGGGAGCACGATTCTGTAACACGTGTGGCGCGATCCAGGTAGATGCGTCCCTGGACAGTCCGCAAGATACTCCAGCCGTCACTCCCGACGGCACCCTTCCCGCCAGCGGTAGTGACAGCGACTCATCGAGCCGCGCCCGCCGCCCGGCGCGCGTGCCTCGCGCCACAAACGCCACAGACGCGACTGACTCTCTCGCGCCTTCGCGCTCTCGGACCATCCCAGTGGAAACCAATGTGCTAGATCCCGCCGCGCTGGCAATGGCGGAGCAACATGCCGCCTCTTCGGACTCAAGGCCTTTAGAAGCCTCCGAAGCTGAAGCCACTGAATTAGCCGAGCCGGAGACTGTCGAAGATGATTCAGCTGCGCCTGCAACGTCGGAGCCGGCAGCGGAGATGGACACTGGCGCGGCTGAGTCCGTTGACGCCGAGCCAACCCCAGAGACGCAGCCCGCCTCCACCAGCGGCGAGTCATCTGATATTCCAGTGACCCCACCTGCCGCCTCCACCAGCGAAGCGACAGCGTCAGAGCCAGGCGCTGCTTTACCGGAAGACGCCCCCAGCGCAGCCGGCACGCCCGCGTCTGAGGTAGCCTGGGAAGACGCCGATACTGTGGAATATAACGTCATCCTCCAGCGCAGTCAGTCACTTGACGGCATTCTCGCCGCTCCCCAGCCCGCTGACATGCCCGCGCTGGATGAGCTTGCTCGCCCGCATGGCGATGCGTTGCCCTGGCCGCTCCCTGAAAGCATCATCATCGGCGGCCGCTATCGTGTCGAAGAGGTCCTCACCACCCTCCCAGATGCCCCCGACGCCGAAAATGTCTATCGCATCAATGACCTCCAGGGCTACGAGCGCTGCTGGTCCTGTGGCGCCGAGCATGGCTCCGACGCCGCATCCGACCGCTTCTGCCAGGAATGCGGCGCTGACATGCTCTCCCGCGACTTCCTCATGTACGAGCGCCGCCAGGAGGAAGAGAGCGCTGACAGCCCAGCCGAAGCCGCGGGCGGCGAGACGGAGGAATCCGAGCACGTCTTCACACAGGGAGCGCGCCTGTACCGCATTGTGCCGCGCGCGGCAGAGCCGCCGCTCTTCCCGCGCGGCGCACGCCTGGTCGCCGTGCTGGCAACGGACACCGGCGCGTCGCGAGCGGGCGAGGAGAACGAGGACAGCGCGGGCGTCTTCACGCTTTGCGTCGCTCACGACTCGCACTCTGAGCCGCTCTCCCTCTGCGTGGTCGCGGATGGCCTCGGTGGGCATGCAAGCGGCCAGGAGGCCAGCCGCCTCGCCGTGCGCATCCTCGCGGAGCATATCCTTCGCACCGTTGCGCTTCCATACATCTCCGCCCCAGCCGGCGCCTCAGCCGGCGCCTCAGCGGAAGATCCAAGCTTTGAAGCCGGCTTGATCGCGTCCCTCAAAGATGGGGTCGAGGCTGCCAACAAGGCAATCTGCGCTCGCAACAAATCCACTCGTGCCGATATGGGATCCACCTGCGTCGCCGCGCTCGTCTACCGCGAGACCGCGTACTTCATCAACGTGGGTGACAGCCGTGGCTACGTGCTGGAAGACGGCGATCTGCGCCGCGTCACCACCGATCATTCGCTCGTCGAGCAGCTTATTGCGGGTGGCCTCGTCGCGCCAGAGGAGCGATACACCCATCCTCAGCGCAATCAGATATTTCGCAGTCTCGGCGACGAACCGAACGTACCGCTCGATACCTTTACTCAGAAGCTGCGCCCAGGTATGCGGCTTCTGCTCTGCTCAGATGGCCTCTGGGAGATGGTACGTGACGACGAGATGGCACGGATTCTCCGCGACACGCACAGCCCACAACAGGCATGCGATTTGCTAATCTCCGCTGCGAACGAACATGGTGGAGAAGACAACATCTCCGCCATTGTGATTGACATCAGTGCCTGAACCGCCGCGAATCCGCAACCTGCGCCCGTCAATACCGTAGAACGCCATAGAACACTTTCCTTACCCGTGCGGCGCGGGCTGGAAATACGATCGTGACTCGCGGAGGCAAAGTGCAAGTCCTTCGTCTCTCCGCTCCCGACGGGCGTGGAGTCGAGGGTGAGATTCGGGTGCGTCGTCAGATACCCGCTGCTCAACTTCGCCGCGGCACGCTTGAAAGGAGCCACCGGCCATGGCCGGAGAAGTATCATTGATTTGCCAGGTGGGGCGTGAGCGCATACAGATAACAGGCGGCAGCCAGCTAGCCTATGTCCTTGTCGAGGCGCGCCCTACCAACGGCACCGCTGGCGGCGGCGCCCAGGCGCGCATGCCGCTCAATTTTGCCCTCGTCCTGGACCACTCCGGCTCGATGAAGGGCGCCAAGCTGCGTGCCGTCAAAGACGCCGTGAAGCTTGTCGTCAACTCCATGATGCCGACCGATTTCGTCTCCATTGTCATCTTCGATGACAATGTGCGCGTCGTCGTTCCCGCGCAGCCCGCCACCGACAAAGCCGGCATCGCCGCCCTCGTCGAGGGCATTCGCGACGGCGGTGGCACCGCCATGTCACTCGGTATGAGCATGGGCCTCACCGAGCTGCGCAAGCATGCCTCACCCAACACCGTCAACCGTATGATCCTGCTCACTGACGGCGTCACCTATGGCGACGCCGACCGCTGCCGCCGCATCGCCGACGACGCGGGCGCCTCTGGCATCGGCATCTATCCGCTCGGTATTGGCGCCGACTGGGATGAAGATCTGCTCGACAACGTCGGCCAGCGCAGCAGTGGCATGCCCGCCGAGTTCATCAAGCGCCCCGACGACGCGCTCACGCTCTTCGAGCGCCAGTTCCAGAGCGCCACCGCCGTGAGCGTCCGCAACACCCAGATCACCGTGCGTCTCCCCGCCGGTGTCACGCCCAAGAAGGCGGTGAAAGTCCTTCCAGTCATCACGGAGCAGAACCCCGAAACTCTCTCCGACCGTGAAGTCGTCGTCAACCTTGGCGATCTGGAGCGCGACACGCCTCAAGCGGCGCTGCTGGAGCTGATGGTAGAACCGCGGCCAGAAGGCACCTTCCGCATCGCGCAGGCTGAGCTGAGTTACGACGTGCCGGGCCGTGGACAGGAGAAGGTGCGCTCCGATGTGATCGTGAATTTCACCAACGACCCTGTCCCACCCGAAGAAGCGAATCCCGTCGTCATGAACTATGCCGAGAAGTCTAACGCTCACCGGCTCGTGACGCGCGTCCTCGATGAATACAAGAAGAACGGCAAGGTGACGACCCGGCTTCACCCCAACGTCACGCGTATCCTCGATCCCGAAACGCAGCGCCTGCTTGACCAGGTGACGGGGGGTGGTACGATAACGGCAGAGGATGTGAAGAGCATCGGCAACAAGACTCGCAAGCTCACGCAGCGGTTCGAGTAGCCACCGCGCCAGCCAGCAATAGGAGGATACCATGACAATTCGATGTTCCCAGGGCCACGAAAACCCGGAGGGCTCGGCGTTCTGCGATGAGTGCGGGGAGCAGCTCGGCGCCGCCTACGCCACTGCTCCCGCCGATGCCGCCACCGCGACCACGCCGCCGCCTATCGCCATGCCGGCCGGCGCGCCCAAGCTCGTCGTAGAGGCCGACAACACCGCGTTCGATCTCGCGGGCAAGACTGAGGTCGTCATTGGCCGCGAGGACCCCGTAAGCAATATCTACCCCGATGTAGACCTCACGGCCCACGGCGGCGAAGAGGGCGGCGTCTCGCGCCTGCATGCCAAGCTGCTGCTCAACGACAGCCAGTACCTCATCGAGGACCAGAACAGCACCAATTTCACCTTCGTCAACAAGCAAAAGCTCGCGCCCAAGACGCCAACCGCCATCAAAGACGGCGACGAGATCCGCCTCGGTCGCGTGGCGTTGACATTCCATACTGCCTAGCGTGACGGCATAGCACGGATGCTATGCCTGTAGGCAAGGATCTATCCGCCCGCATCTCGTCCCGTGCGCCGGCCACTTGTGGCCGCGAGTCGTTCCCCACGTCCCGTGCGCTGGCCACTTGTGGCCGCGACCACCGAGCATGAGGTGGTATCACCCCGATATGCTGAGGAGTGAGGCTTGCCCTGTCCCTAAATCGTCAGCTTGTGCGGTAGTGGAGTAGTGGGCAGACGGCCCGCTTGTGTCTCTGACAGGGAAATGGGCCAGCATGCGCGAGATGATTGCCCCAAGAACGCTTTCGCCGGACGCCTTTACGGAGATTCTGGAGCGCTATCGCTGGCCGCTCTACATCTTTTTGCGTAACCTCGTAGCCGAAGACGAAAACGCCCGCGACCTCGTGCAAGATGTCTTTTGCGACGCCTGGCGCGCGGCGCTGAAGGCGCGACCTCCGTTTCTGCGTGATGGCGCTGATGACGAAGTCCGGCGCTGGCTGTTTCACACCGCGTATTGTCGCGCGGCCTCGATGTTGCGCAGACGGCGGCTCGTTCGCTGGGAATCGCTCGACGCCGACTCCTTCAACTCGACATGGCCCGCGGTGGCCGTCACTTCTATCGAAGATCAGGTCATCGAGGCCGAGGTCGTGCGTGTCGCCCTCAACACCCTCACCCCCGACGATGCCGCATGTCTCCTGCTCAGTATCGTGCATGCCTTCACCGTTGCCGAGATTGCCCAGGTGATCGGGATCAGCTTTGAGGCCGCCAAGAAGCGGCTCACACGCGCGAAACAGCGTCTCCGCGCCGCCTACTTTGCGCAGAACCCATCAGTACAGGAGCGCACGGGCAGATGAATACAAACGAGCTCACCCGAACACCACAGTGCGCGGCCATCGAGCCACTGCTGCCGCTGCTCGACACCGGCGGCCTCACCACACACGAAGAAGACACCGCACGCCTGCACCTGACCGGCTGCGCCCACTGTCGCGCGCGGGTGGCAGCGGACGACATCGTCGCGCACGCCCTCCGCCGCCACGCTGGACTCGATGCCGCGCCCGCTCCCAACCCACTCGTCACCTTCGACGACGTGCGGAACATCGTCACCCAGGAAGATGCACCCGTACCTGTCCCCCCCACTCGTCAACAGGATTCGCGCGGCTCCCGCCGCGCGCTCTCCGGTGTAGCGGCCCTTGCCGCCGTGCTGCTGATCGCTGTGCTCGCGCAGGCACTCTTCTCTTCACGCCCTCGCCCCGGCTCCGGTGGCCATCCTACCACGCCCTTCAACGGCGCGGCGCTGGCCCACGCGCTTGTCTATGTCGGCACCAGTGATGGCATCTACGCCGTCCATGCCGCCACGGGAACGCTCGCCTGGCGCTACCCCGCCGTTGCGTCTCCGGGAGCTTCGTCCCCGGCGACCATTGGATGCCTCGTTCTCTCGTCCGGTGTGCTCTACGCCTGCTCGGCCGGCACTATCATCGCCGTGCGCGCCAGTGATGGGAAGCTCCTCTGGCGTCGGCTTATTCAAGTCATAGGGTCCGCCCCAGCTGGACTGAGCATCGTGGCAGCGGACAGTACCGTGTATGTCGCCACGACAGTGAGCGTGCCTACGTACGAGGTTGATCCTTCGGCAAACTACGTCCTCGCGCTGAACGCCGCGACGGGTGCCGTCGTATGGAGTCATCCCTCCGATGAGGCGATCACTTCCGCACCGGCCGCCGTGAATGGGGCCGTCTACATAGCCACTAGCGCCCATCTGGACGCGTTCCGCGCGCGCGATGGCACACTGCTCTGGCGCTCGCCGTTGGGTGGTGGTGCGGCGCCTCAGGGTGTCACACCCACCGGCCCCGTCGCGTCGGTCATCACTGCGACGACAGGCGCCATCTACGTCTCCGCCCTGGAGAACGTCACCACGCGACCGGCAAGCTCCCAGGGCAGCGCGAGCATTATCGCGACACCGTCCATCTATCAGATTGCGCCGCGCGATGGCAGCCACCTGTGGAAATCTTCCTATCCGAGTTGCGCGTGCGTGTCGCCATATGCTGTCAGTATCTCGACCGGTAGCGC
>DATGEP010000169.1:0-2844 GCA_035310125.1 Ktedonobacterales bacterium
GGTGGCTCTAGCTTGCCGGTCAGCTCAACTCGGTCGCCATAGGCGGGCGAAAACCAGTCATCCGGCCCGTAGACCTTCGCTTCAACACGTCCCGTCGCGGGGCGCACCGCGTATGTGCCGCCGAGACCAATCGCGCTGACATCCACAGTGAGGTAGCGGTAGCCGTCGCGCAGGTCCGGCTCAGTCACGATGATGCCCTCCAGGACCACTGCCTGTCCGCTGGCGAACAATCTGACCGAGCTGGCATCGTAGCGAGTGTCCACAGCGGCGGCGCGGGCGGCTCCCAGCGCGGCGCAACAACCCAGCATTCCGACTATCAGCAGCGCGCGCCAGACGCACCAGGATGGAGAAGCGGCGGTGAGCATGCGCCCAGCAAGGCCCCCAATGACCCAAACACCAAGGCCGAGCGCCCCTATCAGCACCCATGCGAGCGGCGTGAGCGCCACGAGCGCGCCGGCTGGCCGGAGCGCGAGGCCACCAATCCACGCCGCGACCAGCGCGACGAGCGTATAGCCACGGTACAATGGTGGGCGCGCGGTGCCGGCGGCGGTGATCGTCGTGGGAGCCGGTGCGGCCATCGCGTCTCGCTTTCATACTCAGGCGACGCCAGGGTGCGGCCAGTATAGCGAGTTAGAGAGCTGGCGGCAAGAGCAAGCAGAATAGTGCTTCCATTACGTATTCGGGTTCAGCACGCGCAGGCCCGGCTTCGTAGGAGCGTCTTCCGGGCGACCGCCGGCCCGTACCGCGCCCTCGTTCTTGATGGCACCGCTCCTCCCATCGCGTTTGACAGGCCCCACGCGGACCAGATATACTCTAGTGAGCACTTTCGTAGAAGGGGTTTGAGAAAGACCATGAAGCGAACCTGGCAGCCGAAACGTATCCCGCGCAAGCGTGAGCACGGCTTTATGAAACGGATGAGCACGCGCTCCGGGCGCAAGGTGCTCAAGGCGCGCCGCCTCAAGGGGCGATGGCGCCTCACCGTCGTCTAAGCACGTGCCTCACGCGCATCGAGTGCGTCTCGTGCTGGCTCGCGGCTGGGTTATTTCCCCCCGTGCCTCGCGAGGCGCACTCGTCGTGCCTGGCACACATCCTGTTACCGGTCATCCAGCGGGGCAGGCCGCAACTCGCCCGTCCCGCCTTTCGTATCATATCGTAGTGTCGTCCGAGCTCAGGGAAACCGCTCGCATGCGGCAGGGCTTCAGCTCCCATCCCGGTAGGGCTTCGGCCCCCGTCCCGCGCGCTGGCTTGTCAGTGCCGCGAGTGTTTCCCGCAAATCTCTGTCATAGGACGTGTAGGCGCCCGCGCGTGGAACAGAACGAGGTCATTCTCCACAGTCCCGGTCGGGAGCGATTCCGGCGTGCGCAACGCCTTCGCTCCCCGCATGACTTCCAACGGGTGCGGCGGCTCGGGCGGCACGTCAGCTCACCGCTCCTCACTCTGAGTTATGCACGTCAGGCGCCCCAAACGGCACGGACGCAGCAACCCGACGAGGAGCATCCGGATTTGCCGCCGGAAGCGTCCACCGCCGGCACGATGGAGCCGCCAACGCGGATCGGCTTCTCTGTCAGCAAGCGTGTCGGCAATGCCGTTATACGCAACCGCGTCAAGCGCCGGCTGCGCGAAGCGGCCCGGCACATGCTCACGGACTTGCTGCCGGGTTGGGATATCGTGCTCGGCGCGCGGTCCGCCGCCGCCGCCGCCGATTACGCGACGCTCGACACCACGGTGCGCGAGCTTCTGGCACGCGCCAGGCTCACCCACCTGCATTCTTCGCGAGGCCTGCTATGAAGTATCTGGGTATGGGACTCATTCGAGTGTATCAGCACACCTTTTCGTTGATTCTTCCACCGAGCTGCCGGTTCACACCCTCCTGCTCACAGTACGGCTACGAGGCCATTGAGAAATATGGCCTGTTCCGCGGCGGCTGGATGGCCGCCAAGCGCGTCGGGCGCTGCCATCCATTTTATCATGGAAACCTCTATGACCCCGTTCCCTGAGCGGGATGAATGGCGAGCGGCTGCCGCTTCTCATGAAGCGGCCCTGGCGCGTCACATTACACCGTCAACTCCGATGTATTCGCGCACAGCCGCCGCACGGGAGGGCATTCGATAGATGCAAGGCATTCAGCAGCTTCTTGGCCCGATTCCGGGAATCTTCAACATCTTCTTTTATGAACCCGTCTATAACATTCTGATGACTCTCTACGGGGTCTTCCATACTTTCCTGCCCAGCGGCGGTTTCGCCCTTGCCATCGTCGTTTTGACCTTGATGCTGCGTGCCTGCCTCATCCCACTCACACGCAAGCAGCTCAAGTCCAGCCGCGCTATGCAGGAGTTGCAACCCAAGCTCAAAGAGCTACAAGCCCGCTACAAGAATGCCCCCCAGGAGCTTATGGCCGCGCAGCAGGCGCTCTACAAGGAGCACGGCGTCAATCCTGTCTCCGGCTGCCTACCGCTGCTCATCCAGATGCCCTTTATCTACGCGCTGTATGGCGCGTTCGAGACAGTCATCTATGCGAAGGGTTCGCTCACTGCCATTCTCGGTAAGATTAACGGCGACCTCTACCCATTTGTGCCTCATTTGCGTGCCGTTCCGGACACCGCGTTCTTCTGGACGAGCCTGGCAAGGCCTGACTCACTCCATATTCTGCCGGTCGTCGCCGCCATCCTGACGTTCCTACAGCTGCGCATGGCGCTGCCGGTGCGCAAGCCTACGCCAGCCGGACAGCGCGATTCCATGAGCCAGGCTACCGGCATGATGCAATACGTCATGCCAATCATGACCCTCGTCATCGGCCTTGGCTTCCCCGCCGGCCTCGCCCTGTACTGGTGCGTCTCCACCCTC
>DATGEP010000170.1:0-23043 GCA_035310125.1 Ktedonobacterales bacterium
TGCCGCTGCGCACGATCCTCGTCTGCAAAATAGTGTTCCTCGCCAGCCAGAACTCGCTGCGCCCGTTGCATATTCGCCCGATTGTTCACCTCGTTGCGGCGAATCGAGAAGAACCGCACGGGCTTCAACACGCGGATTTCACGCACCTGCCACTGGAACTCCGGCTTCCAGAAAATTGCTTCGAGGATGCCCCGCGCCGCGGATGGCGTCATCACCTCGTAGCTCACGCGCTCCACCTTCATCTCTGGTCTGGTAAAGCACGCGTACTCCCCCCAGACCTTCAGCTCCACAGGAGCATAGGGCATGGCTGCATCGCTCCCTTCTTTATTGTTTCGCGCCGCTACCACATGTTCAACTCGGGGTCTATCACGCCATCGAGCACGATACCTGTTCCCCTTTCGGTGTCATACTTCCCGCGCCATTCCCAGAGTCCCGGTACCACCTCCTCCGCTTGCCCGGTAGGTATCGCCTGTTGCAGCTCGCGCTCTCGCAAACCGACAATGTAGGGCTGTAGCGCCCGTAGATGTTCGCGCGCCCGGCCTCGTCCGCCCCGGAGCTGTGCTACAGTATCCTCTATTTTCTTCCGTTGGTTGGCTTCGCCATACCGCACCACCACCGGCTTTGTGTCTTCCTCAATCATGCGGAAGCGCTCGGCGACCGCTGGATAGTCGAGAATCTTTCGCACGTCTTGAACATGCTTCTCATCCAGTGGCACGTGCCGGTATAGCTCCTGGAAGTAGCTGGTATAGACGGTGGGATCATGGAGATCAGCCTGCTTCGCTAGCGCCCCAGCGGTCAGCTCCGTTCCCGTCCGATATGATCCCGGTGGCAGATGCAACCCTTCTGGCACGAAGATACGTACGCGCCCCAGCCCACTCGCCAACTTGCCCTCGCGATTGCAGCGGCCTGCCGCCTGCACGATTCTGTCAAGCGGGCCGAGCGCGCGCAACACCAAGGGGAAGTCTACGTCAACTCCCGCTTCGATAAGCTGTGTGGCGACCAGCCGGCAGGGTTTCCCGTTCACTAGCCGCTCGCGCACCTGCTCCAGCACCGCGCGCCGATGTGCGCCGCACATGCGCGTTGAAAGATGCAGCGCATTGGGGTCGTCCAGTGCCTCCAGCAGCGCCGCCGCATCGGCCCGCGTATTCACCACTGCCAATACCTGTGCGGACTCTCGCATCGCCTCCGCTGCCTGCTCCCAGGTCCACTGCTCGCCAGGCTGCGGCCACTCGTAGTCCACCCGCTTCAGCTGAGCAAAGAGCTCCGCCGCCTCCAGCACAATCTCCCGGACCTGCGGCAACCCCTTAAACGCTGGGTTCTCATCCAACGCGGGCTGAGTTGCGGTACAGATCACCACCGTCGCTCCGTAGCGCGCGACGAGTTGGCGTAACACGTCGAGGGTCGTTTCCAGCAAGTGCGTGGGAAGCATCTGCGCTTCGTCGAGGATGATGACGCTGCGTGCAAGGTTGTGCAGCTTGCGGCAGGCACTTGTTGAGCGTGCCAGCAAGCTCTCAAATACCTGCACCGTCGTCGTGACCACCAGGGGTGCATCCCAGTTCTCTGCCGCCAGCCGCCTCCATACCTCCTGCGGCGTCGGGTTGTCAGGATCGCTTGGTGCCGCGACCGCGCTGTGATGCTCAAGTACCGCGCGATCGTCCGCGAGAACGCGCCGAAATACGTCTGCCGTTTGCTCGATGATGCTGGTGTACGGGATGGCGTAGATGACACGGTGCATGCCGTAACGTCGTGCATGGGCCAGGGCAAAGCCAAGGCTGGAGAGCGTTTTACCACCACCCGTCGGCACGGTCAATCGAAAGAAGCCAGGCGCCAATTCGGCGGCACTCAGGCAGCGCTGGTAGACCAGATGGCGCGCCTGGTTCACTCTGTCGCCGTGCCTACCGGAGGTCGCGGCTTGATAGACCCCGAATCGCTCCCATAACACGTCCAGGCCGGGTGCGCCAGTGCGTCGTGTTGCCATAGTCCCTGAAAAATGCCGCTCCGTATCCAAAAAATCGGCATCCACCAGCGCAGAAAACAGCATGCGAAGAAACATCTCAGCTGCGTATGGGTCACGAATATCGGGAATGGCTGGCTGGGGAATGGCTGGATCGAGCGTTGGCAGAGAGCGACATGCTGCCGCTATCGCGGCTGGCACAGCGGGGGCGGCCTTCCACGTTGGCAGCAAATTCGTCTTCAAGTCGGCTGAGGATGGTAATCCGCCGTGGTGGCCGGCGATGAGAAACGCCAGCGGCTCGCACCTGAGCGTTACGGCATCTACAGCCCCGGCGCCTTTGTGATCTGGCCCACGGTGATGAACGTTAGGATTCGCTTCCGCGTCGAACAAATACTGCTGAAACGCCGGGTTGAACTTACCGATGTCATGTAACAAGCCCGCGAGACGGCCCAGATCACGCGCCTGAAACGCATCGGCGAAATCTGCCGCCAGCGTCGCCACCTGCGTCAAATGATCAACGAGACCCTGTCTTACGCCCTGCAAATTCTTCGTGTGCGCAATCGCCGGAATCGCCATCGGTGCATTCTCCCCCTACGAGCGATGCGAATACGACCAAGCTAGTTGCCACGCGCTTGTCCAATACGGCGCTCGCGAGGATATCCGGAAAGCGGCGCCAATAAGATGTCCGCTATCTCCGCCTCCTTGACCTCATGCCCGAAAAATCCGAGAAATCGGCGGCACCTTCGGACGCCTTTGACCTGTGGCCGCACCGCCCGACCGTGCGCATCCGCTCCACATTCTCATCCTGGCGGTGCATACGCTTATGCCATCGGCGCGAGCTATCCATCCCCAACGCGCCACGGCTCATGGATGCGCGCGGCCCCAGGGGGCGGAGCGCGACGATGCCACACGGTACGAGCACCGCATGGGCCCCGAGCGGGTTCCTACTCGCCGATGGAGGAGGACCATTCAGCACGGGGTGGATCGCGGCCAGTACCGCGCGCGCGCACCGTTTTTGGACGGTGGTCCTGGTTGACCGCGAGCCAATCGCACGCCAACACATGCCAATCGCGCCCATGAGCGACCCTGGCTGACGCTAGCAAACACCGGCACGTGCAGGCGACCGCTGACAGATCCTACAGACCGGCAGGCGGCTCAGGGCGGCGTACGACCCGTGGGCGAGAGCGCCGCCCCGCTCGCGTGCCGAGCGCGCCGAAAAATGGCGAGCCTGCACCGAGCAAGAACCCGAAATCATACCAGTTGCCGCTGCGCACCCCGTTGAAGAAGGGAAATTCCTTCCAGCCGCCAAAGGCGTGCACGAGCAGGACGATCCAGGCCGAGAGCCCATTCCAGATCCCCCATAGGAGGTCTTGCCACCAGACCATATATTCCTCCTTCTCGCCCCTCCTCTGCTGGCACGGTGTGCATGCCGCCGGGACGATTCAACGTCGGCCCATCCGGTACCTCTGGTGCCTCCAACGCGTCCGGTGGATGTGACAGCCGCGTCGGTTCGAGCCTCTGAGCGGCTGGCCCTGCGCAGGGCGGGCCGCTCAGGTGGCATCACGCAGGCGCGCTCACGGCGCCAGTCGGAAGGGTGGGTACTCATCGGTGACCAACACCAGGGCGTAGGCCACCACGCGGGTGTGCCAGCGCATGACGCCCTCGACAAAGTCGAAGAGGCCCTGCGGATACTGCCCGGCCCCCAGGATAGCGAACCAGGCCACGACGACGACTACGATCGCCGCCAGGTACAGGAAGGCCAGCACCACGTAGTGCGGGATCGCCAGGAACCACTTCACCAGCGGGAGCCAGCGGTTCAAGTCGCGCGGCACATCGGGGTAGGGGTAGTCAAGGTGGACCGCCTGCGGCGCATCCGTGGCGGGGTAGCGGTCATCCATGAGCGCCAGGTAGACACCCACTCGAGCGCTGAGCCGCAGCAATTCCAGGTTCCAGTCGAACCACCAGCGCGGGTACTTCTGGCGAAACACGATCATGAGCAACGGGGCGAAGAACAACAGTCCGCCAGCCCCCGCCGCCACCACCGCTGTGCTGTTGTGCGTGCTCCATTGCCAGGTCCCGCCAGCCACGCTCCCCAGCACGAGCAGAATCGGAAGCGCCACAAAAAGCCGGAAGAACGTTGTCAGCCGGTCGAGCGGTCGATCTGGGTACTCGACCGCGAACTGCACCGGGTACATCACCGGTTGCATGGTGTACTCCCTTCACAGGACGGTGCCCGTGGCGCCCCCGACATACTTGCGGGCGAGAGAAACGTCAAGGTACGCCCGCGTCTCATCCAGCGCTCCTCGCAACGCCCCTTGACAGTCTACACCAATGGTGGGGATACCGTTTCGTCGCGCATGATTGAGTCCGACCCCATCAGCCCTGGCTCATCTCCGACCTAGACATGCTGATTGCCGCGTCACCGCGCAGCACCACCGCACGGAAAAGCGCCTGCTGCCCCGTCGTGACCCGCATGCGTCTCCCACCCTCCACAAAGGTCGTCTCAAGCTGTCATCCCAAGCGCGGCGCTGGCCGCATCGCGCAGCATCCAGGAGCTACCAAATGCAGTGAACATCAGGCAAATGGACGTTACCACGCGGCGAACAGCACGTCGAAAAAGTGAGAGCAGTTGTTTCGTAAAACAGCGGGCCGCCGGCTCAAATCCGACCACCGGCTCCCTCATTCCAACGCGATCTGGAGGGGTTGTCCAATTCAACGCATCATCCTGGACTGCGACCCCGGCCATGATGACGCCATCGCCATCCTGCTGGCTGCCCACGCCCCCACGCTACAGCTCGAAGCCATTACGGCCGTCGCAGGCAATCAGACTGTCGAGAAGACCGCATACAATGCGCTGCGGATTTGTAGCTTCGCTGGCATCACCTCCGTGCCAGTCGCCGCCGGGATGGATCGCCCGCTGGTGCGCGAGCAGCACATCGCCGCCAGTATCCACGGCGAAACCGGCCTCGACGGTCCGATACTACCAGCCGCCAGCATCTCTCTGGCGCCGATCCACGCGGTAGATCTGCTTATCGAGCTGCTCCTGGCTTCGGCGGGCGACATTGCCATCGTCGCCACCGGGCCACTTACCAATGTCGCGACGGCGATACGTCGGGAGCCGCGCATCGTGCCCAAGATCCAGCGTATCGTGCTGATGGGCGGCGCCATCGGATTGGGCAACTGGACACCCGCCGCCGAATTCAACATCTTCGTGGACCCAGAGGCCGCCGATGTGGTCTTTCGCTGCGGGCGCCCCATCACCATGATCGGCCTGGATGTAACCCATCAGGCGCTCGCCACTCCGAAGGTCCGCGCCCGCATTCGCGACCTGAGCAGCCCTGTCGCCCTGCTAGTGGAAGAGCTGCTCGGATTCTTCGCCGGCACCTACCGGCGCGTCTTTGGTTTTACGTCTCCGCCGCTGCACGACCCCTGCGCGGTCGCATACCTCATGGATCCCACTATCTTCCGCGTGCAGCCGATGCACGTGGACATCGAGCTGCACGGCCAGTACACGCTGGGTCGCACCGTCTGCGACGTACACGGCATCACCGAGCAGCCAGCCAATGCCGAGGTCGGTACAGCCCTGAACGCCGCGCGCTTCTGGGATCTGCTGATTACGACGCTCGCCACGTACTAGCGGCGCGTCATAGTTCGGATCAGGCGGGACGGCAATTGGGACGCGCCCCTACACGCTACAGGCGACCCAGCACCTGCTCGCCCATTTCGCGCGTCGAGACGACACGGCCCTTCGCGGTGGCGATGTCCAGCGTGCGGTAGCCGGCGCTCACGACCTCCAGCACGGCGCGCTCGATGGCGTCCGCGACGGCTGGCAGCCCCAGTGAATAGCGTGCCAGCAGCGCCGCGCTGAGAATCGCCGCGAGCGGGTTGGCTTTGCTCTGCCCCGTGATGTCGGGCGCCGTGCCGTGGATTGGTTCGTACAAGCCGCGCTGCCCATGCTGTGTGCGCTGTGTGCCCAGGCTAGCCGACGGCAGCATGCCCATCGAGCCGGCCAGCATAGATGCCTCATCGGTCAGGATATCGCCAAACATATTCTCCGTGACAATCACATCGAACTCGCGCGGGCTGCGGATCAGGGCCATCGCGCAGGAATCGACCAGGAGATGCCGTAGCGCCACGTCGGAATACTCTTCGGCTACGCGGTCGGTGACACGCCGCCAGAGGCGTGAGCAGCTCAAGACGTTCGCCTTGTCCACGGATGTCACGTTCTTGCGCCGGCCACGGGCCAGCTCGAAGGCGTAGCGCACGATACGCTCGATCTCCGCCTCGGTGTAGGTCATTGTATCCACGGCCTCCATGCCGTGCGCCGTCTCACGGATCTCGCTTGGCTTGCCGAAGTACAGGCCGCCGGTCAGCTCGCGGACGACCAGCAGATCCACGCCGCGCACCACCTCGCGCTTGAGCGTGGACGCGCCCAGTAAGGCGGGCAGGGCGCGCACGGGCCGGAGATTAGCGAAAAGCGCCAGCTCTTTGCGCAAGCGGAAGAGGGCGTGCTCAGGTTGGGCCTTCGCGTTGGGATTGCCCACGCCAGCGCCCCCAACGGCGCCGAAGAGGATCGCGTCGCTATGCTGGCAGAGCTCCATGGTCGCGTCACTGATCGCCGCGCCCTCGGCTGCAATCGCCGCCTGACCCACCAGCGCTTCCGTCAAGGTGATACGATGCCCGGCGCTCCGCAGCGCCGTCTCCAGCACGCGCGCCGCCTCCGCCGTCACCTCAGGTCCGATGCCGTCACCGCCGAGTACCGCCACCATGAACTGGCTCATTCACACTCTCCTCATCGCACAGGTGTTGTAGGTCCGCACACCTCCCGACTATAGGCGCTCGCCGTCTCGCCGGTCAATCTCTGGGCAAACCCGCTGGAGGGAGTAGCCCACATAAAAGGGCCCGTCCCAGACGGCGATGAAGCGCATCCGTCAGGTATCCATAGCGTGTAGGATGCTTGCCCATACGTCCGCGCGAAATGACCGCAACGGCGCGGCGCGCGAAAGGCCGCTCCCCTGGCAAGCGGTCCCATCCGGCTTGACACCTCACGGTGCGCATCGGTATAGTACCGGCGCGGACACGTGGGTCGGAGAGAGCACGAGCAGGAGGAGCGGATCATGCGCGACCGAACGCGCCGGCGCGTTCTCGCGGAGGCCAAGAGCCATCTCGCAAGTCCTGAGGAATTGCGCGAGGCCCCCAAGCGTGTCAAAGAGCTGGAGCAAGAGCTGCGTCAGCTTGAGCTGTCTCCTGAGGCGAAGCACGGCGAAGAGCGCGAGCATCGTTACTCGCGCCTCCTCCGCCTGCGCTCGCTCCGCGAAGAATTCCAGATGATTCGCCCGCTAGACGTGCCACGGCAGCCAAATAGCATACTGCTCACCGTCGTGATGTTCGTCGCTTCCTTCATGCTCTGCGCCACCTGCATCGTAGTCGTTTTCGCGGGTCTCCAGCTTGCCCACCAGACGCCCGACCCACAGGCGACCGCCAGCGGCTTCTGGTTCGATATGGAGCAGCAATCGTATCTCCAGCTGCAATCCACCTATCTCTCGCCTACCTTGCGTGTGCAATATGACCAGAATCAGTTTCTCTCAACTGCCAGCTACGCGGATTCAAGTTTTGGGAAAGTCACCAACGCGGTGCAGACGAAGCAAGCGGGTGACATGAACACGACGGCCATCTTCACCTATGTCGTCACGCGCAGCCTCAATAATCGCAGCATCAGCTACACCACAACGCTCGGACTGACGTTTCACGGGGGCACCTGGGGCGTGGATGACCTCGGCGCCGCTCTTGACCCCACAAAAGCCGGCATTCCAGCACCGGCGACTCCCATTCCGACCGATACGATATCACCCAATGCGACACCGACCGATACTCCCACAGGCCCATAGCATGTCCGCATGCGCCAGACAGCAGGATGACGGGCCGACGGAAGGCGAGTGGTGAGTGGTGATACCGAATTTGTCTCGGTCATTGTTATTGCGCATCTGCATTAGCCTACTGCATTGGCGGCATGGGTAAGCATTCCTCCAACATCCTAGCATGACGGGTATGTTATGCTTTCACGCTCCTCTTGTCCGTCTCTTGGTTGTCTGCTACACTGCTGCTGACAAGCGAGAATGCATACGTGGATATCCTGCCGGTGTGGATGAGCCGAGCTGACCATCGTGGGCAGAGGGGAACGTGTGATATGGACCTGGTGGCTGTCACCGATATCGACGCTGCATTTGCGCAACTACGCGAACGCCTGACGCGAGGCGCCGAAGTTTTTGACGTCCGACTGCTGACACCGGAGGGCGCCGGCCCGGCCCGTGCGTTGTGGCACGAACGCGAGGGCATTTGGGCCATTCTGGAACCTGACGATGCCCAGAGCATGTACTGGTGCTCCTTCGGCACCACCAAGCCGACCTCTGGCGGGAACGTCTACTACGTCTGCATGGGCAATCTCTCGCGCAAGCGCGAGGCATGGAATACGGCAGGTGCCCTGGCCGCAGATCCCAAGACGCACGATCTCTATTACGTGCACAGCGGGCAGTTCGGGAAGAAGACGCAGCAGTTTGCCGAACACTACCGCGGTATCAAAGCCAATGTCACCTGGCCGACCAACAAAGTCACGCCACGCTACGTGATCGGCAGGCTACGCGACAAGGAGTTCATTGGCGCGCTCGCCGCGTTCGTCAAGACCGCTGAAGGGGTCAAGACCGGCAAGCCAGCCTCGCTGGAGAGCTATTATCGCAATGCCATCATCGATGGCGTGGAGGCGGCCATTGATCAGGCGCGGCTTCAACAGCCTAGTGGCGATCTCGGCCCAGTTGACATCCCGACCGGAGCCAGCGTCTCGCGAACGCGGCTCGCTCGGCTAGAGGACTTGCAGCGTTGGCTGCGTGATGATCCAGAGATGCTGCAGACGGCTGTAGACCTCATCGTTGGCAAGACGGAGCAGGACCGCCGCCGTCATCTCCTCCTGTCGGTGTGTGCTGCAGGGGCGTCCATCCTCATCGGCTGGCTTCTCTCGGCCGTGAGACCAGACACTTTCTTCCCCTACATCCTCCACGCCTTCCGCTAATGGAGAAGCCGATTGGGCTGTGGGAATTCGTGGGGTTCGAGTGCAGCAAGGCCAATCTCCCATCATCCAGTCGGATTAGGTATGAGTTGCGAGTGGCGGGCGGCACATTTTCTGCTCAGGAAGGGAGAGCGATGAAGTGGAGATGGCGCATATGCACACGACCGGTACTCCCCATGCAGGCGTTCACGATGCTCTCGATCAGCCAGTAAACGAAACCTCGCGCCGTCAATCGGCGCCTGTGCAGCTCGCCGTTCGGCGCGCGTCGCTCGCGGCTGCGGCGCGGCTGATGAACGGCGTAAGCTGGGGCTTGCGGCTGCTTCCGGGTCCACTGCGCTACCTGCCGGCGGACTGCGTGACGTTGCCGGTTTCCTATCTGCTGGCTGGCAAGCTGCGTATCGCACGGCGAAACTATGCCACCGCGCTTGGTCTGGATGTCGCCGCGCCAGCGACTCACCGGCTTGCCCGGCAGAGTATCCGCAACTACGGCCGGATGGCGATTGATTTCCTGGCGGCGCGCACGGCGACCAGCGCGGAGCTGGCCAAACGCATGGCGACTATCGGCATTGAGCACTACACCGACGCCCTTGGCGACAACCGCGGCGTGATCCTCGCGCTGCCCCATCTCGGAAGCTGGGATATCGCCGCCGTCCTCGCGGACGTGTACGCCGCGAAGCTCACCATCGTGACGGAGAGCGATTGGGCGACAGAGCTGGTGGCGGGCGCCCGTGTCGGCCACGGCGTGACGCTGGTTCCGCGTGACCACTCGCTACGCGCCCTCTTTCGTGCGCTGGCGCGTAAAGAAGCTGTCGTGTTGCTGGCGGATATCGCGAACGCGGGCGTGCAGACGATTGATGTGCCGTTCTTCGGCAAGCCAGCGCCTTTCCCGGTGGGACCGGCGCGACTCGCCGTGCGCACGCGCGCCCCCATCGTCGTAGTCGCTTGCGTGCGACGTCCGGATCGGACGTATCTCATGGAGGCGCAACCGCCAGTGCGGGCTGATCCGACCCACTCCGAGGACGAGAATGTAGCGGCGCTGACGGCGGCGATGGCGGCGGGCTTCGCGCGCAGCATCGTGGCGCACCCGGAGCACTGGTATCCCTATCATCCGGTATGGTCGTAGGCGGGCGTATGTGCTCGAATTTCCGCGAAGGAATCAGGGGGAAATTGGGCGGGTTGGTGGGACTGTACATGCCTGCGTACAGTGTACCAAGCGCGGCGGCGTGGAGCGGTCTGGAGTCGTTGCCAGTGTAGTGATGGCCTCTCTGTCGCCGTCCTCGCTACCCGTTGCGGGCGCATCATGTACTGGTGTTGCGATCATAGAGCAAGCGATACAGCCATGCTTGCCGATGGACCGCCGGTCCATCTGTCGCGTCATCTGGTAGCGGTGCCGTCAGACGGCGTACCATAACGACAGCAGAAAGCAAGGTCGGCGCCAGGAGTACCCGCGGCCGGAATCCACGCCGAGCGCCCACGAGCAAGGGCAGCGCGACGGCGCTGATGAAACATCCGAGCGGGACGGATTTCGAGCGGATGGGAAGCGGGGCCAGGCGCAGGAGGTGCGGGGCGACGCGCCAGAGGGATCCGCCAATCATAGGTAGCAGCGCGCCGGCCCACGCGCCGCGATCCATCGCCGCGCCCGCGCCGACATACGCGCTGATGCCGCGCCCGCCAGAGAAGCGCAGGAAGAGCGGCCAGCACTGGCCCGCGGCGCCGCAGACGCCGGCCAGCTCCGCGACAGCTCGTGAGCGTCCCAGCCGCCGGCTCACGAGAATCGGCGCCAGTCCCTTCGATGCGTCGAAGAGCCAGCCCGCGAGCGCCCGCGCCGGCCCGCCTGATGCCATCAGGTTCGTGGCGCCCACGTTGCCGGAGCCGGTACGCTTGAGATCCACCTGGCGGCGGCGGGCGAGCACGTAGACCAGCGGCAGCGATCCGTAGAGATAGGCTCCGGCGCACACGGCAATATCGAGCGCGGCATTGGGGAGCCTTCCCGCGACCGGAGCCGCTCGCGAGCGCGGGCTGGCCGCCGCCCTGCCGCGACAAGCTCGCGGTGTCGCGGAGGAGACACTCTTGTCAACCGTCATTATTGTGTTCCTCGGGGTGGAAGGCGACGCCAAGCAGGCCAGGACCGCAGTAGCCGCCCATAACGGGCGTGAATTCCGTCGTGTAGAGCTCAACGCAATCAAAGGCATCGCGCACCCGCGCCTCGAAGCGCGCCGCCTCCTCGGCAGCCTGCGCGTGCTGGACGGCGACGCGCAGGCGCGCGCCGTCGGGAGCCATCCGCCGCATCTGCTCGAAAAGCTCCATGATCGAGCGGCTGCGCGTGCGCACACGGGCGATAGGATGAATATCGCCGTTGGAGATTTGGATGATCGGCTTGATGGCCAGGACACCGCCCAGGAACGCCGCCACCTGCGGAATACGCGAGGTCTTGGCGAGGTATTCCAGCGTATCCAGCGTGACGATCATACGCACACTCCGGCTCACCGCTTCGGCGACCCTGATGACTTCCTCGATGGAACACTCTCGCTCGGCGGCCCGCGCGGCGGCCAGCGCCACGAAGCCCTGGCCCATGCCAGCGGAGAGCGAATCCACGATGGTGACGGGCGTGTTGGGCAGCATCTCCGGCGCAAGCTCGCATGCCAGGCGCGCCGACCGCTGGAGGGTGCTGATCTTGCTGTCCACCGTCACGCAGACAATCGCTGCGGCGGTCTCCGCGGCATCCCGCCAGGCCTTCACATATTCGCCTGGGGAGGGGGGCGACGTCTTTGGCGGCGTGCGTGTCTCAATCAGCTTGCGGTAGAACTGCGCTCGTGTCAGGTCTACGCCGTCCAGATAGGTCTCGTTGCCGAAGGTGTATGGGATGGGCAGAATACCAATGCCGTAGCGCCGCACCAGCTCATCCGGCAGGCAGCAGGTGCTCTCGGTGACAATCGCCACGGGTCGCGTCCGCGTGCGCTCGTGCCCGGATGAAGTAGTGCGAGCGGTGATGCTCATTGCGATCCTCCCAGCGGAGTGGCGCGATCTGGTCCCAACCTACCAGGAGGTATCAGGTCTTCGACGTCTCGAAAGACGTGCGTCCGCTCAGCCTCGCGCACCATCTCCACCACCCGAGAGTTGAACGGGGTGGGGATATCCAATATGCGGCCCAGCCGCACAATCTCGCCATTCAAATACGCAATCTCGCTTGGTCTGCCGCGCTGAATGCTCTGCCATGTCGAGCCGCGCACGGCGATGCGGTTCAACCGGCTGCGGCTCGCCGCCGTGAGCACGCGCCGGGCCAGCGGCTCTGGGGAGACGGCAAGCATGGTCGTCATCGTGCTTTGCAAGAGCGCGACCAGCGAGGCATTGGGATCCTGGCGCAACGCGGCTGGCGATACGCCGTAGAGACCGTGATCCAGCCGGGCGCCCGTCGCCCGCGCTACGCGATAGCCCTCTTGCAGCGTCCGCACCGCCAGCCGCGCGCCAGCCGGCGTCCGCACCAGCTCTGGCTGGAGCAGGCCCGTGGCGGCGCTGAGGCCATTCATGAGGTTGTAGATCAGCTTGCTCCAGCGCGTGCGCATCAGATGGCGCGACACATACGTTGGCAGACCGCCGCGCAGCACGGAAACGACCTGGCGCGTCCGCGGGCGAATTGAGCCGAACGGCTCGCCCGCGATGAGCCAGCCGTCGAACTGAACTGAGATTTCGCCGGGTTGCAGGTAGCTCACCGCGCACATCACGACGGCGCCCAGGATGGTATCACGGCCCAGCACTTCGGCGGCGATGTGGTCGCCGCGCACGCCGTTCTGCATTGCTACGACCGGAACGCCCTCGACGTAGCGTTTGATCTCATGGCAGGCGGCAGCAACGTCCTGCGTCTTCATAGTCAGCAGCGCCAGATCGGGCCGTTCCTCCAGCGCCGTCGTGGCACGCGGGTAGTAGCGCCGCTCGCCACCGGACGCATCGCGCACCAGCAGCCCGTCGCGATTGATGGCGTCCACCTGCTCGGCGCGCCCGACGAGGAGCATATCGTGCCCGGCGCCGCCCAAACGAGCGGCGAGAAAGCAGCCGATAGCGCCCGCTCCGACAATCGCGACCCGCATGATACCCCTCCCTTCCACTACTGGTGCGACAGGCCGCCTTCGAGATAAGCTGGTGGGATCCGCTGCTGCTCGTAACGGTCGCGAAGCAGCGCCTGAAAGACGAGGCTGGCGACCAGCGCCGCGACCAGTATGCCGAGCGCGGCGGGGGCGGGCGCATAGACGGCGATGAACGCGCTGACGAGGATCAGCCGCTCCGCGATGAGGTATTTATGCGCGGCGAGCGCATGCTTCCGCGAGACCGTGGCGCGCGTGAGCCACAGCGGCACGTAGACATACACCGCCAGCAGCACGGCGACGGCGAAGAGCGTAGCGCCGAGCAGCGACGGACGCAGCGCTGCCATAAGCGCCGCGCCAAGGATGATCCAGGTGAGCGCGAGGCCGCAGGCAATATCCACGGCGAGCGCCAGGCCATAGACCGTGGGTACCGTGTGGTAGCCGGCGGCGCGGTCGCCTTCGATATCGCGGATGGCGCCGACGAGATTGGTCGCGGAGTCGTGAAAGAAGACCAGCGCGCAGAGCATCAGCACCGTCGTCGTGAAGATGGCGCCACCGGCCAGCGCGCCGAACAGCACCGCGCAGATGCCCAGGATGCCCCGGTCGAGATTGCCGAGGATCGCGCGGTTCTTGAATGTCTTGGAGTAGGCGATACCCAACGCCGTCGTGAGCGCCGCCAGTCCCAGATTCGCCGGTCCCAGGATGAGGGCGCAGATGTAGCCGGCGCAGATGAGGCCGATCATGGTGAGCCGCGCCTCGCGGGCGGAGACGCGACCCGATGGCACGGGACGCGCGGGCTTGGCCACCGCGTCCAAATTTCGGTCGTAGTAGTCGCCGGCATAGAGGCCAGCTTCCCAGCCGCACATCGTGACGAGCGCCGCCAACGCCGTGCGCCAGACGGCGACGTGCCCTGCGGAGGCAAGCTCCGCACCGGCAATCGCCAGCAGGCCGGAGTGAAACATCGTGTATGGGCGCATCATCTCCACATGCGCGAGCGCCTTGCGTCGCAGCTTAGCGATTTCCATATGTCGCCCTCGCCCGTGCCAGCGCCAGCGCCGGCAGCGTCACGGCGTAATACGAGTCGGAGTACCACATGGCGCTGTAGTAGAGGCCAAGTGGCCACTCAGCCCAGGTGCCATCTTCGCGCTGATGCTCCACCAGCCAGTCTACGCCCCGCTCGACAGCGCGGCGAGCATGCTCTTCCGGCGGGCAGCGCGCCAGCGCGCTCACCGCGCAGGCCGTCTCTTCTGCTGTGCTGGCCTGCATTCGCAGCCCGGCCCAGCCGCCGTCATCATTCTGTGCGCGCAGCAGGTAATTCCACGCCTTCACCGCCAGCGGTGTGTGGAGCAGATCCAGATCGGCCAGCGCCTCCAGCACGGAAGCGGTGCCTGCTGTCGCCTCGCGGAACCAGATCGAAGTGAAGGAGCCATCGTAGCGTTGCGCCGCCGTGAGATAGGCCAGCGCCCGCGCCAGGATGCGCGGCTGTGACCGCAGCCGTCCAGTGGCATGCAGGGCGCGAAGCACGTGGCCGGTGATGTAGGGGCAATCATGGTCGAACGGCATGCGCGAGTTGCGCACGAATGTAGACCAGGAGCCGTCGCGGTTTTGCATGCCTTCGAGCCAGTCCGCGCCCCGCTGAATCGCTGGCTGCGACGCGGGTACGCCGAGCGCGCGCAGCGCCAGGACGGTATACGAGCTATCGTCGGTGTCGGGCCAGCCGGCGGGCATGGCCCACGCCCATCCGCCCGGCGGTGCGCCCGTTGGGAAGCACACCTCGTCAAACTGGCGCGCCAGCAGCCAGTCGCGCACGACTTCGGCGTTGGGCACCGGCTCGTCCGCCGCCGCGAATGCGAATATCGCGAGATCCGTGTCGAACGTTTCCAGGTCGCGGTCAATCGGCCATCCGCCGTCTGCGCGCTGGCTTTCCAGCACGAAGTGTAGCGCCGGCTGAAGCCAGGGGAGCTCACTGTAGCCGGCGGCGGTCCAGCAGCCAATGATGACCGAAGACAGAAACGCGGACTCCTCGAACGAGCCGTTGGCGCCCTGCGCCCGCGCCAGCCATGCGATGCAGCGCCGCTTGACGCGCTCGAAGCTCGGCAGGGCGTTCAGCGGATGCGGCGCCATGCTCGCGTGCAGGGTCGCGATGCTGAGATACGCGGGGAAGGTGGTAGAAATGGTGCGGCGCACACCCTGCGGCAGTAGAACGACCTCGGGACGCAGCCGCTTGATGCGCCGCCAATCCAATATGCCGGCAAGCGCCGCGACAGTGCGACATGGACCACTGAGCGTACATTGCGCGGGATCGCTGACAGCCTCCCAGCCGCCGAATGCCGCCAGCCGCTCGCGAGCGCTCCTCAGGCAGTCCATCGCGTCAGGCTCAGGATCGGCGGGTTGGGTGAAGAGCAGCGCCCCAATGGCGAGGCTCGTCGCGTTGATGTTGGACTCGTCTATGATGCCATCGCCCCAGCCGCCATCGCCGTGCTGCGTGGCGAAGAGCCAGTGGCGGCCCGCCGCGATGCGCTCCTGGTGAGCGGCGCGGTCCACCAATTGTAGCGCGACAATGGCGATGGCGGTCGCGAGCGCGGACGAGGATAACACCCCCGTCCAGTGATTGCCCGTTTGTTGATTGAAACGCAGGAAGGCGAGCGCCCGCGCCAGCGCTTGCCCGGAATGGATGCCGTCAGGCTCGCGCATGGGGTACGCCTCTGAAATGACCGGCTGTTGCATACTCCACCACCATCTATCCCGGAGGACACGCGGTTCTGCGTCTCATCAATGAATGGGCCTCCACCATGCGCATGGTGGGCTTCAGTGGCCGCGCGTGAGGAAAACATCCGCCAGCGAGCGCAAGCGCTCGCGCGATTCGGTATACGGGAGCCGATCGAGCGATGCCTTGGCTTTATGAGTGTAGCGATATGCCAGGGCACGCGCCCGATCGAGCGCGCGGGTGGAGAGTAGCAGACGGACGATGGCCGTGTGCGCATCCATGTCGGTGGAGGGGGCAGCCGCGAACAGTCGCTCCATCTGGGCGCGGGCCGCGGCGCCGCCCGCTCGGAGCGCATAGATAATAGGTAGCGTCACCCGATGGTTGCGCGCGTCGCTGGTCAGCGGCTTGCCCATGCGCAAGGCGCTGCCGTCGTAGGAGAGGATATCGTCGAGGATCTGGAAGGCCATGCCCAAATTGGCGCCGTAGGTGCTCAGCGCTTCCATGATGAGGTCGTCGCCACCTCCCAGGCAGGCGCCAATAGCCGCCGCCGCTTGACAAAAGCTGGCCGTTTTGAGGCGGATGAGCTCGATGTAGGTGTGTTCATCCGTAGTAAGGTTGCCCGCCACCTGCTCCTCCAGTGCCTGTCCCTGGCACATTTCGATGCACGTGGTGCTGAGTATGCGGATGGCTTTCAGGACGCGCTCGGCGCTGACACCGCTATCCGCGCACTGGGTGTAGCAGAGGAAGGTGTGAAAAATGAGGTAGTCACCGGTCAGCAGAGCGGCGGGCAGATTGTATTTGATATGCAAGGTGTCCTGGCCGCGCCGCTGGGCATCGCCGTCAATGATGTCGTCGTGGATCAGACTGGCGATGTGGCCATATTCGGTGCCGGCGGCGGCGGGAAACACCAGACTTGGATCGCCGCCCGCGGCTTTGCAGGCATCAATCAATAGCAACGGTCGCAGCAGCTTTCCCGGCGCCGAGAGGACGTAATCCGTAGTCTCCGCTAGCAACCCCGCCGTCTGCCCCAACGTTTCGTGCATGTGGCCCACGAGATACTCCAGAATTCGCGCGCGTTCGCCCGCCTGCGCCGCGAAGCCACTCACACCCTCCTGAGCCGTTATCATAGCGCTCTCCATGTATCGTGAGCTACCACCGGATACCGTATTCCATGCGAAATCCTGGAGGGTAGCACACCGGAAAGGCAGCAATTCGTATGCCAGCAGACATGGCGCGAGCGGATGGGCAGTGCGCGCGCGGGTCCGGTATAGGACTGGCGCGCGAAGGACATCCG
This sequence comes from Ktedonobacterales bacterium, assembly GCA_035310125.1. Classification (GTDB taxonomy): domain Bacteria; phylum Chloroflexota; class Ktedonobacteria; order Ktedonobacterales; family JADMIN01; genus DATGEP01. The sequence continues at coordinate 17,095 of DATGEP010000170.1, forward strand.
GCTGCTCTATGTCGCCACTTCCACTGACTATCGAGTGACTATCGTGGCTTTCACCATGCTCGCTTGGACACAGCAGTGTCGCCGTCGAGAGGCACCGTGAGCGCGACGGTCGTGCCGCTGCCAATCTCGCTTTCGACCGTCAGGTGCGCGCCGATCAAGCTGGCTCGCTCGCGCATGCCAAGGAGGCCAAGCCCCGGACGTGACTCCATCGCGCCCATCGTGGCGTTCGCATGGTTGCGTACCTGCGCGGAATAATCGAAGCCGCGCCCGTCATCCATGATATGCAGATCGAGGCCGTGCGGACGGTATACTACGTCGAGGGTCGCGGTATGGGCGTCCGCATGCTGATGGGCGTTGGCGAGCGCCTCCTGTGCGATGCGAAAGACTGTCACTTCCACCTCCATGGCATAGCTGCGACTCTCCCCGGTCTGATGAAACGCGCACTCCATGCCGCGCATCGTCATCGAGTGCGCGAGCGATTCGAGCGCCGCCGGCAACCCCAGATCGTCCAGCACAGAAGGCCGCAAATCCTGACATGCGCGGCGCACACCGTCCAGTGTGCGTTTGGACAGCGCCCCCAGCTCGCCGACGAAGTGCGCGTCTCTGCTGGAGAGCGGCGGATCCACCTGCCGCGCGGCGAGCGCATCGAGTCCGCGGGAGAGGGCGATCAGCGCCTGCGCGGTGTCGTCGTGCAGCTCACGGGCGAGGCGGCGGCGCTCGTCCTCCTGCGCGCGCGTGATGAGGGCCGCGTAGTCCGCCAGCTCAGCCTCGCGCTCGCGCGACATGCGTAGCTGCTCCACGGTCACCTGTAACTCATCGGTGTGCTGCTGAACACGCACGCTGACCAGCGCCAGGTAGTACACCGCGCAGAGCGGCACCAGAAAAAGGATCCAGGCAAACTCGGCTTCCGCGTCATCGAGCGCTTCGGCCAGAGGCAGCAACGGGCCGACGCTCAACAGCAACACCTGGAAGCGCAACGCCGGGCTGAGGAAATATTCCCGCAACGACAGGCGCAACCCGTCCCATGCGACCCGTTGCTCGATGACGCGGGCGGTGCCCGCGCCAATAAACATCATGACAGAGACAAGGACGGCTCCCGCGAAATGGGCGCGCAGCGGCGATATCGTGTGTGCGAGCGCCCCCCCTACGAGGTTATAGAACAATCCGGCAAGAAATGTCGTAAGCGTGGCCGCCGCCGACTGGCGCAAGGCTGACGCGGCCTGGCGGGGAGTGAGGGGGGACTCCGGCAGGCGTTCCACAAAAGGTGTGACGGCGGCCAGCAGGACGGCATCTGGTGTGCCAACCAGGATCATCGTGGCGAGATACAATGTGTACAGCGGATCGGGGAGCGAGAGGATCGCTCGCCCCGTGATGCCGAAACGTCGCTGGAACCAGCGCGCAACGAAAGCGATCGCGAAGGTGATGCCAGCCAGGACAATCGGCGCGCCCGGCGGCGCGAACGGGAGCGCAATGGCGGGTTTACTCAGCGCCCACACCACGAGCGCGATGTCCACCACGAGCGGAAGCGCCAGCCAGAGAGCGCGCGCGTCCAGCGCGCGCCACGCACCGGTTGCGTGCAGGCGTTGCTCCGGCACCACGCGCTCGCTCATGTACGCTCACCCTCGCCTTCTCTGAGTGTCGTCTCCTCCAGCGTAATCCAGCCACGCCGTAACGCCAGCAGCACCGCCTCGGTGCGCGAGCCAACGCGGAGCTTCGTGAAGATATTGCCGAGATGCGTGTGTACCGTCCGCACGCTGAGATTGAGGCGCCGCGCGATGTCTTTGTTCGGCAGCCCGCGCGCAGCCTCGCGCAACACCTCCATCTCGCGCTCGGAGAGCGGTGGTGGCGTTGCCGGCGCACTGTGCCGCGATACCGCACGCCGCAGCGCCCGCGCCGCGACACCCGGTCGCAGCACAGCCTCACCGCGATGCACGGCGCGCACGGCTTCCACCAGCTCGTCACCGCGCACGTCTTTGAGCATGAAGCCCGCGGCGCCCGCGTCGAGCAGCGCCAGCACGTATTGATCGTCATCATACGCCGTCAGTGCGAGAACCGCTACCCCAGGCAGCAGCGCCTTGATCTGGCGCGTCGCCTCGATCCCCGACATTCCCGGCATAGCCACATCCATGATCGCCACATCCGGTATGGAGCGTTGCGCCTCCCGCACGGCGGTGGCCCCATCGCCGGCCTCCGCCACGACGCGAATATCGTTTTCGGCTTCCAGCAGACGGCGCGTGCCTTCGCGAACCAGTGCGTGATCGTCCGCCAGCAGCACCGTAATCGGCTTCGTGGCCCCCTCGCCGGCAACACCCTCCGGACCTGCCGCCGGTGCGGCGCCGGCCTCTTCCCTGGGCGCCACGTTTTGCTCACTGTATTCCATGGTTTGCTCCCAATCCAACACGGGTTCGCGCCTTCCAGTACACGTGGGTATTCGTTGTGTTCAGTATACGGGGTGTGTCCGTGCTGGGACTACACATTTATGCTGAAATAGTGGCAGCGGTGGTTGCCGCGCGGCGTCAGGTGGTCGCAATCTCTTGCCAGATACGATAGACTGCTTATCGAATGGTCCGCATGGCGGACACGGTGTTGGGTGGTGAGGCGCTGAGGAGAACAGTCCGTGAAATTTTCGTGGCTGAACATATTGCTCATCGCGATACCGCTGGCGGCGGTAGCCTTCTTCTTGAACCGGCAAGGAGCGAACGCTGGACAACTGACCATCTGGATATTCGCCCTATCGCTCGTCGCCGTCATTCCTCTGGCGACACTCATCGGCCAGCTGACCGATACGTTATCCACCTATTTCGGCGACCGCGCGGGCGGACTGCTGGGCGCGTCGTTTGGGAACGTTCCTGAGCTGGCTATCGGCATCTTTCTGCTGATCCATGCGCACGTGCATAGCAGCTCCCCGGCGGTCATCCAATCCGACCTGGATGTCATTCATAGTCTGCTCATTGGCTCGGTGATCAACAACATCCTGTTCGTGCTCGGCTCCTCGATCTTCATCGCGGCGCTGCGTAACGGGCGCATGAACTTCAGCGCGGCCAGCGCGGCAGGCTATTCCTCGATGCTGGCGCTCGCCGTCGTGGGTCTCGCGCTGCCGACCCTGGCGACGAAGCTTGCCGCAACCCATCCTCCCATCGGTACGCAGGATGTCGTCAGCGTCGCCTTCGGCCTGATCCTGATTGTCAGCTACATCGCGTATGTCGCTTCGTCGGTGTTCGACCTGGGCGCTCGCGGCCACCAGTCGAAGAAACCCGCCCGCAAGGCGGAGGGTGGCGCGGTGGCCGCGACGGCTGCCGTCGAGGTTGAGGGCGTTCCGATGCTCGCGGATGATTCCGCGCACGAAACAGAGCTGGAAAAGATCGTTACGGCGGAAGAAGCCGACGAAGATGTTGTGGTGCGCAAGCTGCGTGAGGCACGGCGTGGGCATGGCCTGGATATCACCATCGCCATTGTCGGCCTTGCCGTCGTGACGATGCTGACGGTCGGCATCGCCGGAATGCTGGTGAGCGTGACGGATAATGTGATACAGGCGACGCCGCTGACGCCGCTCTCCGTCGGCCTCATTCTCTTCCCAATCGTCTGCAATCTGGGCGAGCAGGCTGGCGCGGTCATCACGGCGTGGCACAATCATATGGACGGCGCGATGTCCGTCGCCGCCGGATCCAGCGTACAGGTGGCGCTCTTCGTGACGCCCGTGCTGGTGCTTCTCAGCTTCCCTATCGGTGCTTTCAATCATGATCTCACGCTTTCGCTTCTCTTTGCCCCGCTTCAGCTCATCACGCTGGGACTTGTCGCGTTCGTCTACGCGCTGGTGAGTCTGGACGGCGAGACGACCTGGCTGGAAGGCTTGCAGCTGCTCGCGTTCTACGCCATGATCGTGGCGGTGGCGTTCGCACTGCCCGGTGCCTGAGCGCGCCCGATGTGGTACAATGCGTGACCGCGAGAGAGCGCGTACCCCAGCGTGGGTTCAACATCAGAGGGATCGTGATGCCCGGCCAACGAGCGCATGCTAAACTGGCCAGTGGAGGGAGTATCCCACTGGCCGACCGCTATCGGGTGCTGGCCCGTGTCGGGCTGGGTGGCACGGCGGTCGTCTATCGGTGCGTGGACCTCCATACCGAGCGCATCGTCGCCGTCAAAGTCTTGCGAACCAACGGCCCGCTGATTCCCGAAGCGGCGGCGCGGCTGCGGCGCGAGGCGCACCTGGCGGCGTCGTTCTCCCATCCCCATGTCGTGCGCGTGCTGGATTACGGCTACACAGTGCCGCTGGCGGCGCCGCCGGTCGTTCCCTGGGCTGAAGAATCGAACCAGCCGGTGCCCTATATCACGATGGAGTATGTCTTCGGCTCAACCCTCAAGCAGCTTCTCCGCAAGCACGGACCGCTGCCGCTCGAATGGGTGTGGGAGCTCGGCGACCAGCTTTGCGCGGCGCTGGGAATGGCGCATTCGCTGGGAGTCGTTCACCGCGATGTGAAGCCGCAGAACGTGATGATCGTAGATTCGCATGTCGAGCTGCTATCGAAGCTCACGGACTTCGGCATCGCGCGCCAGGTGGGCGGCGACCTGACGACGCTGACGGCGACCGGCCAGGTGCTCGGCACGCCTGATTATCTCTCGCCGGAACAGGTGCTGGGCGAGCCAGGCGGACCCGCCGCGGACATCTACGCGCTTGGCATCGTCCTCTACGAGCTGATAACCGGACGGCTGCCGTTTGCGGCGGATACGCCGCTGGCGGCGGCTTCGCGGCGAATGGTGGTTGATGCGCCGCCGCTGACGACCTTCCGCCGCGACGTGCCCTGGCCACTGCAAGAGGTGATTCTGCTGGCCCTGCGGCGTGAAGCGACCGACCGCTACGCCAACGCCCGCGATTTCGCGCAGGCGCTGCGCTGGAGTCGCGAGCGCTCGCCCGCGGTGCCGCCTGCGCCGCGTGGGAGCTGGGTGCTCGATGCGCGCCCCCCCAAGGCTCCGAAGCCCGCGCCCGAAGCCATCCCGCTGCATAGCGCGCCGGAGCCGGGCGAGGAGAGCTTCGAGGAGCAATCTACCGTGCTGCGTGTCGCGTCGAAGATTCCCGGCCTGGACGACGAGCCGGCACGCCCCACCCCTCCGCTCATCCCCGAACCGCCGGATGCGCTCATCTCCCCTGACGCCGAGAGCTCCGACGGCGCGGACGAGAACGGCGACGATGGACCCACCACGTAGCCCGCGCCATGTGACCTCCGCGATCCTGTCCGGCATCTCGGCATCTCTCGCCGCTCAGTCCGCTCTGACATGACCCTCATGCCCCGGCGCCGTTCATGCGCGCCCGAGAAGTGTGGGAGGGAGCGAAGAGCCAGATATGAGACCATTTCCGGTTTTGGGCGTGGGTGACGTATCTAGGGACAGTATGGGCGTTGGGCGTCTTGTGTGAGTGTAGCGGTAAGATTATACTTAGCCCATCAATTCACAGAGCGTGCGGTTGCGGCAGTAAGGATTCGCCATGCCAAAGATATTTGACAATATTGAGCTGAGTTTGCTGCCGGCGTTGCGGGAGACGGTGCGGCTGGCGACACGCGCGGACTTCTGCGTGGGATATTTCAATCTGCGCGGCTGGCGGCTGATTGATGAAGATATCGAACGGTTCGCGGGCGGCGATGGCGCTAATTGCCGCTTGATGGTGGGCATGCAATCGTTGCCGCAGGATGAGCTGCGCGCGGCGCTGCGTCTGGGCAGCGTGGACGGCGGCATTGATCAGACGACGGCGCTGCGCTTGAAGAAACAGCTTGCTGAGGAGTTCCGCCAGCAGCTAACCATCGGCGCGCCGAGCAACGCGGACGAGATGGGCCTGCGGCGCTTGAGCGCGCATCTGCGCTCAGGCAAGCTCGCGGTGAAGCTCTTTCTGCGCCACCACCTGCACGCCAAGCTGTACCTGCTGCACCGGACCGATCCCATCAATCCGATTGTGGGGTA
>DATGEP010000171.1:0-5947 GCA_035310125.1 Ktedonobacterales bacterium
CTAGCCTGCTTTAAAGGAGCGGGTGGCTTCCGGAGGAGTCAAGTTCAGGCGGCGGGTCTGGGTGAGGTCCACAACTCCTGCAGAACGGTGTCGAGTTGGTGGAGTGCGGCATCCAGGCGGGATGGGAGTTGGTCGTGATAGGCGCGAACAGATGGGTGAGGTCGGCGCAAGCGGCGGTAAAGCGTGGTGTAAAGGAACGCCGCGCGCATGCCGTTGGGCGTGAGGGTGTAGCGCAGCGTACGTGGCGCACGGCGGATGACGCCGTGGAGGCGAAGTCGGCGAAGATCGTAGGTCATGGCGCCGGCGCTGTAGCTGGCCAGATCGCGACCGAGGAGGCCAGCCACTAGCGGGCGTAGGTCGCGGTTGCGGAAGCCATCGGGCAGATGGCTGAAGTGGCACAGTGCTCCGAACAATGCCTGCGCACGCGGATCGCCGAAGCGCAGGGCCGAGACGCGCTGGCCGGTCGGCGAGAGTGTAGGCAGTTGGAGACGTTCAAAAAACGACGAGGCAGGTACCGCTCCGTCGGCGACGCGCTCGACGTCCAGCAGTTTGGCATTGATCTGCCGGCCGATGGCCCGCAGGTGCGGCAAAGTGTCCAGGCCCTTGGTTCGTTGGAAATCGAGCGGGTCGTTGATCGTGGTCTCCGTACGCAACGCGCGCTGCTCCTTGAAGTACTGCTTGACGTGGGAATGCTTGAACTCGATGTGCAGGCTTGGAGCAACGCCGTAGGTGATGACGCGCGTCTTGTAGCCGAGACCTGGCGGCGGCGTACGTCGAGTGAGGCGAGTGGGGAACAGCAGGCTGACGCGATCTGGCCGGCCCAGGTCGAGGTTGTCGCGGATGACGGCTTCGAAGAAGTGGCGACCATAGACGGGTGTGGTGAAGACCTGGGTCAGACTCATCTCGAGCTGCCAGATGCTCAAGCGGTGGCGATAGCCGGCAGCACGATCGGCTGAGGTGAGTGGCCAAGGGAGGTTCTCGAGCCAGCGATCGAAGAAGGCCTGTACATCGGCTGGGCTGAGTGAATCAGCTAGTTGCTGCAGCCGCTCGGGGTCGGCGCACCACTGGAAGCCGTTGTCCAGGCTGTCGAACGGGACGGCCTCTTTGCGCAACTGCTGCTTGAGCCACTCGTTGCCATTGAGGCAGACGCGGACCGGATAGGGCACGTAGGTACCGACCTTGATGAAAGCCGGTCCCCACTCGGCATCCTGCAGATAGAAGTAGTAGTGCTTGACCGCGACTGACTGGCGCGAGAACGAGAAGTGAACGGCGTGGGGAGGCACGATGTGCTTGGTCGCTTTGAAGGAGAACTGGCGCTCCTGGGCAACGCCGATGAACACGACGCCCTCACTGGCCTGAAAGCGCGCACGATAGCGCGCAGCGACGTCGTCCTTTCGTTGGCCGCGCTCGAACTGGACGACCGGCACGACATGCTGGTCGGCGAACGAACCGACTGCCTGGACAAAGCGATCGTGGACTGGGCGGATGGCAGCCGGCGAGGCGATCCGATTACCGAGGTGATCGCACAGAAAGGCGCACAGCTGGCCGCTCGTCTGGAGCTTCGGCACATATCCATTGAGGTAGAGACGGTCAATGCACGAGGTAGACAACGAGACGTGGTCGCGCAGTATCGTGGCGACGTTGGGGCTTGGCATCGTCGGTGCCTCCCGAGAGGGCAGGGGTAACACGCCGATGGTGCCACCCCAGCTCACTCGTCGGTTTGAGGCGAAGCTTCGCTAGTAGACCCTCGGGAAAGCGGCGGCTGCGTCCAGTCATCAGAACCTTCCGTTTGGCCTCAGGCGCTTAGGCTGAGCTGAGTGTCCGGGCCGCCGTCTCGGGACGCGCTGCACTTTGTGGCGCGATAGGATTCCCACCAGGGGCGGCGTCGCGGCCGGTTCGCGGCTCTCCGGATCTTCAGCACTAGCCTCAACCGGCGCGTCGCACCCAGCCTCCAGAGCCAGCGGGCGTGGCTGCGCGTCAGGATGAACGCCGCTGTTGATGGCGGCGCGAATGCCCCTGCCTTCCGCATCGAGTTCGCGCTGTTCGCGTAACAGCAACTCTCCTTCGGCTGAGACAAGGAAGGCGGCCAACTTGGCGGCCGACATGGCGTACTGGTCGCCATGCAACTTGGCTTTACGTTTCAATTCCTCGGCAGCGATTTGAAGCTCTCGCTCGGTGCAGCCCTTCAAGGCGTAGCTGTGTTCCGATGTGCAACGGACCCACCGTTTCTTCCCTGAGTTTGTCTTAACAAAGGCCCAGACGACCGAGCCGTCAAAAGGGTCAAACCGGACGGGTACGCTCGTGCCCCGGACACCCGCCAACTCGAACTCCGCGCAGTAGTAGTAGATGTAATTGACTTTGACACCGTTGACCTGTACCTTGGCGCGCCTTCGTTCCGTGCTCGGCAGCGTGTCAACAAGAAACTGCTCGTTAAAGGAAATGAGCCGATTGCGACGGACTCCGGCGCGTCTGACACCCGCCTTGAACGCCTCGATCGGTGTCTCTTCGAGGCGCGGATGTTCGGTCGTGCCCCAAACTTCTTCAGCCCACCGCCACAGAAGGACCCAGAGCGTCTCAATAGTCCACTGTGCGTGCGCCTTCGGATTCACCTCAGGCGTAACCTGACGCACATCCTCGTGGGTCATTTTCGTGTTGCCCTGGATTTGGTGGAGGAGTTGGGTATTCGAGACGCCAAAAATGCGTTCGAGCACGCTTCCGTAGCGCGGTTGCGAGGCTGCACGCTTCTTCTTTGTGATGTGGAATAGTGCGCACAGTAGGTCGAAGTAGCAGCTATGGAATTCGGCGCCGCCGTCTACCACGATGGTGTCGGGCAGGCGGCCCCACCGCCGCACACACTCCCGCAACACCATCATGCACGACCGATAACTCGGCTTGTCAAACGTAAGATAAAGCGCGAGGATGCGCCGCGAGTGGGCGTCCATCAAGATGGTCAACCACGCGCGGCCCAATACCTTACGCTTGCGCCCGTTTCTCGACGACAGCAGCTCTGCGTCCACCAGGGTATGGTCGATGTGCGCGATCTCCCAGGGGCGATCCCCATGTCGCGGCGTCGTCAGGTTGAGTTCCCAGTAGAAGGCTTTCTCCTTGTACGCCGCTTTGCGTCCTCGGCGCCGTCGCTCTTGCTGATATCGCGGCCGGTTGTTGACACACCGAATCCAGGTTTTACGACTTGGGGCGACGACGCCAGCCTTCTGGCACTCGTTGACGACCATCCCGAAGACGATCTTCCTGCTAAGCGCCCCGAGCTTTTCGTACTTCTCCTCTACGAACTTCAGCATGACCTCCCAGGTCTTGGCTGGGAGTTTGAGCGCGCGATTGCCGCGTTCCGAGGTGGACTTTGGCAACAGACCTATCAAACCATTGCCGTAGACTTCCTCGGCCAGGCGATAGTCGCTGAGCCATCGCCGAACCGTCCGTGCGGTCGCGCTCGTGGGGCCGACTGGTAGCCCCTTGAGCCGTGGCTCGATCACGGTGTACTTCGCGAGCGCGCTGTCCAATGCGTCTGGCGAGGCCTCGTTTAGTAGCGCTCGCCCTTCGGGCGTGATACCGCCCTCCGGTTCGACGTTATCCCCAGTGATCTTGTTCTGCTGGACGAGAGTCTCGAACACTGCGTTGCGAATATCGACGGCGTCCGACCCATCCTCTTCATTACCGACGGTGGTGTACTCGTCCCCGATGTTAAGGATGCGAGCACGTGTTCCGTCCCAGCGGATGCGCGCCCCACGCACGCGGTGGACGAAAGGTGGTGCGTGAAACGCGTCGGACGGCGTAGTCGTAGTGGCCTCGTGGAGGCGTAGCGCCAGTTGGTCGGCGAACACCGGGACGCGCCAAGGCTCCGCCAGGGACGCAACGCGCAAGTCCACGTGCAGCGCTTGACGAGCGATCAGAGCGTTGACGTCGTCCGCATCCGCGGCTTCACCCAAACTGTCGTAGAGGTCATCTAACAAGATTCCCGGGTTCGTGCGAACCGCGTCGAGCACCGCCTGCACGCTCGCGTCAGCGATCGCTGGATAGTCCGGGTCGAGGTAGTCTTGCAGGTACTGAAGGTTGCGGATGAATTTCCAGTCGTGCTCGGCTGACGACCGTAGACGATACGTCAAGCCCAGAGCTGCTGCGTAGGCCTCGCCGGGCGGAGACCGCCATGTGCCATCTGGATCGCGGACATAGCGTTCGGGCTGATCCTTCGCGAGCTTTAGCAGTCGGCTTTCCTGCTTCCACTCTTCCCAGCCCGCTGAGGCGCGGCGGATAACAAAGAAGTCGGGCGTGTGCAGTGGTCCGACCGTACGCCCAGCCGCTGTCGTGTAGACGAGCTTGATCGGCTCGGGCTGGTCCCAGAACGCCACCACATCCGGATCGTGGTCCATGAGCCGGACGGCAGGGTCTTCAACCTTGCCGCTCTCGAACTGCACCATCACGCCCATCTTCAGGCTGGGGTGGCGACCGCTCGTGTTCGCGACACTGCTGCGTACCAGTCGAGACGGCTCCGATGCGCGGATCGCCTGAATGACGGCGAGGCCGGCTTCTGGGAGGTCCGCCTGAGCGCACCACCGCGTCACTGCCTCCTCGACCTGGGGCGGCAGCAAAGCGATATCTGGTTGCTGTCGTGGGACTCCAGAGTCCGCCGCAAGTGTCGTCATCCGCGCTCTTCCTCTACCCGCGCCGCGCTGCGCGCTGCAACCTTTCGAGTAATGCGTAACCGTTCACCAGGCCGAGAAGAAACGCCAGAATCGTCGCCGGCTCACGAGAGACGTACCACGGAAAGAGCGCCGATGAGACGCCGCATTTCCACTCATCTTCTCTTACCTCAAACGGGTCGAGGTCGAGTCCCAGATACTTGTTGATGAACTCAATGTCGCCCGCCACGAGGTCCATGGCTTCGTTAGGCCGCATCCCGAACAACTTGTCGGCACTGATCGTCTCCAGCGGCACGCGCTCGGTCCGCACGTCCTCGTAGCGTTTGACGAGGTGCCCGGGCAGCTCAGGCTCATCGACTGGGGGCTGCTCGACAGACCGGTTGTGGTCATCAATGGTCCGCCGCCAGTGCTGGCGGCGACGGCCCAGTGCGCGCAGGTTCGCTTTATGGTTACCGCCCCAGGAAAGCGGCAACGACGCGTCTTTGAGGTTGAGCAGCACGTCGTAACACCGCCGGCACAAAAGGACCTGCTGACCAACATAGGTGCCGAACCGCACGACCGTCCACGACTCGCCCGGGATATCGGTATAGCCTGACCAGCCATGGCGTTCGAAGTAGAACTCTAGGTTCTGGCGCGGCAGTGTCTCGACCTGGATGGGTGTATCACACGTCCAGCAGGCGGCGTACCCGGTCATGCCAACTCTCTTGAACACGGTGCTATCGCTCGGAAGCGACGGCTCGCGCGCTGCACCGGAACTCGCATCGAGTTTTCTCATGACTGCACGGTGACGGTGACCGGGCCGTAAGATGACCGGCCGCCACGGTTCGTGAGCGCCCGTTCCACCATTTCTTGCAGTACGTCTGGTCGCCACTCGACCCTAACGCGCACGGTGCGCGAGCCGGCGGGTTCGCGCCAAGCGCCGCCATTAGCGCGCACTACACGGTGGACGGGAATCTCGATCTCATATAGGCCTTCGGCATTGCGGTAAGTAGGCACTTCAGTCGAAGTCGAATTGGTCATGGGACTCTCTTTCGCCAGCAGATCTGGCTTTGACATCTGGGCACCGAGTTGCGAGAGCGGTAGCTCCGGACTGACCGGATACCGCGGAGTGAATCGAAGTTGGATCGTGTGCACACTGGCGGAGTGAAAGTCGTGGTTCGCGCCAAAATGCACACTATGAGTGGTGATGGCTATGCGTCCTTCAACTGGAGTGGAGTGCCTCTGGCGTCTCGGGACCAGGATGACGGGCGCAGCACATGTCAGGCGCCCATCCGCCGCGCCACGGCCGGTCA
>DATGEP010000172.1:0-1572 GCA_035310125.1 Ktedonobacterales bacterium
CTGCCGGACGAGCAAGCGCCATCCATCGCGGACTACGCCGAAGTCGTGACGCACGCGCTGGCGGAGACGGTGCGGCGCCACCGGCTGGAGCCGCCTCGCGTAGTCGTTGAGCCGGGTCGGGCGATTGTCGCGCGCGCGGGCGTGGCGCTCTATACGACCGGGCCGCGCAAGGCAGTGCCCGGCGGGACGACCTTCCTGGCGGTGGATGGTGGCATGGGCGACAATCCCCGGCCAGCTCTCTATGGCGCGGGCTACTGGGCGGCGCTCGCGGAGCGCATGACCGCGCCGCCCGATGAGACGGCGCGCGTCGTCGGGCGCTACTGCGAATCGGGTGATGTGCTCGTGCAAGCCGCCGCGCTCCCGCGCGCGACGCCAGGCGACATTCTTGCGATTCCCGTCAGCGGAGCATATCATCTCCCTATGGCAAGCAACTATAATCTCATCGCGCGCCCCGCGGTCGTCTTCGTCCATACCGGGCAGGCGCGACTAATACGGCGCCGCGAAACGCTCGACGATCTGCTGCGACTGGAGGTGAGCTGAGGCATCCATTGTGCGCGTTCCGTAGCAGCATGGCGCGAGCACGTCAGCTCGCGATGTGATGAACAGATGTGGTGGATAGGAGAGGGATTGGCGGCTATGACGATTGACGAGTACATGGGGATGTTGCGCGGGAGCTTTCAGCAAGACCGGGCACGGGACGCACACGTAGTTATCCAATACGAGTTCTCTGGAAGCCAGGAAGGCGTTTGTCACGCGGTCGTGGATGCCGGCGCGCTCCAGGTCGCTTGCGGTCCACATCCCCACCCGACGGCAACCGTCCGTGCGGACTTTGACCTCTGGCTGCGCATCGTCTCCTACCAGGAGGACGGGCTGCTGCTCTACCAGAATGGCACATATAGCGTGGAAGGTGATGTCGAGGCCCTCATGATTGCCGACTCCTGGTTCAAGCGCTGAGTTTCACAGCGGTCGCCCACAACACAACCCGGCGGCCATTCACGGCGCATCATACCAGTTCCCGGTGGCGCGGACATTCCTATCCGCGGTGGCGCGGACATTCCTGTCTGCGCCACCGGGCATGTAGGGGCGTCCGGTGGACGCCCGCCGCCGCGGCATGTTCCCTGCGCCGGCCCTTGCTGGCCACGAGCGCCTCCCCAGACGTGGGATGAGTCGCCTACCCATCCATCAGGGAGAAACTCCCGCCCGCATCTGACCGCCTCTGACCGTCGCGCCGCGCGTCCCCGCGTGATACGCTTCCCCTCGATACCCGCGTGTCCACCCCCCCTTCATCGCAGGAGCGCACCACCATGTGCAATTCCGGCAGAATCGGCAACCGCCCCTGCCTCCCCGCGCCCGTTGTCGGGGCGCCGCTATCTCCCCGCGTCCGCTGTCGGGGCGCCGCCAGCTGCGCCCGCGAGGCTGGGGAAGCGGTTCCCAGATTCCGGCAGGATCGGCAGCCCCTGTCCGCCAATTTTCAGATTCCGGCAGAATCGGCAATGCCCCTCCCTTGCACCATGCCCCTCCGTGCGCTTCGTACCCTCCGTGGTGAAATCTCCTCTTTCGGCAGAATCGGCA
>DATGEP010000173.1:0-3345 GCA_035310125.1 Ktedonobacterales bacterium
CCTGGGCAAGAGATATACTTGCCCCCAAAGTCATGACATACTGCCATTCTCGCGCAAGCCAAACTCGTTTTGGGAGGGGAGACTCCACATGGTACAGCGCATCTCGGCACCACCATCCACATCCACCGCAACGTCTGCAGACCGCCAGGTTGACGTCACACGTTACGGTCCCGGTGAGGCAGCCCAGACTTTCACACGCGGCGACTTCATCCTCACCCACGGCAACAAAATGTATGATCGACTCATCCATTGGGCGCAGGGACTCAAGATGCACGGTGACGACCGCAAGTATACGCGCTGGAATCACGCGGCCCTCATCATTGATGCGGTTGGCACCCTCGTCGAGGCCAACGGCGATGGCGTAGATTGCGACAGTATCTCCAAGTACACACCCACGGAATACTATCTCGTCCACATCGAAGCCGACGATGTGGAGCGCAACAATCAGGTCATGTTCGGGAAGTGGGCCGAGGGACAGCGATACGGCAAGCTCACCATATGCAGCGTCTTCCTGTCGCTGTTCTTTGGGAGCACCATCATCTTTGCCTTGCAGGGCCAGGAAATCTGCTCCGGCCTCGTCGCTCGCGCCCTTGAGCGCGCTGGCTACATCTTCGAGCAGGACCCCGCGCATATCATGCCGGCTGATCTCGCCAAATACTTCGAGGTCCAGCCACCCGCGAAAGGCACACCCATCGGCAAGCCTCCAAAGAAGTAGCTCATCCGCCTTGGGTCGCTAGACTCGCGTGGTAATCCTTGCGACAGGTGCTACACACCCAGCGCCCAGTAGCCGTTCTGGCGCGAGCGCTGGGTGGCGCCGCTCCCGCGGGGAGCGAGCATCGTAACCTTCCATTATCTCGTTGAGATCCGGCATACAGGGTGGGGCCGCGTCCGTTGCTCCGCATGATACTATGAATGTCATGCGGAGCAGCCTGTTTGTGAGAGGAGGCGCGGATGAGCGACCCGGATAACCCCTCGGCGTATAATTATGACGTCTTCCAGGGCGAGGAGGATTGGGACAGCTTCAAGACCACCCTCCATGTCGGTGAGAAGGCGCCCGACTTCGTGCTCACCGACCTGGACGGACAAACGGTTTCGCTCTCCTCACTCTGGAGTGCCCGCCACGTGATGATCGAGTTTGGCAGCTACACCTGACCCTACTGCGCGATGGCGTGCCCATCTATGGACCCACTGGCCGCCGAGTTTGAGCCGCGCGGCTTCACCTCGGTTTTCATTTACACACGCGAGGCCCACCCCGGCGAAAACCTGCCCCATCATACATCTTTCGAGCGGAAACTCGCCCATGCACAGCGCTTCCGCGATGAGCAGCGCGTCCAGCGCCGCGTTCTGGTGGATGCACTTGACGGCGCCTGCCACCGCGCCTACGGCGGCCTGCCCAACATGACCTGGATCCTCCTGCGCGGGGGCACCATTGCCTACAAAGCGATGTGGACCGATGCCGCGGACGTGCGCGATGCGATGGAGAACATCGCCCGCATCGGCGAGATGCGGCAGCGCGGCGGACGGCTCGCACCGTTCTGGACCGAACGGCTGGGCTTTCGCGTAGTAGATCAGGCCGCCTTCAATGCGGGCCTGGAGCGTAACGGACCCAAAGCCGTCGCCGAGTTCGCCGCCTTCATGCGCCACACCCCGCTCGACCGCCTGGAGGAATAGCGCGAAATGGCGCTCCTCTCCACCGAGGCCACGGAGGCGCACGGCATGTCGTACCCCGTGGCCTCGTCACCCTAATTGGCGGTGCGTGGCATCACTATGCTCGCGCCGCGGCGCGGTGCGCGATAGACCCGAGAATCTGCGCCGCTGCGTGTGCCGCCAAGAATCGCGAGACCACCGGTCCATGTATACATCGCCTGGTTAAGGACGCCAGACGATGGTGGCGGACCAGCCACCGAGAAGACCGGGAAACACTTCCCGCCGACAAACGACGCGGAGAAGTAGTCGCCAACCATGTAGCCCTGATCGGTGTTAGCGAGCCAGGCTTCATTCATCGGTCCCGCTAGCTGCGCCGGCGCACTCCAGGTGCTGCCGCCATTGGTGGAGGAGACGAAACCGACATCTAGCTGGCAGGTGGCGACGGTGCAATTGGTGCCCTGCGGAACGTAGTAGTACATCAGGCCCAGATGCACCGAGCTGCCGGAGGTGCCTTTATCCACGGCGATGCCCGCAAGCAGGTGATCCACGGCGCTTATGCTGGTCGGATCTATTGGGATACGCTGCACCGGGCTCCATGTGCCGCCGTCTGCGGAGGTGGTCATGACGATGTCATTGGCGTTGTTGCCTGGCTCAAACCGCGCGTCAGACCAGACAACATAGACAACGCCGTTGGCGTCCACCTCCGCGGAAGGCAGCACACCACCTCGGATGTTGCCGCCGTCAATGACGGCCTCGATGGGCGTGATGTCATGTACGGCGCTCCAGCTCTGGCCTCCATTGGAGGACGTAAAGGCTGCGATGTCGGGGCCGTCAATGATCGGCACGACGATATGACCGTTGGGTTGGACGAGCGGCTGGCCACCAATGCCGAAGTTGATGCTACTCGGGCCATTGGGACTGCTCCACGTGCGCCCGCCATCTGTGGACGTGCTCATCCTGACGTTGTTGGCGCTTGAGTTGGCGTCGTCCCACTCCACGTAGCAACGACCGGTGTAGATGCTCTGCGCGATATTGCGATGCGGCCAGTTATCGCAGACGATCCAGTCTTTATCGTAGTGTGCGGTGCCGGAAGCGATACTGACCGTCACGGGGCTGCTCCAGGTGAGGCCGCCATCGGTAGAGCGGCTGACGATGACAGCATTCGGCACCGTACTGCCGAGGGTAAGGGAAGCGATGATCCACACCTGATGCGTGCTGTCGTATGCCACTGAAGGGTCGCTCACGCGTTCCCACGTGCCACCCGCATAGCGGGTGATACCTGGAAGGAAGCCGGATGTCCAGGTGGCGCCGCCATTGATTGAGGTAGCCCAACCGATGTTGGAGCTGCCGCCATCAGAGAACCGACCAGCCTGGAACGCCGTGACAATGGTTGAGCCGTTGGCGAAGCTATCCGGCTCGACCTCCGTCTTATGCTGGCTGCTCGTATTCGTATACGGGTCGCTGCTGAGCTGCAGGAGACTGCTCCCCGATGCGTGGGCGTTGGGAGTCCTGGCGTGGCTGATGGTAAGGACGGCGAGAAGTGCCACTATCAGAATCGCGACCGCACCCGCCCCCACTCGTCCGTGCAAAAGCGATCTGGTCGGCATCCCGAAAAGCTCCCTTCGTGTACTCCAGATACGCCGCTAGCTGCCGGCTCCCTGCGGAGCCAGCCTCCCGTTTGTAACACGGCTCGCTTTT
>DATGEP010000174.1:0-10337 GCA_035310125.1 Ktedonobacterales bacterium
CACCAGCCGCGTGTTATAATCGTGAGCGCAGCGCGCGCGGGCGATGCGGCCCGCGCGAGCCACACGCGAGACGGTCGCCCCCGTCCGCCTCACGAACCCCGGAGGACCTACATGGACTTCACGCTCAACGCCGAGCAACAAATGATTCGCAACCTCTGCCGCGAATTCGCGGAAGAGGAGATCAAGCCGCGCGCCGAAGAAATGGACCGGAACGGTGCATTTCCGTACGATCTCATACGCAAAATGGGAGCGCTGGGCCTCCTGGGCCTGCCTTTCCCAGAAGAATATGGTGGCGCCGGAGCCGACTTCCTCACCTACTGCATCGCGCTCGAAGAAATTGGCCGCGGAGATGCCGCCATCGGCATCACGATGGAGGCGCATACCTCGCTCGGCGCGTCACCATTCTTCCACTACGGCTCGGAAGCGCAAAAGCAGCGCTACCTCGTACCTCTGGCGCGTGGCGAGCAGCTCTGGGCCTTCGGCCTCACCGAGCCAGCCGCTGGCTCAGACTCCGCCGGCACACAGACGCGCGCCGAGCTGAGCGACGGTATGTGGCACATCAACGGCGCCAAAACCTTCATCACCAACGCCGGTACGGATATGACGGGCGGCGTCACCATTACTGCCGTCACGGGCATGCGAGCCGACGGCCACAAAGAAATCACCAACCTCATCGTTCCCAAGGGCACGCCGGGCTATGTCATCGGCAACCCGTACCATAAGATGGGCTGGCGCGCCTCCGATACGCGCCCGCTCTCCTTCGAGGATTGTCAGGTGCCCGAAGGAAATGTGCTTGGGTCGCCCGGCGACGGATTCCAGCAATTCATGCGCATCCTCGACGCTGGCCGCGTCGCTATCGGCGCCTTGAGTGTCGGTCTGGCGCAGGCCTGCCTGGACGAATCGCTCAAATATTCCCACGAGCGCCAGCAGTTCGGTCGTCCTATCGCCGCCTTCCAGGCCATTCAGTTCAAATTGGCCGATATGGCTACTGAGATTGAGCTTGCCCGTCTGATGTATTACAAAGCAGCATGGCTCTCCATGCAAGGGGAACCTTACACACGAGAAGCATCTATGGCGAAGCTCTTCGCGTCGGAGACCGCGAAACGCTGCGCCGATCAAGCGGTACAGATCCACGGCGGATACGGATTCATGGACGAATATCCAGTCTCGCGGTTCTGGCGCAACGTCAAAGTGCATGAGATCGGCGAAGGCACCAGCGAAGTGCAGCGCCTGCTGATCGCCAAGCATTTGTAAGGGCGTCCAACGGACGCCCACCTGCGGGCCGCGCGTTGTTTCATCGCGCGGCAGAGGAGGGACACGGCATGAGGACGGTTGTGCGCGTGGGCGGACTGGTAGGCGGTGTGGCCTTTATCCTGCTCTATGCCGCCCAGACCAACATAGCGCTGGCCGTGGCGCCCGGCGTCACGCTCGCTGGCCTCTGCGCTGGCCTGGGCATCGCCAAGTGGCTTGAGCGCGAATGGTATGGCCGCCAGCTCGGGGCTGGCCTGCGTGCCGGAGCCATCGCCTCCAGCATCGCGGGCATCGGTGCCCTGCTCTCACTCCTCTTCCTCGGCCCCCGCGACCTCGCGCAGCTTGCCGCTCGCTCGCACCTTGCCGCGCTCAGCGTCGCGCCACTCACACACATCTTCGGCTTCCTCGGCTGGCAGGGTACGGATGTGCTTACCATCCTGGTGGCTGCTCTCGCCGGGACCATGCTCTCCGCCATCGTGTGCCAGGTCTTCGCGTGGAGCAAGAGCGCGCGTGCGATAAAGGTCGTCACGCAAGCGCGACTGGCCGCTCAGGCGCTCAACCGTGATGAAATCTATCGGGCAACGGGCGCGCCCTCCACCTACGGCTCTGCCGCGCCCGTTTCCAATCTGCTCACGCCCTTTAGCTCCTCTATGCCCGGCGCCACACCTGCCCTCGGTATCATCCCGCCGCCAACATTCTCGCCTTCTTCCGTGCCCGCGCCGGCTTCCCGACATCGCGCCGCCGCACCCGCACCCGCGCCTTCACCCATCCCCGCACCCACTCCACCAGCCGCCCCCGCAGCCGATTCCCGCCGCCAGGTGCGCCGCTCACCCTCCGCTGCTCGCCGCGCCGACATGGAGCTTACTGATGCCATGCGCGATGCGCTCGCCGCGTGGGCCACCGACAATAAACCAGATCCCGCAAAACCAGGGAAGATGGGGGAAAAAGCCAAGCCATCGCGTTCTCCCGCACCATCCGCCTACCTCAACAGCTCACCGCCCGCCAAACGCGGACGCAAGAAAACCGATACTCAGGACTGGCTCTGCTAGCCTGGGACACCTCCGGCGTCTCCGCTCACCCCTCTCCTCGCTGTCGGGGCGCTGCCTGCCGCTACCTGCCGTCCGCTGTCGGGGCGCTGCCTGCCGCGCCCGGCGGCGATGCGGTTGCCGCTCCTGCCACCTGTTCATAGGCCGCCAGAATATCTTCGCGCCGCAACAGCCCCAGCGGCGGCCCTGGCTGCTCGCTGCCCACCACGGGAAGCTGGCGCAGTCCAAGCCGGTTCATGCGATGCACCGCGACACGCAGCGTCTCCTTTGGTCGAGCGGTGACCAGGTTGCGCACTGCCACATCACCAACTGTCAGCGTCTTCGTGCGCTCCTGCTCCTCCCGCTGATTTATGTCCGAGCGCGTGATGATCCCCGTCAATCTTCCCTGCTCATCCACAACCAGCAGTGACCTGCCCCGGTCATCCAGCAGCCGGCACGCGTTCGCCAGCGGCTCCGACTCACCGATGGTGCGCGGCGTCCTGAGCATCGCATCTCTGACACGTAGCATCGCAAAGGGGTCCCCGCTCTCCCGCGCAATGACGCTGGCTGGGATGGTGGCCCTTCGCGCGCCATCATTCGCCGCCTCCGCAAGCGTTCCTGCCGCCATTGCCGTGCCGGTCTCCACCTTGGCGCCAGTCTCCCCTTCCGCGGCATCCTCACTCGCCGTCGCGATTGCTGGAATCTCTGGCGGCGACAGATCCGCGCGGGCGCTTCCGTTCGCTGCCACCCCTGCGGCGGACGGCATGGGCATCCGCCCCACGCTCTGCTTGCCGCTGGGCAGCCGCAGCAGCCGCGCGATGGCGTCGGTCGTCACGACACCTACCAGGCGCGCCGGCTCAGCGCGCTCCACCACCGGAAGCTGCCGTAAATTGCGGCGCGACATCCGCAGCCACACAGCGTAAAGTGACTCATCCGTGTAGCCGCGCACCAGCGCACGCGACATCACCTGTCGCGCCAGCGTTACATCCATCCTGGCCGGCTCAACCCGTGCAAGATCCGTCGGTGTCACCACTCCAACTAGCCGCGTACCATTCAGAATGAGTACGCTCGCCGCGCGCCGCTCACGAAACACCTTCGACAGCGCATTCACAGACGTGTCCGGCGTCGCGGTCGCCAGCGCGCCCGTAAGGCCCACCGTCAGGGCGTCCTGCACCGTAAGGCTCTGCAAGAGCGGCAAGGCGTAATCGTTTTTGTGCGCCGGTGAATCGAGCCTCGTCGGCACCTGCTCAGAATAGATGCTGGTTTCACCGGTGATAAGGTAGGCAACCATCGTCGCGAGCATAGCCGGTGCGATCAGCGAATACTCGCCCGTCATTTCGGCTACCATCAAGATAACCGCCAGTGGCGCCTTCGCAATGCCGCCGAAGAAGGCGCCCATGCCGACGACCGCGAAAGCGCCGGCATTCGTTCCTGCCACCAACCCTGGGGCTATCGCATGCATGCCAGCCCACAGCGCGCTGCCAAGAAACCCTCCAATCACCATGCCCGGACCGAAGACGCCACCACTCCCACCGCTGCCGATGGTGAGCGACGTCGTGAGAATCTTCACGAACACGAGCGCAGCCATCAGCCACGCGGCGATATGGAAGAAGTCACCATTGATGCCAAACTGAACGTAGCCATAGCCCATGCCCAGCGCCTGCGGAATGAAGAGACCGATGATGCCTACCAGGAGTCCGCCAATTGCTGGCTTGAAGTGGTTAGGAATGTGAATTCGCTTGAACAGGTCACGCACTCCATAGAGCGTTTTCGGATACAACAGCCCGATGAGTCCCGCACAGATGCCAAGGATAAAATAACCCAGCAGCGATGACGCATGCGTAAAACTGAAGTGGCCGCCGGTTCCAAATATCGGCGTCCATCCCGCCCACGCCCCATAGAGCGTGAACCCGATGACCGAGGCGATAAATGAGGGAAACAGCGCATCCGCCTCGAAATCCCGCTTATAGAGAATTTCCGCCGAGAGCAGCGCTCCACCAAACGGCGCTTTGAAGATTGCGCCAATCCCTGAGCCAATACCCGCCGCAACCGCGATGCGGCGGTCGTGATCGTCAAGGTGGAGCAAATCGCCGAGCCAGGAGCCAAACCCTGCCGAGATCTGCGCGGTTGGCCCTTCTCGCCCCGCGCTTCCGCCGGACCCAATGGTAATCGCCGACGCGACCAGCTTCACCAGGGGAATCCGCGACCGAATGCGCCCACCCTTCTCGTGAAATGCCTTGATGGCCGCATCCGTTCCGTGGCCCTCCGCCTCTGGCGCCAGCGTAAACACGATAAAACCCGTCAACAGGCCGCCGAGCGTCGTGACAAGCGGAATGAGCCACCGGCGGCCAATCGGCGTAATCATCGTCATGCCCTCACCCGCGGGCGCGGGCGGAAAGAATCCCGCGACACCTCCCAAAAATAATCGCGTGCAGAGCGCGATGGCAGATGCGAACACAATGGCGCCAATCCCCGCAACCACCCCGATCATCGCGCCGATCAACAGCCACCGCTGAAAATATGCCCGACCATAGCGGCCAAATGCGGCGGCGAGCGGTCCCTGCGCGCTCGCTGGAACCGCTGTCTTACCTTCGAGCTTCCCCCAGTGCACGGGCAACCCATGGGCAATGCGCCGCGCGATTCGTCGCAGCCGCAGCGCGAGCGCCTGGAGCGGATTCACGCCATCTTCTTCATCACGATCGTGCGGATCGTCCATCGCAATCTCCCCTCGCCTCCCCGTCCGCATAAGCAGACGTAATCACGTCCCCTCCAATTTCCGGCCCCTGGTTGGCCAGAAGCCCGACTCGCATGTCTCCCCGCCGACGCGGCGGCAGGGCGTACCACACACACCCTCTCGGCGCGACATTACGTCGCTGGCACATCGCCTGGCGCCAGTCCGGCCCACAGTGTCTCAACCAGTGCGTCAATGTGCGCGCGTGGCGACCCTCCACCCATTCCCAACACATCCGGCAGCAAGGCGAACGTTTGCAGTGACCCCACCAGCAGGACGGCCAGCGCATCCGCGTCCACCCGCCGCATCGCGCCCCGCCGCTGTTCCTCCGCGAAGCTGCGCGCCAGCATCAGCACCGCCTCACGCAGCACCTGTGCCATCTCAACCTGGAACCGCCGGTTGACGCCAAAGAGCGCGCTCGCCTGCAACCGCACAAAGTCAGGATGCTGGGCCGCCAGCGCCGCGAAGGCCCCTGCGACGGCACGCAGCCGCTGCGGTACCGGCGCGCCGTCGCTCGCCGCCAAACTCTCGTCCAGGGCGGCGCGCGTCTGCTGCCCAATCTCACGCAGCACATCTAGAAACAGCTGCTCCTTGCTGGCGGCATAGAGATAGACAGTCCCCTTCCCAAAGCCCGCGCGCTCCGAGATGGTATTGATATTGGCGCCGTCGAATCCCAGCCGCGCGAACTCCCCCGCCGCGACCTCCAGAATATGCAGACGCTTCCGCTCGCGCTCGTCGGGATCGTTGCGCCGGCTCATGCTCCGCTCGCTTTCATCGCCCTCCGGCTACCTCTCCCCACGATGAACAGAGCAAAGTGAGATTCCGCGCTCCCCCCGCCTCGTCGGAGAAGGGCCAGGGATGAGGTCTATAACTGGGTGGTGGCCCACCCAAATAAAGTATATCGCACCGTGAGGAGCATGGCAAGTGTGTTACGGGCGACCTGTCCTTCGCGGCGCCACCTGGGCCAGCGCCGCAACCGCCTCTTCGCCAGATCACGTAACTGGTTGTCCCGCCCCTTCTTTCCTGCGCAGGGGTAGAGTCAAGAGAAAAGTCCGTGGAGGGCATCGGTGCATGTCACCTAATGCTATCCGCTAGGCATACTTGATGGCGGTTCCAATCAGCGCAACCGCGCATATGGCTGGACCTGACCTTGTCGGATTCGCCGGCAACGATACCACCTGGAGGCGCACATCAATGACGGCATCAGCCCCCATCGCCTCGGCTTGCTCCTCCATATGATGGCGCGCGGCCTCTAGTGCGGATGGCCCCGGTGAGGCCTCCGAAATACCACCAACTACGCTAATCGGGTCGTATGGCCGGCTGCTCGGCAAGCTGGACAGGGTAGCAGTAATCATGCCGGGTACTCATTCCTTTCCAGTGATGGTGTGCCGCATACCGTAGTGCGGGACAGGGCAACGATAAGCCAAATGAGACGACAAGCATCAATCATTCGCCCGCGTCGGTCAGCATGAAGCACCCGCGAGCAACAGCAACCCGCCAGTAGATTCAGGCAACCTACCTATGCTCGACTGCTAAGTGCCCTCTTCCCCTCGCGCACGGAGCAATCGTGCTGCAACCTGTCCGCTCAGTACGAGGCTACTCCAGACCACGACGATGAGCAGCGGACCGTACGGCGTGCGGAGCCGTGGGTAGAAAATGTACCCACCGAGGCTCGTAAGCGCAAGACCATAGAAGGCAACCAGCGCTAGCGCCCCCATCGCTGGCACGACGAGTTGGTCGTGTGTATGCCGCCAGGCTAGCATTACCCACCAGACCAGCGCCACCAGCGGGAATACGAGCAGCGAGTGCATGACCACCCTGGAAAGCGCATCCAGTGGTAAGAGCCAGTCCGCGAACGGCTCATTCTGAAGGATCGGTGACTGCGACGTTGTACCAGTCAGTACCTCGCCTGCGATGGGTATTGACTTCGTCAGATATTCGATGGGGTGGCGCGCGATGATGGAGATACTATTGTCATAGAACAGCGCGTAACACGCGGGGAACAGCGGCGAATATTGGCTTTGAATGACATGCCAGGGATCTGTGTCACCTTGCGCTAGATACCTATCCACGATGTGCGTGAAGCCGGAGTACTGAGCGATCGCTTCGTCCTGCATGTGGTATTGCATAATCTTGCCGAGCAAGTTGATATTCTGCACATAGGTGAGGGTAGGACAGCTATACTGTATGGCGTTGGCATGAATGTAAAGACCAGCTATACCATAAAGGACTAGCGTCGCGGCCAGCGCGTGCGGCAGCAGCCGGCGCAGAATGCCTTCCCGCCATGCGAGCAGGAGCAGATAGGCGAAGAGCGGAACCGGCAGATACAGCCATTCAGGGCGCGTCATGAAGAGCGCAAGCAGACATGTGGCTACACCCCAGACAGCGCGGGCACATAGCGAGCGCACACAGAGAACGACAGCAAGCGCCAGTGTCGTAAGGAGAAAAAGTGCTAGCGCCTCCGAAAGAATCGGTTTGATGTGGCAGATCAGTTGAAGATTCGTGCCCACAAGCGCCGCGACCAGGAACGCCAGAATGCCCCGTCGGAGCAACAGGCAATGTACCGCGTAGATTTCGACAGCGGCTAGTATGAACAGAACCGCTTGCACGACGCTCACAGCCGCGAGACGGTTCTCGCCAGCGAGCGAGAAGACGAAAGCCATCAGAAGCGGATAGCCCGGTAGACGAGCGGGATCCACGATGCCACCGCCGTTAGCGATGTGGTGTGCATCCATCAGGTAGGCCCCCGTATCGGGATCGAGCTCGATGTGTGGCCTGTTGGCATAGTAGGCGGCAGTCACAAGGACGGTCAATATCGCAAGCGCGGCGCCGAACGGGACCAGCTTCGCGCTCCGCCAATCCGCTACTAGCCAGAGCCGTATGCGCTCAGCGGAAGCGAGAGCGAGGTTACAATTATGTGCGGCTGGTATGGATTGTTGCTTCGCATCTGTCGTGCTGGGGCGAGAAGACCAGGTTTGCAATGCACCTCTCCTTACGCCTTTGCCATAATTCAACAATAAAGTAACAGGTCCCTGGACCACGGCAACTGAGATTTCGCTGTGGGGGCAGAGCCGCCCTCCACGGCGAAAACCTGGGCACACCAATCACTCTTTTAGGAGTTGAGATCAACCTGAGTGACCTTGATGTTGTTGCCGTAGGTGCCGAATACGGAGTTGCTCGAGTTGTATGTCTCGCAGTTGCCGAAGTAGAACGTGTTCCCGTTTGGGTTGCCGTTGTAGTACCATCGCAACCACCCGCTGCCACAAACGTACTGGCCAAAGCCGTCTACGTATTGTAGCGAATACACGGTGGTCACCCAATAGATGTCGCCAGGACCGCCTGAATCACCCAGGCCCAGATATCCGTCACCATAGAAGCAGTAGATGCCGGTGGACGCACTCTGGATCTCGAGTTTGGCGTTGCCGGCTGTGCAGTGATCCCATGAGATCGAGTATGGAGAGACCTGGTGGCCGCTCGTGCTCCATTTCGCACAGCGCGTGGTGGCCGACTTGCCCCGGTGCAAAAAGACGTTGTGGACCATGCACTGCGGCGTGGTGGATGCAGGGGCCGCATGTGTAGGCTGGGTGTTGAATACCACCATGCCCAGCACGAGCAGGACAAATGATATCACGGCGAGCCTTCGTAGGATAGTGGTGTGCGGAGCCAAGTGCCACTGTACGGTTTGCATGAAACCGCCTTTCTGTTGTCAGGAAGCCTCCGCACCTGATATTCTCATCACATGCGGACTTCCGCTGGTGATGCTCTGCATCGAGCCTAAACGGTGTCAGAGCATCACACCTTTTCTTTCGGACGTATTGAGGTCTCCCTGGCCATCCAAGCCCTTGCCTTTGCCAGGGACAAGTCGTTCGCACTCCCTTCCCTTCCTGTGCCACAGCACATCAACTTGACGCTTGAAGCATACACGGTGAAGCTCAACATACGTTCAGTGTACGTTCAATGTACGTTCAAGTTTGGTTGCTGGCGCCATTGCGGGAGCAGCGGGTGGTACGGGTGTTCGCGCTGGCCGCTGGGTGATGAGAGCGTATCCCATCCTACGCCTGTTCACTAAAATGTGCGGCTGCCGGCTCGCCTCACCTATTTTGTGTCGCACGTTGCAAATCATCTGCTCAACGCAATGCTCATCCATGGGGTAATCCGCGTACGGGCGCGAGAGCCGGCGTGCCAGCTCAGATGCGCTGAGATAACCACGTGGCGCATGCAAGAGCAACGCGAGTAGCTCCACTTCTCGTGCCGTCAGTGGCAACGGCCGCCCCTCACGGTATAGCACGCTGCCTTCCAAATCGAGCCAGACGTTGGGACCAAGCATCACATAGGATAGCGGATGGACGGCGTCCAATCCGCCAGAAGCATGGTCTTCGCCATCTTCGCTATTAGCCTTACTCTGCCCGCTCGCCGCCAATCGCTCCAGCGCATCGCGCCAAATCGCATCATCCGCCTGCGGTGCGATCTGCTCTACCACCGGGATGCCACCTTGACGCAATGCGCTTTCCAGCGGTGCGAACGCACTCACGACGAGTAGCGGAATTCGTTCAAGTCCACGTGCCATCACGATGAGTGCGGTAATACACCATGCGTCGTGCGCTTCCTTGATCTGCTCGTCCTCCCGCGCCGCCCTGGGCCAAGTCAAATCCAGGATGATCCCTCCGATGAGCCTGCCGCGGCCCATCATCTTTCCGATGTCCGATGGAATTTCTACCCACTCAACATCGAGGCCTCCATCTCGTTGGCGCAGGCGCTGAATACGTAGGAAGCACTCCTCACTCGCGCTGACTACGAGAACCACACTCCTCTGCATGGCCACCACGTTTCCACCTTCTTCCCTGAGCCATTGTCGTTCCCGACGCCGCGGTTCCCGCACTCATGTGGAGCGCATCCGTGGGTGTGCTTGCGTGCGCTGGAGAACGATCTGATTGCGCGGAGCAGAGTACAGGGCTTGGACAACATGCTCACGAACAAGCACGGCAACATGCCGCCGTGAGACGGAGTATACAGGCGTTGTCTCCGTGTGGCAAGCGCCCACATAACTCCCATTGTGCGTTGTGCTTCATGCAACTCAGCGCGGTGCCGCGCGTAGAAGTCACAGAACCATCCATGACACACCGCCGCCCTCATCTGGTGGCTTGAGGAGCGATCATGCACAACATTCTGTTGGCCGGGCCGGTGGCATTGGCGCCCGGCGGCTGGCTTGCCTGGATAGTCGCAGGACTGCTGGCCGGCTGGCTCGCCGGCCTGATCGTCCGTGGGCGCGGCTTTGGCTGCCTCGGCGACATCGTCCTGGGCATCGTCGGCGCACTGATCGGCGGCTTCGT
>DATGEP010000175.1:0-27197 GCA_035310125.1 Ktedonobacterales bacterium
GCGGCATGCGCGATGCTCATCAGCTTGCCGATCCAGAAGCGCATCGGCATGTCTGGCATTCTGGTGATGTCACGGGTGCTGGGGATGCTGCTGGCCGCCGTGGCGGCCCAGTTCATCCTCAATGGCATCGCGATATTCTTACATATTAGTGTGGCCCACTAGAGGACTAGACGAGGGGTGCGACGAAGGATTCGTAGGCGCTGTCAGCATCGCGGCCCCGGCGCCGCCAGAGGAGCAGCGCGGGGAGGATGCCGAGCAAGGTGAAGAGGGCAGTGACAGCGAAGATCTCGATGTATAGCTCGTGCAGGGACGTGGTAAAGACGGCGGCACTGGGGGAGGCGCCGGCTTTGAGGTAGGGCGCGACGAGGACACGCAGCCGGGCAAGGCCCCAGGTGGTGACGGTGGCGAGGCCAAGGATCATGCCGGCCATGCGCAGCGCCGTGACGACGGAGGAGGCGACACCGGCCTGAGTGACACGGGCGGCGTTGAGGGCGCTGGTGCTGATCGGCGCGATGACGAGGCCGAAACCGAGACCGGCGACCACGGTGGCGCTGGTGATCTGCGCCCAGCCAACGCTGGCGGGCCAGAGGTGCATCAGCCAGAAGCCGGCGCTGGCACACAGCACACCAAGCACGGCGCTGATGCGGCAGCCAAAGCGGGTGGAGAGCCAGCCGCCGACGATGGCGCCGACGGGTACCAGCGCCGTCATCCGGAGAAGGGCGAGTCCGGATTGGATCGCGCCGTCAGCGGGCGAGGTGTCCACGAGCGTGCCGATGAAGAGCGGAATCATGACCAGCGCGACGATGAGTGTCATACCGATGATGAGACTGAGCAGGGCGGCGCCAGTGAATGCGGCGTGGCGGAAAAGCGCCGGCTCGACGACGGGCCAGCGCACTTTCAGCTCAAGCGCGATGAAGAGCAGGAAGAGCACGGCGGCGGCTACCAGTAGGGCTGGGCTGACGTTGACGTGGGCGTTGAGGCTGAACGTGCCCGACGCGCCGGTTTGCTGGCCGAGGCCGATGGTGAGGCAGGCCAGGGACGCGCCGAAGAGCAGCGCACCGATGAGATCCACGCGCTCACGAGCGCCCCGCCCGCGCGGGAGCGTGAAGAACCCGGCAAGGAAGAGCACGGCGGCAAAGGGCACATTGAGGGTAAAGATCCACTGCCAGCCCCAGGTGCTGGTGATCCACGCTCCCCAGACGGGGCCGAGGACGCCGCCGGCCTCGGTGACGGCGCCGATGAGGCCGAGCGCCAGACCACGCCGGCTTGTCCCGAAGAGGTCACCGACGACGGCCATCGCGACGGGAACGAGCGCGCCGCCGCCAAGCGCCTGCAAGAAGCGGGCGCCGACAAGCACATCCAGCGCGGGATAGGTGGTGTCTACGCCGAGACGATGGAGCAAGCCGAGCAGCCCCTGGGCGCCGTCGTAGAGCGGAGTGAGAATGGCGCCGCCGAGGGTCGTGTAGTCGGGAGCGATGTCGCCGCCAAGCACAGGGGAGAGCGCGCAGAGCGCGGAGCCAATACCGAAGATGGCAAGGCAGATGGCGAAGACGCGCCAGCGGCCATAAATGTCGGAGACGCGGCCCATGAGCGGCATGGCGATGACGTAGCCAAGCAGGTAGCCGCTGATGATCCAGGCGGCGCGGTCGGGTTGGGTGACATCGAGGCCGATATCCTGGAGCATGGAGATGAGGGCGGTGACGACGACCGTCTGGTCGAGGGCGGTGAGGAACACGGCGATGCTGACGACGGCGACGGCGACGCGCCCGGTGGTGGTGAGTCGGCCATCGTCCCGGCGCAGCGCGGTGCGGACACGAGTGACGGGCGTGGCTCCAGCGAGCGTTGATCCGGAAGCCGCCTCGCGCGTGGTGTCCATTAGATACCTCACCCTCCTCTGGGAACCTCACCCCCGGCCCGCCTCCGCGTGAGAGCACGCGACGCCGCGGCGGGAGCCGCTCCGCGCGGGGCGAGGGGAGAATGGAACCTCATCCCCCCGCGCCCCTCTATGCGCAGATGTAGAGGCGCCGCCTGCCGCGCCCGCCGCGGCGATCACACACCGGGCGGCGGGGTGATCGTGACGGGGGCGTCGAACTTGGACAGGTAGAACGTGTAGACGGTCTTGCTGGTATCGCCTTCGGTAATGGCGCCGGCGAGCGTGGCGGAATACAGGCGGCCATCAGATTTGCCGATACAGTAGCTGGTGGGGATGGGCTGCGTGGCAACGACATCGCTAAAGAGCGGCTGCAACAGGCTGGGCGAGAGCGTGCCGGTGATCTTCCAGCAGCTCTGTCCATTGGCGCTCCCGTCGGCTGGGGCGCTGGGATTCTGGAGCTGTGTCATGAGGGCGCCGAGGCCCTGTTGCGAGTCGAAGATGTTGAGAAAGTAGGCGAACTGGTCCGTTGTCACGTATTTCTGGGAGATGGGATCGGTATACCACTCCTGCTGGCCGATGATGATGAGCGAGACATTGACGTTGACGAAGCCGGCATCCACCGTGGCCGTGGCGTGCAACGAGGCGGGCCGCGAGACATCGCCATCCGCGGAGGTGATGATGTAGCCACCGTTGCTGGGAGCGCCAGGGTGATCCACCTTCATCTGAAAGTGGAAGGATTGGGTGGTATTGAGCTTGGCCTGCGCGTCTTTGAGGAGTGTGGTCGTGTTTGGTAGCGAGTCGCCACAGGCGGCGACGGCCAGCAGCCCAACCAGCAGCGCGAGCGCGGGCAGCGCGCTCGCGCTGCTGGTTGTCCGCCGCCTTTCTCGCGCTCGCCACGTCATGACAGCGTTCATGTCGTTACTTCTCCATTTGCCGGCTGAGTAGTCACTCCGCCGCTCATTATGGCGACCGGGGCGGGATACGTCAATGGCGGGCGATTCCGGTTGCCGATTCTGCCGCAATTTCAGAATCGGCGGAGGAGGAGGTTGCCGATTCTGCCGGAAATCACAATTGCGCGGTCGCAGCCATCAATGGCCGGCGCACGATGAGAGAGGGGCTAAAGTCCGAGGCTCCCGACATCTGGCAACCAGCGTGGCGGTTGCCGATTCTGCCGGAATCTGAGAATTGGTTGCCGATTCTGCCGGAATCTGAGAATCGGTAACCGATTCTGCCGGGAAAGGGGTTCTCACCCCCGGCGGGCGCAGCAGGCAGCGCCCCTACAGTGTGCGGGGAGAGGCAGGGAGAGGCGGAGGGAGGCGGTTGCCGATTCTGCCGGAAATCGAGATTGACGGGCGCGGTATTCGGTTGGGAAGGTGCGTGGGGCGAACGGCGCGGGGCCGCTGGCGGGAGTGTAGCACATAGGGTGCGCGGTGTCGCCGGACAGGAGCGGTCAGGGACGGACTGACGTTGGGGAGCGGGCGCAGCGTGTGTGAGCAAGGCCAACGTAGACGATGGTGCCCAGGAGACCGGATGAAAGGTCGCCGATGCTGTCCCAGGCGCCGCGGACGTTGTGCGTGCCGCAGAAGACATCGGTGAGATATTCCTGCGCCTCCAATAGCGTGTGGATACCGTTGGTCGTGCCGATGGCCGCCAGGGGCGGCATGTCGAACGCCTGCAGCAGCACGGCGGCAAAGGCGCCGGTGCCGTGGAAGTGGGGGATGAGATCAAAGTGCGTGTAGCGGTCGTAGAGATCGAGGTAGTTGCCGGCCATATCGAGCCAGAAGATCGAGAGATAGAGGGTATCGGACCAGACAGGATAGCGGCGCCACCGAAAGCGCGGGCGCGACGAGATGTAGAGGAGCGGGAAGACAAGGCCGAGACCGCCGACGACGAGCAGGTTACGTATGGGGATGGCTTTGCCCTCGTAGCGCGGGTCATGCGGATGACGCAGCACATCCACCAGGAAAGCGGCTGTGCTGATCCGAACGAGCGCATTGAGCGCGAACCCGGTTACGTGTCGCTTCATAGCCCACACTCTTTTCGCCGGATGGCGACTGAGCCGGCGCAGCTCACGGCGGCTCCGCCAGGGGACGCCGTGACGTAGGATTGGGTATCAGCAGAACGAATGCCAGCGTGCGGTTTCGCACTATGGCAGGTGGCGACAGGAAGACCAGGAAGGGAGGCTACGAATCAACCGCGCGTGCTACAATTTTACTGGAATGCCGGTCCATCAGGCAACCCACTGTCCCCCGTCTCCCGTGGGAGAGGGAGAAAGGGGTGAGGTTCCCGGCAAGCGTCGCGCGGCAATGGCGCCGCGTGCATTGGGGCTGGTTCCCAGGTTTCGCTTTGAGGAGGTTCTTACTCATGACAACGCGCGTAGGCATTAACGGATTCGGTCGTATTGGGCGCCAGAGTCTGAAGGCGATATTGGAGCGCCATCCCGGCGAGATCGAAGTCGTCGGCATCAACGACATCACCGACACCGAAACCAACGCCCATCTGTTCCGCTATGACACGACCTATGGCCGCTACAAGGGCAGCGTCGAAGTCACCGAGAACGACCTCGTGATTGATGGCAAGCGCATCAAAGTCTTCGCGCAGAGAGATCCCGGCCAGATCCCGTGGGGCGAGGTTGGCGCGCAGATCGTCATCGAGAGCACCGGCTTATTCACCGATGGCCCCAAGGCCGCCGCTCACCTGCGCGACACCGTCAAGAAAGTTATCATCTCCGCGCCCGCCAAGGGAGAAGATGTTACCCTGGTCCTCGGCGTGAATCAGGATACATACGATCCCGCCAAACATAACATCATCTCCAATGCCTCCTGCACGACCAATTGTCTGGCTCCCGCCGCCAAGGTCGTCAACGACACCTTCGGCATCGAGAAGGCGCTCATGACCACCGTCCACTCCTACACCAATGATCAGCGCATCCTGGACGTGGTTCACAAAGACCTGCGCCGCGCTCGCGCCGCCGCCGCCAATATCATCCCCACCAGCACAGGCGCCGCTCGTGCGCTCGCGCTCGTCATTCCTGAGCTGAAGGGCAAGTTCGACGGCTTTTCCTTGCGCGTTCCCACCATCACCGTCTCTGTCGTGGACTTCGTCGCTACGTTGCGCAAGCCCGCCAGCGTCGAATCGCTCAATAACGCGTTCAAGGAGGCGGCAGCCGGCGCGCTCAACGGGATCCTCGACTATACCGATGAGCCGCTGGTCTCCTCGGATTTCCGCGGCGACTACCACTCATCCATCATTGATGGCCTGTCTACCATGGCAATCGGTGACAATTTCGTCAAAGTCATCGCCTGGTACGACAACGAGTGGGGCTACTCCTGCCGCGTCGCCGATCTGACAGCTTTCGTCGCTGAGCGCCTGTAATAACCTCGATTTCCTGGGCTTCAGTTCCACCGTCGCGTGCTCCGGCTCTCCACAGCCGCGAGCACGCTTCACCGTGAGAGGTCAGCTTCTTTTATGGACAAAGCCACCGTACGCGACGTTGCCGTACGTGGCAAGCGCGTGCTGGAGCGCGTGGACTTCAATGTGCCGCTCGACGACAGCGGGCGCATCACGGACGACACACGCATCCGCGCCTCCTTGCCCACCATTCAGTATCTGCTGGACAACGGCGCCGCCGTCATCCTCATGAGTCATCTGGGCCGGCCCAAGGGTAAGGCCAATCCGAAGTACAGCCTGCGCCCCGTCGCCGCGCGCCTGGCGGAGCTGCTGGGCAAGCCGGTCGCGCTCGCCGATGATTGTGTCGGACCGGACGCCACGGCCAGGGCCAGCGCGCTCCAGCCGGGTCAGGTGCTGCTCCTCGAAAACCTCCGGTTCCACCCCGAAGAAGAAGCCAATGATCCCGCGTTCGCCAAACAGCTCGCTTCGCTCGGCGAGATCTACGTCAACGACGCATTCGGCACGGCCCATCGCGCCCACGCCAGCACGGAAGGCGTCGCGCACGACCTGCCCGCCGTCGCCGGCTTTCTTATGGAAAAAGAGCTGAGCTTCCTCGGCGGCGCGCTGGAGAGCCCCAAACGCCCCTTCGTCGCCATCTCTGGCGGCGCCAAAGTCTCCGACAAGATCGCCGTCCTCGATCACCTGATTGAGATTGCCGATGCGGTCCTCATCGGCGGCGGCATGGCCAACACCTTTTTTAGAGCCAATGGCCTCGAAATGGGCGACTCTCTGGTCGAAGACGACAAGCTGGACGAGGCCCGCCACCTCATGGCGAAGGCCCGACAGGCCGGCAAGCGCTTCGTCCTGCCCGTGGATGTCGCCGTGGCCGACCGGTTCGCCGCCGATGCCGACCGCACGCTCACCACGCCCGATCATGTCCTGCCCGGTTGGCGCATCCTGGATGTTGGCCCGCAGACGCTCGCCGTCTTTGGCGACGTGCTTGCCGATGCGCAGACCATCATCTGGAACGGTACAATGGGCGTCGCCGAGTTTCCCGCCTTCGCACAGGGCACCAACGCCCTCATCGGCCAGCTTGTCGAGCGCACCGAGCAGGGCGCCATCACCATCGTCGGCGGCGGCGACTCGGCGGCGGCGGTCGAGGCGGCTGGGGCGGCGGAGAAGGTCACGCATGTCTCCACTGGCGGGGGCGCGTCCCTAGAGTTCCTTGAAGGCCGCAGCCTGCCCGGCGTCGCCGCTCTGCGTGACCGCGGCAGCGTGTGAAACGCGAAGGAGATGTCCATGACCAGCGCCATGTCGCCCCGGCTGCCGATTGTCGCCGGCAACTGGAAGATGAACTACGGCCCCACCGAAGGTCGCGCCTTCGTCGAATCCATTCTCGATGACCTTGCCAGCATTTCCAGCGTCGAGCGTGTCCTCTGCCCGCCGGCCATCTCGATTCCCGCCGTCCATACCATCACCGGCGGCACCGATATCACCCTCGGCGCCCAGAATATGTACTTTGAGGAGCGTGGCGCCTACACCGGCGAAATCTCGCCGCTGATGCTGATGGGCCTCTGCCAGTACGTCATCCTGGGCCACTCGGAGCGCCGCGCCTACTTCAATGAGACGGATGATCTCGTGAATAAGAAGGCGCTGGCCGCCTTCGCGCATGGGTTGCGTCCTATCGTCTGCGTCGGTGAGCTCCTGGAGCACCGCGACGCCAACCTCACTGAGGTGATCATTACGGGGCAGATTCGAGGGAGTCTGGCCAATCTGCCCGTGGAACGCCTGAGCGAGCTCGTCGTCGCGTACGAGCCGTGCTGGGCTATCGGCACGGGCCGCGCCGCCAGCCCACGCGACGCCGCCGAAGTCGCCGCGCTCATCCGCGCGCTGCTCGCGGATATGTATGGCCTCGACGCGGCGCAAACCGTTCGTATCCAGTATGGCGGCAGCGTCACCCCGGCCAACGCCGCCAGCTTTGCCGCCATCCCCGATGTAGATGGATCCCTCGTCGGCGGCGCCAGTCTCAAGGCCGACTTTGTCGAGATTGTTCGCCAGACGGCGGTTGCGAAAGGTTTGCCGGCGTAGCGCCGTTTTCCCGTCGCTACCGGAGAGGGCGTGGAAGCGAGGCGCCTCTCCGGCCCAGCTCAATATGCTACACTGAACCCAACACGGATCCCACGGCCAGCCAAGCACGACCTGCTCAGGAGGAAGAAATGCCGGTATCCGTCAGCAGCTCCAGGCTCATCTACGATGCCCTCAAAGCGTGCGATGTTCGCATCATGTCCGCGCTGCCCGAAACCTGGCTGGTGCACCTCATCCGCATGGCCGAGGAAGACCCCGACATGGCGCTGGTGCGGCTCGCCAAAGAAGAGGAGGGTGTGGGCATCTCGGCAGGCGCACATCTGGCCGGCGTCAACTCTGCGATGCTCATGCAGAACCACGGCTTCCTCGCCTCCATCAATGGCATCGTCTCGCTGGCGTTGCTCTACAAGATTCCCCTGCTCATGCTCATTAGCTATCGCGGTCATATGGGCGAGAAGGACCCCTGGCAGACACAGGGTGGCCTGGCAACTGAGCCGATTCTGCGGGCGCTGGGCATTCCCATCTGGCACCTCACCGATTCACGCGACATCTCACGGCGACTCACAGACGCGCAGACACTCGCCCACGCCGCGCTGCATCCCGTTGCCGTCCTGCTGTCCCGCGAGCTGATGTGGGAGGAATAGCCATGCTGCGTGCTGAGGCTTTGGAGGCGATCTATCCGCAGATTCGCGATCATATCGTCGTCACCATCATGGGCGCGGTGGCCGCCGAGCTGTATACTATTGGCCACCGCCCCACCTTCTTCTATCTGGAGCATGCGATGGGCCTCGCCTCCTCGATGGGCCTGGGCATCGCGCTCGCTCTGCCGGAGCAGAAGGTCGTCGTCGTTGACGGCGACGGATCCCTGCTGATGAACCTGGGTACGCTCAGCACCCTGGCACGCTACAAGCCCGGCAACCTGCTCCATCTCGTCTTCGACAATGAAAGCCTGCTCTCGGTCGGCGGCTTTCCCACGGCTACGGCCACAGGCACCGATCTTGCTGGCATCGCGCGAGCCGCGGGCGTTCCAGCCGTCGTCGAGGCCGACACGCGCGAGGATCTCAAGGCCGCGACGGGTGCGGCGCTGGCGGGCGCCACGCTCACGACCATCGTCTCGAAGGTCGAGGCCGTTGGCCCCAAGTCGTTCCATATGGATCTGCCGCTGCTGGAAAACCGCTTCCAGTTCAAGCGGGCGCTGGAGGCGCTTCGGCAACCGGCAAAGGGAATCTGAACGCGGAGTACCAAGAGGCAAGAAAGAGGAAAGTCGCATGTCGTACAGCTTTCAGCCCAACGTCCTGACGCAGCTTCTCGAAGAGCTGGATTCCGGCGCCCTCAAGATTGTGGACCTCACAACGCCCCTCGGTCCCGACACGCCCGTCATTGATCTGCCGCCGATGTTCGCGCCCTCGCCCGGCCTTACGTTGACCGAGATTTCACGCTACGACGCGCACGGTCCCGCGTGGTACTGGAACGTTATGCACCTGGGCGAGCACACCGGCACGCACTTCGACGCGCCAATCCACTGGGCCACCGGCAAAGATCTGCCCAACAATGCCACCGATACGATTCCGCCGCGCAAGTTCATCGGCCCCGCGTGCGTCATAGACGTAACCGCCGATGTGGAGCGGAATCTCGACTTTTTACTCACCCCTGACCGCGTAGAGTCCTGGGAAACCGAGCATGGGCGTATCCCGGCGGGCGCGTGGGTGCTGCTGCGCACCGGTTGGAGCAAGCGCACGGACCGCGAGTCATTCCTGAATGTCGGCTCGGACGGTGCGCACTCGCCCGGCTTCGCCAAAGAGTGTTCGCAGTTTCTCGCCAGCGGGCGCGATGTGCTGGGCGTCGGCGTCGAGACCGTCGGCACCGACGCGGGGCAGGCTGGCACCTTCGATCCACCCTTCCCCAACCACACCACCATGCACGGCTCCGGCAAGTTTGGCATCACCAGCCTCATCAACCTCGACCAGCTCCCACCTACCGGCGCCATTGTCATCGCCGCCCCACTCAAGATCGCCGGCGGCTCTGGCAGCCCGCTGCGCGTCATCGCGATTGCGCCCGCGAGATAGGCGATACCCGCGGGCAGCGCACAGCCGGCATCGAGCGACATGTGCCGGCTGTGCGTCTTTTTGTGACCGAACGCGCGTGCTGGATGTATGAATAAGCAACGACTGGTGGCGAGGTCTCCCGGCGAGGGAAGGTGACGCGGAACGTTTGCGCGATGCGCATCAACCTGTCACAATGCGAAATGCCTCTTGTATTAGCAGACCATCAGTTTCATAATACCTAACATGGCGGGCGCTCAGATCGCTCGTCGCGTGGAGGTGTGCCATGAACCTTACAATCTTCCATTCGCTCCCCTTGCTCGACGCCTCGCTCGACTCTACCGGCCTTGCCTGGCTCATCGGTGGCCTTGTGGTGGCGCTGATTGTCATCGTCGCGGGCGTGCTTGTGACGGCGCCGTCGCGGCGCGGCGGCATGATGAGCGCCGCGCTGGCGAAGCCCGACGTGCCCCTGGCAGCCGAGACCCCGGCCCCGGAAGCTGCCGCCGAGCCACTTGCCGTTGCGACCTCCAGCGAAGAGGCTCAGACACCCGCCGCTCCTCCGCCCGTCGCCGATTTGGCACCGCCCTCCCCAGCTATCCCCCTCGCTCCCTCCGCAGCCGTGGAGTCTGTCGTACCTACACCTACCCCGCCGCCGGTTCCGGCTGTTTCCGCGTCCGAGTCCTCACAGACCGCATCACCGATTCCGGTTGGCCCGGACTTCTCCGCCAGCGGCCCCATCATGCTGCCGGGCTCGATGGTCGCGGCGACCTACGGCGCGGCGGCCGATGTCCCACCAGTTACCTCCGACGCGGACACCACCGACGCGCTCACGACTTCATCAGCGGATGCGCCTGCGCCCGGCAACACCCTTTCGCCATCCACCTCGGTCTCCGGTCCGCTGATGCTCCCACCCACGGATGAGTCGAGCGAGCCAGTTGCTCCAGCGACTCCCTTCGTCGTGACACCCTCTCATGTGGAGGAGCCCGCGCCTCCACCCGCCGCGCTTGCGACCGGCGTCGCGCCGCTGGCCGCGAACGGTGCCGCGCCTGCGGAGCGTGTCTCACAACCCGGCGCGGTAGACCTGTTCGCGCACAGTTACGGGCGCACTAGCGCCGCCATGCTCAGCGCCACCGAGCGCGCCGCCGCGGGCCGCATCGCGCGAGCGCTGCAAGACGACCCGCTGGCGGTTCAGCTGGCTGGCCGGTACGCCGCTGAGACGCAGCGCTCGCCCGATGGCCTGGCACAGTTGCTGGAGTCCGATCAGCGCAATGGACTGGCGCTCGCTGGTGAGCGCCGTACCATCTCCGATGCCGACGCACTCGACGTATTTGCCGGCAGTTATGGCCGGTCCAATGCCGCCATGCTCAGTGCCACCGAGCGCGCCGCCGCGGGCCGCATCGTTCATACCCTCGGCGACGATCCCCTGGCCGTGCGGCTGGCTGGCCGGTACGCCGCTGAGACGCACCATCCGCTGGATGCGCTTGCTAACCGCCTCGAAACCGACCTACGCCACGCTGGTGGATACAATGGACATGCCTGAGCAGCACCACAGGCAGCAGCATTCCGCTGCGAGCATGGAGTAAGATCGCGGGCTTTCTATTTCTCGACGCATTGGCTCACCCCTTTCTGATGAGGCAGAAAGGGGTGAACGTCTCATTGATGCGTGATACACTGGATTCGATGAAGCACGTTTTCCGCGCTATGGCGAAGTGTCAGATAATAAGGTTTTTGTAGCTATGGAGAGAGATCATCGTTTCGCGCAGGCGGTGGAGCTGACGACGGCGACCTACGACCGTGCCGCTGGCAACTATGCCGAGCGCAACGAGGATATGCAGCCGCACTGGATCGCACGGTTCGAGCAATTTCTCGATCTGCTGGCGCAGGGCGAAGCCGAGCGCCCCATTCCAGAGTTAGGACGGCCAGGCGACGACATCACCCTGGAAGAGTATCTGAATTTCGTTCCCGTGCTGGATGCCGGTTGCGGGCATGGACGCGACGCGCGGGCCTTCGCGGCACGAGGACTGCCGGCGCTCGGTGTGGATCTCTCGGAGGGTATGCTCGACCAGGCGCGCCAGCGCACGCCGATGCGACTCCCCAAAGGATCGGTTCGATACGCGCTGATGGACCTGCGGCGGCTGGAGCTACCCGATGGCTGTTGCCGGGGCGTCTGGTGCTCGGCGTCGCTGTTGCACATTCCGCGCAAGACGGCGCCACGGGCAATGCGTGAGCTGGCGCGCGTGGTCCGCCCCGGTGCGCCGGTGATCGTCTTCCTCAAGCAACTGGGCGCTGGCGAGCCGGAACGGATGCTGCCCTATCCATTTCCCGATGTGACGGATATGCCGCGCTTCTACGCCTTCTACACGCCGGAGGAGGCACGCACGCTGGTCGAGGGTGCCGGCCTTGCGGTGGTGGATGTCCAAACGGCGGACGACCCCCGCGTCACGGATGATCCCGGCTGGGTCTCGGTGCTGGCACGGCGTATCGCATAGCATGCTCGACACGCTCGACACGCTCGCGGCAGCCGTCAGCCGCAACGGAGGCTACGACTTCGGGGTCGCGGGTGTGCGGGGACTACCAGACTACAAGACCACGAGCGCCGACCGCACGGACGCGCTGGGTCACGGAGATGCGCGCCTGGCATTGAACGGCGCTATAATATGCTAGAGTATGCGCGCCGCTGGCCATCGCGTGCCCCGTCTTCGTCCTTATTCGTTCTCACTGGCACAGCGTAGGTCGTACTCTACAATCTAGTACAATACGGGCCGTGTGCCCCGGAAATGGAGCCACTATGCAGGTCATGTCCGGTCCCGTGCGCTACTTCTACCTACGCAACGCGCGCGGTCCTGAAGATGTTCACAACTGGCCACCCGCCATCAAACCGCTGGAAGGTCCTGACAACAAGGTATTCACGATTGTTCGCCTGTATGCCGATGCAGCCGGCTGGCGGGCCGAAGGGGGCGATGACGCTGGTAATCAGCCGTTGGATGGGGTGCCGCCACTGGTGTTGACACGCCGTACCGTCCTGGGGCTGTTGCAGGAGGGAAAACGCACGCGCGCCGACGTGGGGCTACTGGGCGTGCGGGTGGTGAATCTGAACGCTAAGGGTGTTGAGTACGTGACGCATCTGGTCGTGCATGCGCTGTCGGGAAGCGGCACGGGCATTTCGCGTGCGCCAATGGTGGTGCCTATCGAGGCGATGGTGCTCAGCGAATATCTGGAGCATGGCAGCCACGCCGAGGCGCAGCTGGATTTGCGCCTCTCTCCAACAGAATACGCGAGCATGCCGGCCTTCTTGCCCGATGACATTATTCTGCGCGGCGCGAGGCAGGCGATCAATGAGACGTTCCAGTCCACCGCCCGATTCTACACCTATGCCAATATCGCCAAGCACGGCATCTCGCTGGAGGTGGAAGCCGGTCGGGTGTCGCTGCATGGTCGGGTAGATCTGGACACGGCGGGCGAGCAGGCACGGGCGGCGCTCCTGGCCACGCCGGGTGTTGTCGAGGTGGCCGATCATCTGCTCTATCTTGAGGATCTCAAGGATCAGGTGGAGCATGCGCTGGATGCCAAGGGCATCGAGAATGTCGCCGTCCTGGTGGAGCATGCGCTCGTCGTTCTGCGCGGCGAGGCGCCCGACTCGAAAACACGCTACCAGGCGGAGGATATCGCACGCGGCATTCCCGGTGTGCGCGGCGTCGTCAACGACATCGTAGTCACTTCGCTCCAGGCGGCGGAGAAGTAGACCTACCGCGCGAGCGGCCCCATAGCGTCTGTACATGGGCGCCGCTGGGTCGCTCGCCGTCCGCGCGCAATGCATGCGCGAGGGTCATTCGCGCTGGGGTGGCCGCACGGAAGCTCGTCTTCCATTTAGATAGACGGCGGCACAGTCGGGGCAGGCACGAGCCTCTTTGACAATCTCAAAT
Organism: Ktedonobacterales bacterium; assembly: GCA_035310125.1. Classification (GTDB taxonomy): domain Bacteria; phylum Chloroflexota; class Ktedonobacteria; order Ktedonobacterales; family JADMIN01; genus DATGEP01. The sequence continues at coordinate 13,314 of DATGEP010000175.1, forward strand.
CCGTGCCCGCCGGGGTCATCGCATGAAGCGTAACGTGGGTTGCGCGACGGGACGTAATGAGCTTTTGGACCAGACCTCTTCTTAGGTGAGCGGTTGACATCGAAGCGAGCGGGGTACTGAACGGGGCGTGTCTGAAGTACGACGAGGGTAGCGGGCGTGTGCGGGGGAACGATACAGCGGCAGATTTCGCAGTGGTACATGTCCTCTCTGGTCGTAATAATGCCACGGGGCGACCAACATTCCGTGGAGCTAGCAAACACTACCCGCGCAGCGTAACATCATGAGCGCCGAGGCGTCAAGGGGCGGGATTAGGTGCGGGTGCAGCCGCGCCTGTCTCGCTTCCATGCGCCTCGCGGGTGCGGAGCTGTCCGCAGGCGGCGGCGATGTCGTCGCCGCGCTCGGCGCGCACGCTGTTGCTGATGCCACCCGTGCGCAGCGTGTCGCGGAAGGCGCGGATGGCATCGCCCGAAGGCGGCCGATACGCGGCGGCGGTGGCATTGACAGGGATGAGATTCACGTGGCAGAGCTGGTGCAGGGGCGCCAGCAGCGCCGCTAGCTCGCGGGCGTGCTCAGGAGCGTCGTTGACGCCTGCCAGCAGCACATATTCGAACGTCACCTGGCGATTCGTGCGAGCGGCGTATTCCTGGCACGCGTCGAGCACGGCTTCGATGGGATATTTCCGCGTGACGGGCATCGTTCGCAGCCGCATTGCATTGTTGGGCGCGTGCAGCGAGATGGCGAGATTGACCTGAAGCGGCTCTTCAGCCAGCCGCAAGATGCCCGGCACCAGTCCGACAGTAGAGATGGTCATGTGGCGCGCGCCGATATTCAGCCCCGCGGGCATGTTGAGAATCCGCACGGCTTTGAGGGTGTTGTCGTAGTTGTGCAGCGGCTCGCCCATGCCCATGAAGACGAGGTTGGTGACCCGGTCAATGCGCTTGCCGTCGGGCGCCTGCCAGGGTGCGCGCCGCAGCTCGCGGGCGAAGTGGACCACCTGGGCGACGATCTCCCCGGCGGTCAGGTGCCGTTCGAAGCCCATCTGTCCCGTGGCGCAGAAGGTGCAGCCATACGCGCAGCCGGCCTGCGTGGAGACGCAGACCGTAGCACGGGCACGGCCCTCGGCGGAGGCGGGATAGAGCATGAGCACGGTTTCGATGAGCCGGCCATCGGCGAGCTCCAACAAGAGCTTGCGGGTGCGTCCGTCCCTGGCGGCAAGCTCCGTACGCACCCGCGGACCCGCGATGCTGGCCGCGCGGGCAAGCTCGTCGCGCAGCCCTTGGGGCAGCGTCCGCATGGAGGCGAAGTCAGGCGCGAGTGAGCTATAGATCCAGCCAGCGAGCTGGCGGGCGCGGAACGCTGGCTGGCCGCGCTCCGTCAGCCAGGTGGCAAGCTCATCAAAGGGCATGCCAAGCAGGTCCGCACGCGGGCCGGCAGGAGCGATATCAGACGCGGGAACAGGTGTCTCGATCATATCCAAATGGCGTTTCTCGATGGGTTGAGCTATGTGCCGAAGACGGCGGTGGCAAGAGCCGGGTGGCCGCGCAGCACGTCGGCAACGGGCAGGGCGCGCTTGCCCTCCAATTGTATCACGTCGAGGGCGAGCGCTTCCTGGCCACAGCGCACCGCGAGCGACGCGAGACTGTCACCGGAGCGCTGAGCTGTGCCAGGTGCGCCACTCCCCGTGCCGGGTAGGGCATGTGCCGCCAGAACCCGGACGCGCGCACCCTTCCAGGTGGTGAATGCGCCGGGCCAGGGGCTATAGGCACGGATCTGGCGCGCAAGCTCACTGGCGGTGCGTGTCCAATCGAGGCGCCCATCGTCCTTCTTCAGTGGGCGCGTCATCGTGGCAAGCGCCTCGTCCTGTTCGCGGCTGCTTGCCCCACCAGCCAGCCAGTAGGGCAGTGTCTCCACGAGAAGCTGCGCACCGATCTCGGCGAGCCGCTCAGTCAGCGCGCCCGCCGTTTCCGTCGCGCCGATGGGTGTAGAGCGCTGCGCGATGATCGGACCAGTATCCAGCCCCTCTTCCATCTGCATGATGGTGACACCGGTCTCGGTGTCGCCCGCGAGCATCGCGGCGGCGATGGGTGACGCGCCGCGCCAGCGCGGCAGCAGCGAGGCATGGACGTTCAGGCAGGAATGCGGCGGCAGATCCAGCACGTCGGCCGGCAGGATTTGGCCGAATGCGGCGACGACAATCACGCCTGGATCGAGCGAGCGAATCTGTTTCAGCGCCTCCGGGCGTCGCAGTGGGCCTGGCTGGTAAACGGGAATGCCTCGCTCGGTCGCGAACCGCTTCACTGGCGACGCGATAGTCTGCCGCCCGCGCCCGGCAGGCTTATCGGGACGGGTAATGACGCCGACGATATCGAGTCCGTTCGCCCAGAGCCTGGCTGGGGGGGCATGCTCGACAAGAGCGCGCAGGGATGGCACGGCGAACTCCGGCGTCCCCATGAAGACAACACGCATGGGTCTCTCGACAGTGATGCGCACAGCGGTCTACCTCCCAGCTAGCAGTCCATGCATTCGGTGTGCCAAATGCAGCCGGTCCCAGTCAGATTGTGTTAGCGATCACAATCACTATACTGGTGAGGACCAATGAAATGCACCTCGACTTCGCAGGAGATGGCAACAGGTGGCACTACTTCAGACGCGCGAGCGCATTCCAACGATCCTCTCGCCCGCTGAGCGCATCGTCGCTCGCTGCCTCCCCTCATTTGGTGACATCCTCTTCATCTGTGTGCTGTTCGGCGTTGTCTTCGGACTCCAGGGGCGCGCCCTCGGCATAGACGGCGATTCCGGCTGGAGCCTGCGCATCGGTCTCCAGACGCTCTCCTTCGGCCTCCCGCGCCACGAGCTCCTCCTCAGCACGACCGCGGGACAGCCGGTTGTCTATTGGGAGTGGCTTGCGCAGGTGCTCTACGCCCTCGCGTTTCGGATTGCCGGCCTCAATGGAGTTGTCGCGCTAGCTGGCGGCATCGTGGCGGGCACAGGCGCCGGTCTCTATGCGGCGATGCGCCGCCGCAACGTGCCGCTGCTGCTGGCCCTGGCTCTCGCCATCGCCGGTATTGGCCTCACCTCTATCACCTGGACCGCCCGCGCCCAGCTCTTCTCCCTCCCACTCACCCTCTGGTGGTCGGAGAATCTATGGAGCTACTGGCGGACAGGCGACCCCCGCCGGCTTTGGTACTGCCTGCCCGCGATGGCGCTCTGGGCCAACCTGCACGGCGGTTTCATCGCCGGCATCATCCTGCTGGGTACGACGGCAGCCGTCGCCTGGCTCTTTCCCGGCCATCGCGGCCAAGCCAACCCACGCCACCTCGTCTATGCGCTCGGCGGCACACTGCTCGCCACACTCATCACTCCGTGGGGATTCGCGTTGCCCGCGCACATCCTCAGCTACATGCGCAATCCGCTCATCGCTCGCTATACGCAGGAATACCAGTCGCCCGATTTCCACTCGCTCGCCGGGCTGCTCTTCCTGGCCCTCGTCTTCCTGCTTGTCGCCTTGTGGCTCCGTTCCGCTGTCCATCCACCTCTCGCGCTGGCCCATGCCGCCGTGTGGACTGTCCTCGCCTGCGTGTCCGTACGCTTCGTACCGCTCTGGGCGCTCATCGTTCTGCCGATCCTCGCCGCAGCCCTCGCCGCCAGCCCGCGGGCAGGAATGCCCGCGCCACCCCAAAATTATACTGGTCCAGGTGTGGGCTTTCAGTCCGCGAGCCTCCCACGAGCGTTTATGCGCCCGCTGGCCTGGATTCGGCGTGTGGAAACATTCTCCAACCGGCTCGAAACCGTGGATAATCAGGTGGGGCGCGGCATCTGGTCCGCGGTCGCCATTCTCGCCATTATCGTCTTGCTGGTGGGTGGCGGGCGGCTCCCCGGCGGCGCTCCCGTGCTGAACGCGCACTACGACGCCACCATCTTTCCGGTGCAGGCCGTCCAGCGCCTACAGACACAAGGGGTGCCTGCCGGACGCGGCTTCACTACCTATGAGTGGGGGGGCTACCTCGATTTCGCGCTGCCGGGGTATCATGTATTCGTTGACAGTCGCTCGGACGCCTACAGTCAGCGACTGCTTCAGGATTACGCGACGATTGTCAGCCTCGGAGCCGGCTGGCGCGATCTGCTGCGCGCGTACGATATCCGCTGGGCGCTGCTGCCCACCACCTCGTCACTGGCGCAGGTGCTTGCCCTCAGCTCCGGCTGGCGCTGTGTGGGCGCCGATTCCGTAGGTGTCGCGACGCTCTGTACACGAAGCGCACCCTGAGAGTCGCCGCCGCACACGTAACTCTGGCGCGGCTCGTGCGTCTATGGGTTGTAAGCGCTGCTTCTATCCAACACCCTGCGCCTACGACGAGAGGGACAGGAGTGAGGGCGCGGCGATGTCAGGCGACTGTCATATACATTCACCAGCAGGAGGATAACATGCCAAAGCGAGAGCACTCGCAAGGACGACTCGCGCACGTGGTTGGAGTGCTGGCGCTGAGTTTTGTTCTGCTGGGACTGCTTGCCGGCTGCTCATCCGGTGGTGGCGGCTCAGGCTCATCGAAGCTCTCGCTGGGTCTCGCTGGCTCGACCGCCGATCATCCCGCGCAGCCGCCGACCCTCAACGGCGGACCAAACGGAACGCTTGCGTTTGTCTACGACAATCAGATCTGGCTCAGCAAGTCCGGCCAGAGTGGCGCCACGCAGCTCACGCATCTGGTGCTCTCGAACGGCGCCAACATCGCGTGGGGTCCGCTGGCCTGGTCGAAGAGCGGCCAGTATATTGCCTTTGCGCTGGTGCAAAATCTCACGCCCACCGCGCCCGGTGGCACATCCGGTCCCATTTATTACGTGGATACAAAGAGCGGTCTGGTCTACAATACCGGCGCGACGGGCAGCATCTACGGCCACAGTTACGCCTGGTTCGGTGACTCCATGATCTTCTATGGCACCGGCGGCGGCATCCTGATGTTTGGTCCAGTGAATGTTGCTGGCGCGGACCCCCGCACCTGGCAGGCGCTCAGCCAGATCCATAATCCCAGCTACGATGGTGTCACGTATGAGGGCAGCGGTGTCACCTACGACGACATCGCCATCGGTAAGGGCAACGGCGACCTCTTCTATTCACGCATCGTGCTGTCGTCGCCTGGCTCGTCCGGATCTGTGGGGAATGCCGAAGTCATGCAGACGGGGCTGCCTAGTCTCGACCAGTTCACCAAGGTTGCGCAGCTAGACCAGCAGAATAACACCAACGACCTACCAGGCTGGATCGCGCAGAACATCGCGCTTACGCAAGGCGCACAGGTGGCCGACCTTGGCTCCGCGTATATGGACGCAGCCGGCGACATCGTCACTGGCGCCTGGAACATTAGCCCAGACGAGAGTAAGCTGGTGGCCCAGCATATCAACGGTGTGGACACCAAGGGCAGCGCCGTCTCCAGTAGCATCTGCAAGTCAGATTATCAAGGCTACATCGGCGGCTATGGCTACTGCGCTCCGATTCTCGGCGACGCCGGCAAGGCGCCGCTCTCGGCCCACCTGGAGATCGGCGTCTCGCCGGGCGGCCGCCGCGTGGCCTACACCAATGGCACGCTGTACATCGCGAACACGGACGGCCACAGCGAGTCGAAGCTCGCCAACGCAGGTTGGACGGTGCCGCCGGCCTGGGCTGACGACAAGACCGTCACGGTTACGCAGCTCGCCAGCAGCAATACCGACGCCAACGGCGTCATCCACAACGCCACCAACATCCTGACCTTTAGCGACGGCTCTTCCGGCGCGACATTCATCTCTGGCGGCCAGAACCCGTCGTGGTACTATGGCGGCTGACGAAGCGAAGCCAGGATGCAATCTGGAGGGAGCGTGCCATGCGGGCGATTGACGACGACACCGAGGCCAAAGTCGCCGTGGTGCGCAAGCTGCTGGAGTGGGGATCGCTGCCCGAAAGCGACCTCAGCCGCATGCTACGCCGGTACTTCCTCGTCAGCGACGACTTCCGCGATATGGCGGAGGAAGGGCTGATAGACATGGAGTTCGCCGGTGACGAATACGTCCTCACGCCGACAACGCTAGGGCGCCTCTTTCTGGAGCAAGAGACGCTGAACGGATAACGATTTTCCCCGATTGCTGGGTCATGATACGAGAGACGGTCAGGTTGCGGCCTGGCCGTCTCTCATATTCCGCGCCTAATCCCGCATTACGCGGGTCAGAACTTCGTGGCTGACCGCCTCATCTGGCTCTCCAACCAGCTTCAGCTCCACGAGATAATCACTCAGCGCGTGATTGGTGATTCCCAGCTGTGCCGCCGCGCGGGCTGTGTCTTGCTCGTTCAGGCGCATCGCTGTCTGCACTGCCTCGCGCTTCACGTCGCGCAGCATCTCATCAAGCGGCGTGTTCGCGCGCACCTTCTGCTCCACGTCCAGCACGTAGCGGTTCAGCTCGTTGGTAAACGTGATGTAGTCCGGCGTGATGACGCTACCACGGCTTAGCACAACCGCGCGCTGGATAATATTTTCCAGCTCGCGCACGTTGCCGGGCCAGTCGTGTGTCATCAGCTTCGCCATTGCCTCTTCCGTGATGCGTGTCGGCGTCGAGGCCGGGCTATAGCGGTGCTTGTCCAGGAAGTGACTTACCAGCGCCGGAATGTCTTCTAGCCGGTCGCGCAGTGGCGGCATGTGCATGGCGATGACATTCAAGCGGTAGTAAAGGTCTTCGCGGAAGCGGCTTGTGGCCACTTCTTCGCGCAGATTCCGGTTCGTCGCCGCGATCACGCGCACGTCCACCTTCACGGGAATCGTGCCGCCGACCCGCTCGAACTCGCGTTCCTGGAGCACCCGCAGCAGCTTCTTCTGCGTGCCAAGCGTCATCTCGCCCACTTCGTCGAGGAATATCGTGCCTTTGTTGGCGGCTTCGAAGCGCCCCTTGTGCTGGTTGAGCGCGCCTGTGAACGACCCCTTCTCGTGGCCAAACAGCTCGCTCTCCAGCAACGTCTCGGGCAGGGCCGCACAGTTGACCTTGATGAGCGGCCCGGCGCGCCGGTCGGAGGCGTTATGAATTGCCTCCGCCATCAGCTCTTTGCCTGTGCCGGTCTCGCCCGTCACCAGCACGGTTGCAGGGGTGCGGGCCACCTGGCCGATGGTCTTGAAAATGTGGATCATCTCCGGGCTGGAGCCGATGATGCGCTCCGACGGCTCCAACTTGGCAGTTGGCACAAGCTGCTGGCCCATACCGCGCTTGAGGTCTTCGAAACGTAGCACTCGCTGGACCGTGAGAATGACCTCGTCCAGATCGAAGGGTTTCGTCAGATAATCCGCCGCGCCCATTTGCATTGCTTTGATGGTTTTCGAGGCAGTGCTAAAGCCTGTCACCAGAATGACGGGTACGTCCACGCCTTGTTCGAGCATGTGCTGAAGCACAGCGATGCCGTCTATGTCAGGCATCCTGATGTCAACGAGCGCCAGCGCCGGCCGGTTTTTGTCGCTTTTCGTCAGCTCGTCCAGCGCCTGCTGCCCCGTAGATGTCTGGATAACGTCGTACCCTTCGTCGTTCAGTACGCCCGCCAGCACTTCGCGCACGCCCTCATCATCATCACAGACGAGAATCCGTTTGTTCACCACATCCTCACCGCCGCCAGCGCCGCGTCGCCGCCCTGTAACTGTCATGGTGTGCTACTCTACTTTCCTCTCCATCGGCATTACTTACTGTATGAAGCTGGGAACACCGGCATTGATCGCCGTAGCAAATCCTCCGCCCGACATCGTAGGCGTCGTGAACACTGTCAGTATATGATTCATGCGCACTTTCTGGGAAGCCAAAGCTACTGCGCGCTGACCTCGTCGTGTCAGCTGCACTGCAAGGTGTACACATTGTGGCATATGCGCGCAATGCGCGAATGAGCCGGTGAGCACGCGGCGCGCCGTGGCTTTGCCAACTCGCCGATGTATCTTCTGCCCGCTGGAGAATACGGGAGTCGCGACCAGCCTCGTGCTTGGGCGCGGGCTCCCCATCCGGTCAATCATCGCCGCTAGATGGACGCCGCTGGCGGCGTGTCGTCTCGCGCTTGTGCTTGCGCTCCGCGCTTGAACACATAATACGCCGATTGCGGACTCAAGGGCTGAATACTCGCGAGCTCCCAGCCATCGTGGCCGAGCGAGTCTAGAAAGCGCCGTACGAATGTCGTACGCCGCTCCTCGCCGATCAACGTTTCATGTCCTTCGACCGAGATACGGCCCCTGTAGTCTACGTAAGCTACCCGGTATTCCCAGTTCGACATAGCCTTTTACCTCCTAACTGGTCGCGCGCCGTCACCGACACCAGGGAGTGCGCCAGCGCTCCGTGCGTATTGCATATACGTTTGAGGCGGGGGCCAGAGTTACCAGACGAGCGGACTGACGCTACTGGGCATGTTATTGGACGTAGCCATTAGCAGGCGTTCCACGAGTTTCGTAAGGTCGTCAAGATCGAACGGTTTGCTCAGGAACGCCTGGATGGGCAGAGTGGCTACGGCGGCCATGTTTACTGATGCGCTCATGACGACGATGGGTACTGCCTCGCCGTAGCGCTCACGCAGTCGCAGCACAAACTCCTGGCCATTCATTGCCGGCATGAGCAGATCGGTGATGACCAGTGCGGGCGGCGAAGCCAGGCAATATTCCAACGCACGGTTGGGATTGACGAACGGAACCGGATTATACCCTTCGCTGTCCAACGCTTCTGTAAGAATATGAAGAATATCTGCCTCATCATCCAAAAGTACGATCTGACGGCCCATGTAGCTCCCCTGTCTGTGCGGAATCGGGATACATTTCGAGTATCGGTAATGTCAGCATGATCTCGTTGCCCCCGGCATCGTCAGGCTGAAGATGCAAGGAGCCGCCATGCTGGCCGAGGATCGCCGCGCTCAGAGCGAGCCGGAAATCGCGTGGAGTCGCAGCAGAGGCCGTGCCAAAAATCGTGTTCGTCATGTGGTGAGCTGGCGCCACCAGCTCCCGTGCTTGCGCATACTCAACGGCGATACTGGCAACACGCTCGCCGCCTTTCACTGCTTCAGATATCCGGACCCGTATGTCGCGTTCCTGCCCGTCGCCGCGCAGCACATAGTAAATCAGCTCGTGGAGCGTCTGCTCAATCCGCATCGCATCGCACATCACCCACACCGCCGCGGGTGCGTCAATGGCGATCTTGCGAGATACCTCCACTTCGAGGCGCCGCGCGACCAGAGAGATCAATGAAACCAGATCCACCCGCGTGCGAACGAGCACGAGACTGCCGCCGTCACTCTGCGCCGCATCCAGCATGTCACGCAGCAGATATTCGATGCGCTTCACTTGCGTTTGGAGGGCGGGAAGGTGACGCTCGCAGTCATCCAACAGGCGGGCAAGTATACCGTGCTTCGCCGTCGTCGCCGCGCGAGTCGCGCGCACATACCGGCTCAATAGCTGCGTGTGTCCCTGAATGCAGGTCAGCGGCGTCTTCACCTCATGCGCGACCTGTCCAAGAAAAGCGCTCCAACGTTCTCCTTCATCCGGCATGAGCGCTGCGTGCCCCTCATTCGGTTCAACCGCATCAGCGCCACGCGCGTGGTGGAGCAGCACCTGCTGGCCCAGTGCGATGCAGAGGATGCGCAGCAACGCGTGCGCCTCTTCCGGCGAGCGCGCGTCTTCGGGGGATGTCCAGGCTCGCAATAGACCCAGCCGCTCGCCGCTCGCCTCGATGGGTAGCTCCAGGATTGTGACGGCGGCCACCGGACGGCGCGGCAACAACCAGAGAGTACGATGCGCACACATCCTCGACACTGGCGTCTCCTGCGGCGCATCCGTAGATGATGCTGACTGCGAGTCCACCGCGATGTGCGGCGTAAACAGTGTGATGGCGACTCGTGCCAGGTGGAGTATCGGCGGCAGATCCGCCGCGAGCAATTGGAGTGCATCGTCAAGCCCAGGCGCGCCGGTCAATCGTTCGAGCAGGGCGGCTAGCTTGCGGGTGGCGGCTTCATCGGTGGTGGCTCTGGCATTTCGATTTCGTAGCGCCGGGCCGCGTGCATGCGAGTCAGCGGTTGGCCGGCGACCAGGTACGTAGGGCTGAAGTAGAGACGATGTGCCGGCGATTCGAGAGATGAATCCAGGTCTTCGTTCATATTCTTCCCGTATAGGTTGTCTCATCATCTCTGCGATCCTCCGCAGTGGCTGCGTGCGTCCCTCGATAGCACTGCGCCGCGCACGTGGCCTATTGGAAGCAAGTCACATGCCAACCGATGGGGTACAAGCATACCGCAGGCTCGGTATGGTGGGAGCGCAGATGTGGCATGTGTGGCATGGGCGCCCCATTCTGGTGACGGCTTTGCTCGGTGAGGACAAGTCGGGAGGCCAGGGCGCGCAAGACGGATTCTTACTGATGTCGCGATTAATTTCTCACGGTGGGGCGGTCAAGAATGCCCGCACCGGCCGGCAGGAATGCCGGCCCCACCAGCTCGGCTGGTTCAATTCCTCGCGCCGACATCAGTAAAGGAAGGGAGCCGCACGCTCACTCAGATGGCGCCTCGTCTCGCGGGGCGGCGAGGGGCAGCGTTATCGTGAAGATGGCGCCGCGCGCGCGCTCCGTGCCACTGCCATTGCTCACGGTCAGATTGCCTCCGTGCGCCTCCACGATTCCGCGCGTGATATACAGACCCAGGCCGCTCCCCGCCACTTCTGTACGCTTCTCCAGCCGCGTAAACGCCTCGAAAATGCGGGCCATTTCCGTCTCAGGGATTCCAGCGCCGTAATCGCGCACACGAACATGGGCAGACGTGCCATCACCCCAGACGCTTACCTCGATGGCGCCGTCTTCCGCCGAATATTTCGCCGCGTTGTCAATCAAGTTGCGCACCGCCTGCTCTACACGGTCCCGGTCCACCTCCGCGAAGAGCGGCCCCGCTGGCCGGTCCAGTGTCACGCGCCGGTTGTGGATTGTCGCGCGAAAGGTATCCACCACCGTCTCGACGGCCAGGGCAACGTCTTCCTGCTGGCGTCGCAGCGTGAAATGCCCAGTGCTCAGGCGCGTCGCCGTCTGGAGGTCGTCAATCAGCCGGTTCAGCCGAAATGCATTCTCGACGATGATGTCCGCGTAATGCTCCAGGGATTCACGCGGCAGACCGGGGCGCTTGGCGAGCTGCGCGAAATTGATGATGGGATTGAGCGGTCCGCGCATCTCATGCGCTACCATCGCGACGAAGCGATCATGCTCCTCCTGCGCGAGATGTAGCTGATGGTTGGCGCCGTCCAACGCCGCCACCTGTCGTTGCAGCTCAGCCGTCGCCTCGTCTACCTGCTGCTGTAAGCGTGCGGTGAAGGTGCGCTCGCTCGCGTGTGCCGCTTCGAGATCGCGGACCCGCGCCGCCAGCTCGCGCTCCAGTCGCCGGTGCTCCAGCCCGCGTGCCACCGTCAGCCGCAGCTCATCCACATCCACCGGCTTGAGCAGATAATCATACGCGCCCGCTCGTAAGGCGCGCAGGGCTGACTCGAAGGTGGCGAAGCGCGCCAGCACGATGACCAGCGCCGCTGGGGCCAGCGAACGCAGGTGCGCCAGCGTATTTTCGCCTGCTCCGTCCTCTGGACGCAGCTCAGCGAGCAGCAGATCAAATGATGAATCGCGCAGCAGCGCGACCGCTTCAGACAGCGTGAATACCGTCGTTACCGCATAGCCTTCGTGCCGCAACACCGCGCTTACCGTGCGTGCCAGGCTCTCATCCGCATCCACCACCAGAATATGCCCACCACGCAGGATCGGCTCGTCCATCGCGACAACCGGCGCCTCGATCCGAGCTGGCATAGTGTCTCCTCCAGACAGGTGGGCGCAACGCGGCTCCGTCCGCGAAAAGTGCACGTGCGCCCTCTGGCTCCCCCCGCGCAGGTACGAGTGGCGGCTGCGCACTCGGCAGTATATCATTGGGCAGTGCGCGCGGTGCGCACCGTCCCCCAAATGCCCCATCGAGGCTGCCGCGCTCGTCTTTCGCGTAGAGCGGCATGCTCCTCGTGTGCGCGTCGTATACTGGTAGTCCTGTGGCCCCGCGTGCGTTGTGGAGCTAACTCGTGGGAAGCGTTGAACGAAAGGAGCGGGCGATGCTGGATCGGGAGCATCTGTTGGGGGCGGCGCGCGCGGCGGCGGAACATGCGTACGTGCCATACTCGCGTTTCCGGGTAGGGGCGTCGGTGCTGGTGGAGACATCTGACGGGCCGCGTCTGGTGACGGGCGCGAACGTCGAAAATGCCTCATACGGCCTGACACTCTGCGCCGAGCGGAGCGCGCTCGCGGCGGCATGTATGCTGGACGGGGCCGGCGGTGCTACGGGCGCAGCCGAGCAGCGGACGCCGCGTGTGCTGGCGGTCGCCGTCGCGTGTGTGGACTTGCCAGCGGACGCGCCGGCCTCGCAGCGCACTCCGTGCGGCGCGTGCCGTCAATGGCTCGCCGAGCTCGCGCCCGACGCAGTGTATTACGTTGACGGCATCCCCGGCGACCTGCGGCTGTCCGATCTCCTCCCCTACGCGTTCCGGCTGAATGGCTAACAGCCACACGACGCATCCGCCGGTTTCATGAGCATGACGGCGAACCAGGGATCGGCGGCGGAGTCGAAGCCAACGCGAAAGGCAAGGACATGCGGGCCAGACGTGACAAAGGACGGCAGCGCCTTCCAGCCGCCCACGCACCCGTGGGGAATCTGTACGCCGTCTTCATAGATCGCGACGCTGCCGTGTGCCTCACACCTGATGCGCAAGCCAGACGCGGATGACCCCAGAAGGACCAGACGAAGGTACATCGCCGCGCGTGCGGTACTGGCTAAAGGCGGCACGGAGGTCCACCCATCCGGTGACGGGATGGAGGTTGTCCAGTCATCAGCGGGCGAAGAGGAGGCTGACCACCATGCGAGTGCGGCGGTACCGGTGGATGGGTGGTTGATATTGAGGCTCGTAAAGGCGTCACCCAGCAGATAGACGCGCTGCGGGTCCGCGACGAAGGCGGGCGCGACGGATAGGTTGAGGAGCGTATGGTCGGTAACGATGGCGACGGGGCGGCTGGCGAGGGAGGTAATAGCCGTACCTATCCCAGCGAACGCGATCACCCGCGAGCTGCCCGGTTGTGTCATGGCATCGAGAACGCGATCGCTTAGGAACCGTTTCTCATTGACGTAGCCGTCAACGAATTCGGAGACGGGAACCGGCGTATACGATACCTCGCGTTGCGTAAAGTACGGAGTCCAATTCGCATTGGTATTGAGATTGATGACCAGTGTAGACGCAGGCGTATTGGCACGGATCCAGGCGAACGCCGCCGCTTCCCCTGGCGCGAGACGTCCATGCGTCTGCATCGCGGGAATGTCGAGCAGAAAGACAGTCGTGCCGAGCACCACGCAGGTGATAAGCATACGCACCAACACTCGGCTTAACAGGCTGGCAGTGGCAGGGGGTACTGCGAACCGCGGAATGTGGCTCACGGTCCACTGCCAGGCAGTGGCCAGCGGCAGCGCCGCGAAGAAGGGCAGGAAGTACGTCAAATCGGTAAGAAAACGGGTCGGGGTGAAAAGTGTGTAGGGCTGGTGCGAAGAAGAGAAGCGGAAGCTGTATTGCCGGTAGACGTAATAGCCGAAAAGGAATGCGAGGAGCAAGGTGGCGCTGGCACAGATCACGAAGCCGCGCGCCGCGCCCGATATGCCGCCGGTGGCGAAACGCGCACGCAGCACGGGTGATTCGCGTCTATAGCGGGCAAGCCCGAGATACATCATGGCCGCTCCGACCAGCGCCAGCCCCCAGAGTAGCCAACCATTCTTCTCAAAGATCGCCCCGGAGTACTCGTCAAGATATTGTGTCGCGCGCGTGCTGCCGAGGTCACCTACGCGCAAAAGGATCGGCACAACATAGTACGAGGCAG
>DATGEP010000176.1:0-1978 GCA_035310125.1 Ktedonobacterales bacterium
TTCGTACGGTAGGTAATAGATCGGTGGTCGCGCAGGGAGCCACGCAAGATGGGGCGCCCCGTGTGTGCTCCTATGGTGTTTGCGCCTGCGGCTCCGGCAACCTACCGGATGGCGTCATCCACGGGTGAAGCTCTACAACAAAGCGACCGATACGCACCGCCGGATCGGCCTCGGCGCGTGTGCGCGCTTCCTCCAGCGTCGCCGTCCGAAAGATGCTGAAGCCGCGAATGTCGCTGCCGTCGTCCACAGGACCTGCCGCGATAGTCGTACCTGCGTTCATCAGCTCGCGAGTATGCGCCATATGCCGCGCTTGCAGCGCATCAAGCTCTGGGGATCCCTCGGCGGTCCAAGCAGGTCCTTTGCGCAGCAGGCAGATGTAATATGTCCGTAGCTCCACGGTGCGGCGCCTCGCTTCCTCTTGAACGCTACGATGCCTTGCGGCGTGGCGCTGGATGGGCGCTATGCGTACGCTGGTACTGAATGAAGTCGTCGAGAGCTTTGAGGTAGGCGTCGTACATGCGCTCAAGCGCGTGGACCGGCTGGTTGCGCTGCTCGGCCATGGCGAGATCGTACCACTTCTTCTCCATGCGACGCTCCAACCGCTCAAGCTCGGTGATGGAGTGGGTGTATGTATCCACGTGCGGCCCTCCGTTGTGTTGCCTATTGGATGCGCTACTGGTGTCGCTAGGTTATTCTTCCCGCAACCGGCAAAGTCGGAAGAGCCGGGGATTTTTTAGCCTGCCCGGCGCTCCAACGCGATCACCGGAATCGTGCGGGTGATCTTCGCCTGATGCTCGGCGAAGAAGGGATGCAACGCCACCACTCTCTCCCATATGCGTTGCCGCTTGGCGCCTTCCGTGACGATAGCGGTGGCGGCGTAGGTTTCGTCGCCAACCTCGACGGTGACGTCCGGGTGCGCAACGAGGTTGTGATACCAGTCCGGGTGGGTTGGGGCGCCCGCATTGGAGGCGATAACGATCAGGCGGTCACCGCCGGGTATGTACATAATCGGCACCGTACGGGGCTGGCCGCTCCTGGCGCCCGTCGTCGTGAGCAGGAGCAAGGGTCTGCCCGCAAACGCGCTGCCGGCTTGCTCGCGGTTCGCGCGGAACTGCTCGATGAGATGGCGGTTGTAATCGTTTTGGTCGGTCATAACACTTCCAACTTGATGTCTGCGAGCGAATCCGGCGTCTAGCCGATGAAAGCCTGGATGTTTTCGGGTAGCGGCCGATTCATGGCCCTGAAAAAGACACTGGCCTTGCCGAAGGCGATGAGCAGCGCCTGCAGATAGATGTCGAGCTGCATGTCAATGGGTACCGAATATCCGCCGCGATCAATCATCTTATGGAGGTCGTCGTCGGAGAGGCTCGCGACAAGCTCTTTCATCTCGACATCGAGTGACTGGAGCCAGGTCTCGAGCTGCCCCACACTGGTCTCGATGCCTAGATCGGTGTTGGAGTAGGACCAATCTTGCGACAGGGTCTTCAGCGACTGGATGTAGGAGTATTGGATGTCGCCCGACTCGCGGAACAGAGCACCCAGCGCCATATTCGCGCCGCCAGGATTGAAGCGCAAATCGGCGTCACTCAGGCCATGCAGCAGCTCGATACGGAGCGTGTGCGTGCCCTCGATCCACGACCATTTTTCCTGCATATAGCGATTCATTGTCTCCCCCTGTCTCCCTTTGCGCTTGACCACGTTTTCATGTCTATCCCAGACGATAGCGGTGCGGCGGCCATCGCTCGCCAGACGATGCGGCCAGTAGAGATGGAATAGCCGCGAGCTTTCAGCTCGCGGCTACTTGCCACATTGCTAGATCTCCTCAGGATCGGGATCACTGTCGTCACCGTCGCCAGCAGGCCCAGGAGCGGGTGCGACGGCGGCGCGGATCTGCGTCTCGATAGCCTCGGCCACGTCGGGATTATGCCGCAGGTATTCCTTGGCGTTTTCGCGGCCCTGGCCCAGCCGAATATCGCCG
>DATGEP010000177.1:0-62925 GCA_035310125.1 Ktedonobacterales bacterium
GGCGATGGTGATGCCGCGCTCGCGCTCCTCGGGGGCGTTGTCGATCTGGTCAAAGGCTTTGTACTTGTTGTTGGGGTTGATCGTCGCCAGCACCTTGGTGATCGCCGCCGTCAGCGTCGTCTTGCCGTGGTCAATGTGCCCAATCGTCCCCACATTCACATGCGGCTTGCTCCGCACAAATTTCTGCTTCGCCATTGAATGCGTCTCCTTTTCCGGAGCTGAAAGAAATGTCTCTACTGGTATCGGTCTTCGCCACCGTTTCGGCGGAGAGGCGAGAGCGCCCCGCCGCCTGAGATAGATGGCTACATGCCTGACCGCGGCTTGTTGCCGGAGGACTTCGCCTTCACCTCGTCGGCGATACTGCGTGGCACCTCGGCATAGTGGGAGAATTCCATCGAGTACGAAGCGCGACCACTGGTCATCGAGCGCAGATCGTTCACGTAGCCGAACATCTCGGCCAGTGGCACATGCGCCCGGATCACCTGTGAGCCGCCGCGCTCCTCGGACCCCTGGATCATGCCGCGCCGGCGGTTGATATCTCCCAGCACATCGCCGAAGAAGTCCGGCGATGTAGTCACCTCCACCAGCATGATCGGCTCAAGCAGTGTCGGATGCGCTTTTTGCACCGCCGCGCGGAAGCCCATCGAGCCAGCCGTCTTGAATGCCATCTCCGACGAGTCCACCTCGTGGTAGGAGCCGTCGTAGAGCGTGGCGCGAATATCCACCATCGGATAGCCCGCGAAGACGCCGCTCTCTGACGCCTCGCGCACGCCTTCCTCGGTCGGCTTGATGTACTCGCGCGGCACGACACCGCCGATAATGCCGTTCACGAACTCGAAGCCCTGGCCGCGCTCCAATGGCTCGACGCGGATGTACACGTCGCCATACTGGCCGCGACCACCAGACTGCCGTACGAAGCGGCCTTCCGCCTGCGCCTGCTGGGTGATCGTCTCGCGGTAGGCTACCTGCGGGCGGCCCACGTTCGCCGCCACCTTGAACTCGCGGAACATGCGATCCACGATGACCTCAAGGTGTAGCTCACCCATGCCCTCGATGATGGTCTGGCCCGACTCCTCATCCGTATGGACGCGGAACGTCGGATCTTCTTCAGCCAGGCGGTTGAGCGCGATACCCATCTTATCCTGGTCGGCCTGCGTCTTTGGCTCGATGGAGATGGCAATGACCGGCGTTGGGAAGACAATGGCCTCCAGCAGCACGGGATCGTCCTGGTCGCAGAGTGTATCGCCGGTGAAAGTGTTCTTCAAGCCAACGGCGGCACAGATGTCGCCCGCATAGATGCGGTCAATATCTTCGCGATGGTTGGCGTGCATCTGCAAGAGACGCCCGAAACGCTCCTTCTGGCCCTTCGTCGCGTTAAATGCATACGAGCCGGAGGAGAGGGTCCCGGAATAGACGCGGAAATACGTCAGGCGCCCCACGAACGGATCGGCGACCACTTTAAAGGCCAGCGCGGCAAACGGCGCGTCATCGGAGACAGTGAGCTGCTCCTGCTCATCTGTTTTGAGCGATATCGCGTCGGGCGCGGGGATTTCCAGCGGCGACGGCAGATAGTAGATCACGGAGTCGAGCATGGCCTGCACGCCCTTGTTCTTGAGGGCTGTACCGCAGAGTACCGGCACGAGCTTGCCGGCAATCGTCGCGGCGCGCAGGGCGCGGCGCAGATCCTCCACGCTGATCTCTTCGCCTTCGAGATAGCGCAGGGTTAACTCTTCGTCCGTCTCGGCGATCAGCTCGACCATCTTCTCGCGGTGCTTGTGCGCATCCTCCGCCAGGTCCGCCGGAATCTCCGCCGACTCGGATTTCGTGCCGAGGTCATCAATGAAGATGACGGCTTTCTGCTCGATCAGGTCAATGTGGCCCTTGTAGTTGCTCTCAGCACCGATGGGAAGCTGGATAGTCACCGGCCGGGCATTCAGGCGATCCGTGATCATCTCCACGGTGCGCCAGAAATTCGCGCCGGTGCGATCCATTTTGTTGACGAAGCAGATGCGGGGCACGTGATACTTGTCGGCCTGGCGCCAGACTGTCTCGGACTGCGGCTCGACGCCGGCTACGGCGTCGAAGACCACGACGCCGCCGTCTAGCACACGCAGAGAACGCTCGACCTCGACGGTAAAGTCCACGTGACCGGGGGTGTCAATAATATTGATTCGATGACCGAGCCAGAAGCATGTAGTCGCGGCAGCGGTAATCGTGATGCCGCGCTCCTGCTCCTGGGGCATCCAGTCCATGGTCGCGGCGCCCTCATGCACCTCACCGATCTTGTGGATCTTCTTGGTGTAGAAGAGGATACGCTCGGTTGTCGTCGTCTTCCCCGCGTCGATATGAGCAATGATGCCGATATTCCGTGTTTTTTCGAGGGGGTATTCTCTGGTGGCCATTGACTCCTCTATATCGCTGCTCTACCAGCGATAGTGGGCGAACGCCTTGTTAGACTCCGCCATCTTATGGGTTTCATCACGTTTACGAATAGTGGCGCCCTGGCCAGCCGCGGCATCCAGCAGCTCCGCCGCCAGCTTTTCGGCCATCGAATGCCCCGAGCGATTGCGAGCCGACGCGATGAGCCAGCGCATTGCTAGCGCCATCTTGCGATCGCCCCGGATCTCCACTGGCACCTGATACGTGGAGCCGCCGACACGTCGTGGCTTGACCTCTAGCACGGGGGTCGCCGCGCGGAGCGCCTGCTCGAAGATCTCGATGGGGTTGCGCTTGGAGCGCTCCTCCACGATGTTCAACGCGTCATAAATGATGCGCTCGGCCACGCTGCGTTTGCCGTCCCACATCAGACGACCGACGAGACGGGTTACATTCCGATTGTTAAACTTGGGGTCCGGCAGCACAATGCGATGCGGGACCGTCCCTCGTCGCGGCATACGCTCTCAATCTCCTCTGTCGCCAGACAGCGCGACGGGGCGCCGGGACACAACGCCCCGGCACCCCACACGTCGGAAGTCTGTCCCATCCACCAGAGCACGCCAGGCGTGCTCGCGCCGGTCGGAGGCAAAGCGGGCTTCGCCCATCAACCCAGGGGATCGGAGAACATCCGACAACGCTGGCGCGGACCATAGTGCCCGCACTCAGCCGTGGTATCACGCCGACCTGGCTATTCGTGAGGTTGCTGGCAGGGCGCTCAAATGAACACCGCTGCGATCACGAATACGAATAACCGGTTTCGGCCCATCAGGCGCGGCACGCACGAGCCCGCCACACCATTCGCGAATGTATAGAGAGAATTACTTGCTGCGTCCCGCCGCGCCGGCCTTGGGCCGCTTGGCGCCGTACTTCGAGCGCCCCTGGCGCCGCTTCTGCACGCCTTCGCTATCGAGCGTGCCGCGCACGATATGATAGCGCACGCCCGGCAAATCGCGAACACGCCCACCGCGAATCAGCACCATCGAGTGCTCCTGCAGGTTGTGGCCCTCGCCAGGAATGTAGGCATTGACCTCATACCCGTTGGAGAGCCGGACGCGGGCCATCTTGCGGAGCGCCGAATTCGGCTTCTTGGGCGTCATGGTGCGGACCTGCGTGCATACACCGCGCTTCTGCGGAGCGCCACGCAGCCGCTGCGTGCGGTTCTTGAGCGCGTTGAACGAGAACTGCAACGCGGGCGCCTTGGTCTTCTTGGCCTTCTTCGTCCGGCCTTTGCGCACGAGCTGGTTGATCGTCGGCAACTTCTTTTCCTCATCCGGCCTCAGGCCGACAACGCCTGTCCGGCTAGACGCCACGAACGCTCACGAGCGCCACAGATAGCACTCGTGAGCATACTGACGCACAATGTTGAATAATATCACTCCCCAGGGTAACTGTCAACTACCGGTAACTCCTCGTAGCCGTTGTCGCTCTCCGGCGCGACCAGCCCGTTGCCGAGCGTTCCCCCAAGGCCAAACGCGGCGAGATTCGAGGTGGCCATTGCCGCCGCGAGGCGGTCCTGCCGCTGCTTCTCTTTGATCTGGCGCCGCTGCTCCACGCCCGTTCCGGCGGGGATGAGCTTGCCGATAATCACGTTCTCCTTCAGACCCACCAGGTGGTCCGTCGCGCCCGTGATCGCGGCCTCCGTCAGCACGCGGGTCGTCTCCTGGAACGATGCCGCTGCCAGGAAGCTATCCGTGTTGAGCGAAGCCTTCGTCACGCCCAGCAGCACCGTCTGCGCGGTCGCCGGCTCGCCGCCCTCCGCCAGCACCCGCGCATTCGTGTCCTCATAATGGAAACGATCCACCAGGTCGTTCGGCAGCAGATCGGTATCGCCGGGATCATCCACGCGCACGCGGCGCAGCATCTGCCGCACGATGACCTCGATGTGCTTATCGTTGATATACACACCCGTCGAGCGGTAGACCTTCTGCACCTCTTTGACGAGATAGAGATGCACCGCCTCGCGGCCCTGAATGCGCAGGACATCTTGCGGATCAATCAGGCCGGTGGTCAGCGGCTGCCCGGCATGTACCTGGCTGCCGTTCTCCACGACAAGGTTGGCAGCCGCCGGCAGCGGATATTCGCGCTCTTCACGCTCCACTGACCGCACGCTCAGCCGTCCACCCTTGGCAACCTGCACCTCGCCAGTCGTGCGTGCCTTCACCTGGCGCGACTCATCGGTTGAGCCCGGCTCTTTCGGCATCCGCGCGATGACGTCGCCCATATTCACCGTGTCGCCATCGTGGACCAGCACCTCGCTCTTCTTCGGCAGCGGGTACTCGTCCACGATGGTATCCACCGCGACAACCTTCACCTTGCGTGCGCCGGACTCTTCCTCGTAGATCTCCACGACGCCGTCTAGCTCGCTCACTATCGCCTTGTCCTTAGGGACACGCGACTCGAACAGCTCTTCGACACGTGGCAGGCCCTGCGTGATGTCCTCCGCCGCACCCGCGATGCCGCCGGTGTGGAAGGTTCGCATCGTCAGCTGCGTGCCCGGCTCGCCGATGGACTGCGCGGCCATAATGCCCACCGCATCACCGATGTGCGCCAGACGACCCTGACCCAGGTTGCGCCCGTAGCAGGTGGCGCAGACGCCATGCGATGCCAGGCACTGCAACACCGACCGGCAGTACACCTCAGTAATGGGCTTGCCGTCAACGCGCGCCGCGAGAATCTCGTCAACAACATCCTCGTCCAGCGCTGTGCCAACGGGCAGATGCGGAAGGCTCGGTATCTCCTTTGCCAGAATCCGCCCGTTCAGCCGGTTGCGGAACGGCTCGTTCATGTCTTTTGAGTCGGTCTCAGTGATCCAGATGCCTTCCGTTGTGCCGCAGTCTTCCATCAGAATGATGACATCCTGCGCCACGTCAATCAGGCGGCGGGTCAGATAGCCCGACTCCGCGGTGCGTAGAGCCGTATCAGCCAGACCCTTGCGGGCGCCGTGGCTGGAGATGAAGTACTCCATCACGGTCAGGCCGTCGCGGAAGTTGCCGCGCACCGGAATCTCCATGATGCGTCCCGACGGGTCCGCCATCAGCCCGCGCATGCCCGAAAGCTGGCGGATCTGCTGGAACTTCGCCTTCGTCGCGCCAGAGTTCGCGATGGTGTAGATCGAGCCGTAGGGATCGAGCACCTGCTGCACGTATGTCTGGATCTTGTCCGAAGCGTCCTGCCAGATCTGCACGACCTGACGATATCGCTCCTGCTCTGTGATCCAGCCTTCGCGGTAGTCATCTTCAAGCTGAGCCACCTTGGCGTCAGCCTCCGCGAGCAGCTCATGCCGCTGCGCCGGCACCCTCACATCGCTGATGGCGATGCTGGCGCCAGCCTTCGTCGCGTAGGTGAAGCCCAACCGCTTGATGCCGTCGGCCAGCTCCGCCGTCGCCTCGCGGCCATAATGCTTGAAGCATTCGGCGATGACCTGCTTCAGATTATCCTTCTTCATCGGATAATTCTTGAAGCGCAGGCGCTCCGGCAGCACATCGTTGAAGATGATGCGGCCCACCGTCGTCTCGACCGCTATGCCCGCCTCGGATGCCTCGCCTTTGCCCGGCTCCGCGAAGACCCGCTCGGACTCCAGCCGTACGCTGATCGTGTCGTGCAGGCGAATTTTCTCCATGCTGTAGGCCAGCATGGCTTCCGTCGTGCTGCTGTAGCGTCGGATCGCGCGCCGGCGTAGCTCGCCGTCGGATGCGGCGGGATACTGAGTGCGCAGGTCGGAGATTCGCGTCTCCAGATAGTCCGGGCGGCCCATCGTCAGGTAGTAGCAGCCCAGCACCATGTCCTGCGACGCGCCGATAGACGGCTCGCCCGTCGCTGGGTGCAGGATGTTGCGCGCCGAGAGCATCAGCGTGCGCGCCTCTTCCTGCGCCCGCTCCGAAAGCGGCACATGGACGGCCATCTGGTCGCCATCGAAGTCGGCGTTGAACGCCGAGCAGACCAGCGGATGCAGCTGGATCGCGCTGCCCTCCACCAGCACCGCCTCGAATGCCTGGATGCCCAACCGGTGCAGCGTCGGTGCGCGGTTCAACAGCACGGGGTGGTTATGGATGACCTCTTCGAGGACGTCCCACACCTCCGGGCGGACGCGCTCGACGAAGCGCTTGGCGCTCTTGATGTTGTGCGCCAGCCCTTGCTCGACCAGCTTGCGCATCACAAACGGCTTGAATAGCTCCAGCGCCATCTTCTTGGGTAGGCCGCACTGACGCAGCTTCAGGTCCGGGCCAACCACGATCACCGAGCGGCCCGAATAGTCCACGCGCTTGCCCAGCAGATTCTGGCGGAAGCGCCCCTGCTTGCCCTTGAGCATGTCAGAGAGGCTTTTGAGCTTGTGGTTGCCAGAGCCGGCCACCGCGCGCCCACGCCGTCCGTTGTCAATCAGCGCGTCGCACGCTTCCTGCAGCATGCGCTTCTCATTGCGGATGATGATCTCCGGAGCGCCCAGCTCCAGCAGCCGCTTGAGGCGGTTGTTGCGGTTGATGACCCGGCGATACAGATCGTTCAGGTCGCTGGTCGCGAAGCGACCGCCGTCGAGCTGCACCATTGGGCGCAGATCGGGCGGCAATACGGGCAACACGGAGAGGATCATCCACTCAGGGCGGTTGCCCGACTTGCGGAACGCCTCAAGCACATTCAGGCGCTTCGTCGCCTTCTTGCGGCGCTGGCCGGAGGTCGAATTGATCTCCTGGCGCATCTTCAGCGCCAGCTCGTCCAGGTCAATGGCTTCCAGCAGCGACTGTACCGCCTCGGCGCCCATGCCGGCATCGAAGATTTCGGGGAGCTCGGGGTTGGCGTCGTGCAGGTGATACTCGAATTCCTTGAGCTCGCGATACTTCTGCTCTTGCAGGAGATCGCCCCGCTTGAGGGCTTCGAGGTCGCGCCGCTGCGTCTCCACACGGGCGCGAATCTCGCCTGTTTCGCGCACGAGCTCATCCTGAATGGCGCTGATCTCGCCTTCAGCATTCATGCGGGCGCGCTCGCTATCGCGCTCCAGATCGCCGCGCAGCCGCTCCTGCTCTTTGCGCGTGGTCTCCACGACCAAATCGCGGTGCTCCTGGGCCAGCTGGTCCAGCTTCTCCATGTGCGAAGAGTCCGCTACCTCACCCTGCTGGGCGATACGCTCACCCGTCGGCTGGTAGACGGCATCCTCTACGAGCACCTGACCCATGTTCTGCTTCAGCAGCCCGCGCAGACCCGTCTCAGCGGCGCGCGCCTCCTGGAGCTGCTCGGAACGGCTGAGATCAACCTGCTCCTTCTGCTCCTCGAAACGCCGCTCCAGCTCCTGAATGTGCTGATCGCGCCGCTCCTGGGACTCCTGAATCCGCGCTGTCGCGTTCTCTTCGAGATCCTGCGACTGCTTGGCGATACTCTCCTCGATGCTCTCCAGCGCCTGCGCCCGCGCTTCTTCGTCCACATTCGTCACGACGTAGAGGGCGAAGTACAGGATGCGCTCCAGATTGCGCGGCGAAAGATCGAGCAGCAGACCGATGCGGCTGGGCGTGCCCTTGAAATACCAGATGTGGCTGACGGGCGAGGCCAGCTCGATGTGCCCCATGCGCTCGCGCCGCACTTTCGAGCGGGCCACCTCCACACCGCACTTATCGCAGACGATGCCCTTGAAGCGGACACGCTTGTACTTACCGCAGTAGCATTCCCAGTCCTTGGTTGGACCGAAGATGCGCTCGCAGAACAGGCCATCCTTTTCGGGCTTGAGGGTGCGATAGTTGATCGTCTCCGGCTTCGTCACCTCGCCATAGCTCCAGGAGCGGATCTGCTCCGGGCTGGCCAGACTAATACGGATGGCGTCGAAATCGTTCACTTCGAGCATTTGTTCTCGTACCTTCCAACGAGCCGCGTTCGCGGCACGCTAGTAGGGGCGTCCCATCCCACCTCTCGGCAGAGCAAGCTGCGTTTCGGCGGGACCCTGCCGGACGCCCGCGTTCCTCCTTCCCGCCTCGTGTGGGAAGGAGGTTTGGGGTCAAGCCCTTTATTCGTTCTCGAAGCCGCTGAGGTTGATGCCCAGCTCCGGCATCACGTCGCTGCCGGTATCTTCCACGAACTGTATCTTCTGCTCGTCTTCGTTGAGCACCTCGACGTTGATGCCCAGGCTTTGCAGCTCTTTGACGAGCACTTTGAAGGACTCCGGCACGCCCGGCTCCATAATCTGCTCGCCCTTGACGATGGCTTCATAGGTCTTCACGCGGCCTACCACGTCGTCGGACTTAACGGTCAGAATCTCCTGCAAGATGTTGGAGGCGCCGTAGGCTTCGAGCGCCCATACCTCCATCTCGCCGAAGCGCTGGCCGCCGAATTGCGCCTTACCACCGAGCGGCTGCTGCGTGATGAGGCTGTACGGGCCGGTCGAGCGGGCATGCACTTTGTCCTCGACGAGGTGCGCCAGCTTGAGCATGTAGATGTAACCAACGGTTACATCCGTATCGAACGCCTCGCCGGTGCGCCCGTCGTAGAGCCGCACCTTGCCGCTCGTCGGCAAGCCCGCCTGCTCCAGCAGCGCCTCGATGTCATCCTCGGAGGCGCCGTCGAAGACCGGCGTCGCCACCTTCATGCCAAGCTTTTCCGCTGCCCAGCCCAGATGCGTCTCCATGATCTGGCCGATGTTCATGCGGTGCGGCACACCCAGCGGATTCAGAATGATGTCTACTGGTGTGCCATCGGGCAGGAACGGCATATCCTCAATCGGCAGCACACGGCTGATAACGCCCTTGTTGCCGTGGCGCCCGGCCATCTTGTCGCCCGCGCCGATCTTGCGCTTCTGCGCGATGGAGACCCGCACAAGCTGATTGACGCCAGGAGGCAACTCGTCGTTGCTCTCGCGCGAGAACACCTTGACCTCGACGACTTTGCCCTTTTCGCCGTGCGGCACGCGCAGCGATGTATCTTTCACCTCGCGCGCCTTCTCGCCGAAGATGGCTCGCAACAGCTTTTCTTCCGCCGTCAGCTCTGTCTCGCCCTTCGGCGTGATCTTGCCAACGAGGATGTCGCCTGGCCCCACCTCGGCGCCGACATAGATGATGCCGCGCTCGTCGAGATTGCGCAGGCCCTCCTCACCGACGTTCGGGATGTCGCGCGTAATCTCCTCGGGGCCCAACTTGGTGTCGCGGGCCTCGACTTCGTGCTTCTCGATGTGAATGCTGGTGAACAGATCATCGCGAACGATCGCCTCGCTGATGAGGATGGCATCCTCGAAGTTGCCGCCCTCCCAGCTCATAAAGGCCACCAGAATGTTCTGGCCCAGCGCCAGCTCGCCATTCTCCGTCGCGGAGCTATCGGCGATGGCCTGTCCCTTCGCCACACGGTCGCCTTTGGTCACGATGGGCCGCTGATTGATGCACGTGCCCTGGTTTGAGCGTACGAACTTGCGCAGCTTGTGCACATGCTCCACGCCATCGTCGTCCAGGATCATGATCTGGCGCGCCGTCGCGCTGATCACGGTGCCATCTTCGGCGGCGACAAGCACCTGGCCGGAGTCCACCGCCACCTGCCGCTCGATACCCGTGCCCACAATCGGTGACTGCGGGCGCAGCAGGGGCACCGCCTGACGCTGCATGTTCGCGCCCATCAGAGCGCGGTTCACGTCGTCATGCTCCAGGAACGGAATGAGCGCCGCCGCGACGCTCACCGTCTGCTTCGGCGCGACATCCATATAGTCCACGCGCCGCGCCACATCCTGCACGAAGTCGCCGTTGTGGCGGGCCAGCACACGGTCGGCCTGGAAGTGCCCCTCGGTATCCAGCGGCACGTTCGCTTGCGCAATCACATACCTCTCCTCGTCGTCGGCGGTCAGATAGTCCACCTCCGTCGAGACCCACGGCCTGATGGCAAGCTGCTGGCTGCCAAGCTTACTCAACTGCGCCGCCAGCGTCTCGTCCACTGTCGTTTCAGCGGGCGCGAGCACCTTATCTTTGGCGCCCGTCACATCGCGATCGAGGGTCTGCCCAATCAGGCGCGGATCGTTCGCCGCCATCTGGTGGTACACCCGGCGATACGGCGTTTCAATGAAGCCGTACGCGTTGATCTGGCCGAAGGTCGCCATGTTGCCGATCAGACCGATGTTTGGCCCTTCCGGCGTCTCAATCGGACAGATGCGACCATAGTGTGAGTGGTGAACGTCGCGCACGTCGAAGCCGGCGCGCTCACGCGAGAGGCCACCTGGACCCAGCGCGGAGAGGCGGCGCTTGTGGCCGATCTCGGCGAGCGGGTTCGTCTGGTCCATGAACTGCGAAAGCTGGCTGCCGCCAAAAAACTCTTTCATCGCGGCCACGACCGGCCGGATGTTGATAAGCTGGTTCGGCGACGCCTGTGAGGGGTCCTGGATGATCGCCATGCGCTCCTTGACGACACGCTCCATGCGGAGCAGGCCGACGCGGAACTGTGTCTGGATCAGCTCGCCGACGCTGCGCACGCGGCGGTTGCCCAGGTGGTCAATATCATCTTTCTTGCCCTTGCCCTCGTTCAGCGCAACCATCCGGCGCAGAATGGCGATGACATCGTCCTGCGTCAGCGTCCGGATCGTCTGCGGGATGCTCAGGTCCAGCTTGCGGTTGAGCTTGTAGCGGCCCACGTTGCCCAGGTCGTAGCGGCGCTCGGCATAGAAGAGATTGTTGACGAGCTGGCGCGCGTTCTCCAGCGTCGCGGGGTCGCCGGGCCGCAGCTTGCGATAGACCTCCAGCAGCGCCTCTTCTGGCGTCTTGACGGGGTCCTTGTCCAGCGTCGTCTGGATGTAGAGGGGAATGCGCTCGTGGCCCTGGTCGTCCGTCTCCATGAAGGCCTTCAGAATACCCTCATCGGTGCGCAGGTCCGGCGTCGCCTGGGTCTTGCCGCGGTCGCGGTCGCCAATGGCCCCCATCGCGCGCAGCAGTGTGGTGATGGGAATCTTGCGCTTGCGGTCAATCTTGACCGAGAGAATATTCTTGTTGCTGGTCTCGAACTCCAGCCAGGCGCCACGGTTGGGAATCAGCTTCGCCGCGAAGAGCTTGTGGCCGGTAGCCGGATCCTCCTCAGCAGTGTAGTAGACACCGGGCGAGCGCACGAGCTGGCTGACGACGACGCGCTCGGCGCCGTTGATAATGAACGTGCCCTCTTTGGTCATGAGCGGGAAGTCGCCCATGAAGATGTCTTTTTCCTGGATCTCGCCGGTCTCTTTGTACGTCAGTCGCGCCTTGGCGTACAGCGGCGCCGCGTAGGTCGCGTCGCGCTCGCGGCACTGATCCTCGGTATATTTGGGGTCGCCGAAAGGCATATCGGGAACGATGAATTCGAGCTTCAGGTTCTTATTGGTGAAATCCTCGATTGGTGAGATTTCCTTGAAAAGCTCCTGCAGCCCGTCACGCTTGAACCATTCAAACGAGTCTAGCTGAACCTGGATAAGGCTGGGCATGGGGCGGATATCGGGAATCCGCGCGAAGCTCACGCGCTCGGGGAGGGAGACGGCCGTGCTCAGTGCCATGCAGTAACAACTCCTCTCGCCAGTCGCCCGCGCTCTGCGGTGGAGTTCCCAGCGCCGGACATGTCGCGGAGACCCCAAAAGGGAGCCGCGCATGCGGACAGCAGGGACGACGGGCCGCACCTGTGGAAAAAACGCCGCGCACCCGACCATGATGGTCAAATGCAACGCTTGCCGGCAGCTTGCGCCGCGGGATGGCATCCACGGCAATGGGGATAGCCGTCCGACAAGCAGGAATGAGAACGTCTACGGAAGCGGAAGCATCGGGGAACGCGGTAACGCGGACATCCACTGTCCCGCCTTCTCTGGGAGCAAGCTCGTCCGTCCTCCGCGAAAGAACAAGCTGCGCTGCGGACGGAGCCTACGTTTCGGCGGGAACCTTCGGTCCGCGTGAAAGCCGGGCGACCTCCCGGCTGGACGGAACATGTGCGCATAGGGAAGAAGAAATCTGTTGTACATAGCGCCTATTCCGGTTATACTAGTGTCAAATCGAGCCTGGACGTGAAACCGCCACCAACGATGGGTGTGGAAGGGACAAACAGGCTACCGGCCGATTGTAACCTCCAGCCTCACCCCCTGTCGGAGAGGGATAAGGAAGGAAAGAGGTCTACATCACATACGCAAGCGCGGCAAGTAGCCCACCACCGCTCAGCAATTGGTGATGGGCATAATGTGCTATGGCACGCGAGCGATTCCCGGTCGTAGCAAAGCCAACGTCTCTCGTCACCCAGCGTTTCGTGTCGCGGCGCTCTCCAGGTCTGGCGTGCGCGGGGCATGCTCACCGAGCCCCCGCGCCACCCGCGCCCGTAGCTACTTCGGCGCGCCGGTCATCCGCACGGCGCGCAAAAAACTCCGCAGGTTGTGAGTATATCATAGGCCCTTCAGGCGTGTCAAGGGAATCCACCACCCAAAAGATAGGGCGTACGAAAGGGCTATTTCGGTCACCGCATGGGGAGCAGTATAGCATATCTCAAGCTCGACATGCTGGCCCGTACCGGAGACATCCTTGCCCGGGAGCCCAAGGGCCCATCTCCCCACGCAGACGTAGCAGGCACGGGTGCCGCGCGAGATTGTCACGCAAGATACATGTCTCAATCTGCTTTGCGGACTTCCACCGCCGCTCCGGCCCGCGAGGCTTCGTAGCGTGCCGGCAGCCCCCTCCCACGGGAGGGGGCCGCGTAACATCCAGGTAGAGGGCAGCGCCCGACCTAGCTGGCGCTCGCCGGTTGGCGCGGCTGCATGCCGTCCGTGCCAAGCATGGTGATGCGCTCGTGGGATAGCTCAGAGTTCGGAATGGAAATCTGACCGGCTCCCGTGTCCACAACCGTCGTATTCAGATCATGCCGCAACACGGTCCCAGTATGCTGACCAATCTGCACTCGCTGGCCCGGCTGAAGCATGCTCCCCGACGACATACCTGAAAGCAGGCCGCGAGCCGCATCCACGCCGCCCAGCCCGAACGCCAGGCCGCCCGCGATAGCCAGCATGCCTACGAACGCCGCGAACAGGATGAAGATCATGTTCGGCGCAACGTTGAGCTGTGTCAGCGCGGAAAGCACAGCGAAGATCAGGATGGCCCACCGCGCGGCGGTCGCCAGCAATGGCGCGGCGGCAAGGCCGGCCCCACCCGCGGCGCCGCGCACCACATCAGCCACGATATTAGCGATCAGGGCGCCAATCACCACAATCAGCACCGCCGCGAAGACATTGGGCAGGTAGCCGAGAATTGCGTTGACGTAGCCAGTGATCTGCACCAGCTCCAGCGCATTCAGCGCCATCTCGACGAAGAACAGGAAGATCCACCAGAAGGCTACTACCGCCAGCACGCGAGCCGCGTCCATCTGCGTCCCGGCCATCTGCAAGAACCGCGTGATGCCGGCTCGGTCGGCCACTCTATCGAAATGGAGCGCGCGCAAGCCCTTGGTGAGACCCGTCCGAACAAGGCGGGCAATGATATACCCCACGATCAACAGAATCGCTGCGTTGACGATGCGCGGCAGAAACGCCAACACCGTGTTGAGCAGGTTCAATAGTGTGTCGGTGACGCTCGTCATGACCTAACTCCTCCGTACGCTCCAGCATCACCGGTTACACATGCTCAACCGGGCTGGCGCACCAGACCTGAAAGACGCCAACTACGCACAGAGACCAGAACGCTTCCGGCCACTAAGAATCGGCTGGCGGCCGCGCTTCTTCGCTGCCAGTCAGCGGCACACTACCGCGCTGATCTTGTCCCTCGATGTGGGCACGCTCGTTGCGTGCGGTACCACTGAAGCGCTGTTGCTCTGTCACTTGCTGTTTGTGTATGTGAATCTCGTCGCCCACGCGCGCACGTTTTTCAGTCATCACCTCCTCACCCATGACAGGCACTTCGATGTCCTGCTCCTGGAAGGCATCAGGCCCAACCGGCTGGCCGGCGCCCCGCGCTGGCACTCGCTCCACAGTGACTTCCTCGCGTGTGACCGGCACATTGATGGACTGCGTTTCCTCGACGATATCCGTATGAGCGGGCACGCGACCCGCCTCGTTCCGTGGGGTCTTTCGCGCGATTAGCTCCTCCTCATGCACAGGAACCGTTGTATCACCGTCACGAGCAGGCGTCGTATGGGCACCGCGCTGGTCCACGTTTGGAGTAGTGCCAGCCTTCTCACCCGCGGCATCGAAGGCCGGAGCGCCTTTGATGAACCGCCGGCCAGCCTTGCGGCCGGGTTCAGGAGCGCTGGTGTTATCAAGCATTTTTCGCGGATCCTTTCCCGTCTGAGCACACTCATCAAGAACACAAGGGTCCAGAAGATCGTGCTTCACAAGCGTGGAACGTCATATCCCACCATCGGCAAAAAAAGACTGCGCAAGAGACATGCCAACAGTACAACGGAGGAGGAGCTTGGTAACCAGCAGCGGCAGGCTGGCGGCGCTGTCATGTGTGCGCTCTCACCGATGCCGTGCAATATGCGAGTCAAGCTTGTAGATGCGAGTAGGCCTCACATATGCATTGAAATAGCGGGTGCGCACCAACACATGTGGATGCTCGCTTGTCAGAACATCTGGCCACGCACGGAATGGTAGGACTATAGTACCCCTCCTATATGCGGTTTCCAGCCATTTGCGATATCCGACGAACATTTGGTAGAATGTGCCACGAAGTCCGAGAAATTCGGACTTCGTGGGTTGGCCGGCGTGTAACTGCTGAGATAGAATCACCTATCTGGCGAACGCTTTCAGCATCGCACGCATGCTCTCAGCCCAGGCACGTGCTATACTCGCACCTAGCGAGTCCGTTCGTGGGACGTGTCGGGACGGTGTCTGGATCCGCTTCTGGCCGTCGAAGGTTGATACGTTGGCGAGCATCGCGTGAGATGCTCGCGCGATCAGGAGGAGACGAGACCATGCCAGTCGGTCGACAGGACCTCATCAAGAAGGTGGCCGCCAAGGCGAACAAGAGCGCCAAGGAGACCACGGAATTCGTCAACGCGACGCTCGACGCAATCCGCGACTCCCTCAAAGAGGGCGAGGCGGTTCGGCTCGTAGGCTTTGGAGTGTTCTCGGTGAAGGACACGGCGCCTAGCGTCCGTGTGAACCCGCAGACACGCCAGAAAATCAACGTGCCCGCTCGCAAACGTGTGAAATTCACTCCGGGCAAGGAGCTGAATGACGCCGTTGCGACCGAGAAGCCACATGCGGCGGCCACCCATACGGCCGCACACGCGCCCGCAAAGGGCAAGAAGTAAGCGGTAACATGCGCTGGTAGTCACTACTGGCGCATACCTGAAAGCAGGCCCGTGGGAAGCTTCCCACGGGCCTGTTACGTTGGCTGCGCAGCGCATCACATGCCAGTATCTTGCTCGCCCGCGCGGGGAAATCAGGCGTTCACGTCAATGACGATGTGTCCGCGCACTCGCGCCTCAAAAATCTGCCGCGCGAGGCTGGGCACCTCTGCCAGCGTATGCAGGCTCATCGTGCGCTGTATATCTTCCTGTGGCAGGATCTGCGTGATGCGTGCCCAGGCTTTGCGGCGCAGCTCGATGGGAACGGGCAGGGAGTTGATACCCAGGAGATTGACGCCGCGCAGAATGAACGGCAGCACGGATGTGTTCAGCGCAAGTCCACCCGCGTTGCCACACGCCGCGACGCTGGCATTGGGCGCGAGCGTGCGAATGACACCCGCCAGGGTATCGCCACCCACCGAATCTACGGCTCCGGCCCAGCGGGCTGATCCCATCGGGCCGCCCGGCGCGCTTAGCTCGTCGCGCGCAATGATGTGTTGGGCGCCCAGTGATCGCAGATATTCATGCTCCTCTGGCCGGCCTGTAGCGGCGGTGACCGCATATCCCAGGCGAGCGAGGAGAGCGACGGCCATGCTGCCGACGCCACCGGAGGCGCCTGTCACAAGCACGTCTCCACCCGCGCCAGGTGTCAATCCATGATCTTCGAGCGCCTGCACACACAGCATCGCCGTAAAGCCCGCCGTCCCGACGGCCATGGCGTCCAACGTGCTGAGCGCATCGGGGATCTTTACCAGCCACCCGCTCTTGACGCGCGCGCGCTGCGAGAACCCACCCCAATGCTGCTCGCCCACGCCCCATCCGGTCAGTACGACGCGATCGCCGGGCGCGAAATCGGGCGACTGCGACTCCGCGACGGTGCCGGAGAAATCAATGCCCGGCACCATTGGATAGCTCCGGACAACCTTGTTTTTGCCGAGTACGGCGAGGCCATCCTTATAGTTCAGCCCGGAGTATTCGATCGCGACGAGCACGTCACCCGGCGGCAGAGCATCCTGCTGGAGCGTTTCGATATTGGGATGGACCTGCCCATCACGCTCGGTGAGCAGCAGCGCCTTGAAGGTATCTGGCATATCTGTCCCCTTTCCTGTTGGTGCATCCACAGTCGCGGGCTCTCAGGCTCCCCAGCCAGCCGCCCATGCGAGCCGCATAGCCCTTAGCACGATGCCTCTGTATGTGACTTATACCACGGCCCGGACAGCGAAAGAAGCATGCGGTATACGCGCCGGCATAGCCGGTCCATATACGACGCGAAGGATGAGCTACCGCCCCAGATGTGATACACTGCGGGCAATCAACCTGGGGCGGTGGTGGAATGGCAGACACAGCGGACTTAAAATCCGCTGCCGGACAACCCGGCGTGAGGGTTCGAGTCCCTCCCGCCCTACCAACAAATCGTGACAACAACAATGAATGCAGTGCTCAAAGCGCGGACATACCCCTCACGACCCAAGCCGAGCTGCTGATCCGGCATTTCATGCCGACTTGCGCCGAAGGATGAATGCGTTGCGGAGCCCTGGCTTTCTTCGTCACCCATCTGACAATCACACCGACGAGAGCGAGAAGAGCGGCAAAGGCAATGGGGCCAACCGTCGAGGCCATCCACGGCAGGATGCGCACGATCGCCAAGCGGATGGATGAGCCGGCGCCGCGAGCCTTCCTTGATCAGCTCGTCGCACTCTACTCTGTTCGGCCTTCTTATGACACGTTCGTGACACCCCCTCTCTGCGCATGTTTCTTGACGCTGACTGGATGATTCGCTACACTGGCCGCATTCATCTAATGCTTGACACTCCAGGCCAATCAGGCAGGAGAAAGGGCCGGAATCTATGTCGGCGCCAATACTCATAGCCATTGTAGTGTTGATCGTGATCGGCGTTGTCGGTGGTCTGCTCCTCAGGAGCACACAGCAGCGTCGCGAGATGCGCCAGCGACTCCAAGAGTATCAATCGTTCTCACCACAGGATCAGTCCGCTGCTCCTCCAATGGCATCTCCCCTGTCACCAGCTCCGCACCCCTTCTCGACGAGCGCGACGCATAGTGTGCGTACCAAGGGTGGAGCTACCCCCTGGGAGCCGGCTGCGCCAGACCTGTGGCCGCCAACAGTTTCTTCGGGCGGGGAAACCGGGATGGGAGGTTCCTCGCCCATTCCTGGCACATTGTTGCCACCGCCCTCGTCGCCAATGCCCTCCTCATATCCAACCTATTCAACCTATCCAACCTATCCCGCGCCCTCACCATACCCCGCGTCCTCACCATACCCCGCGTCGCCACTATCCCCGCGAGCACCGGTGTCGCCACCAAACGCATCCTTCGGGTCCGGATGGCCATCACCAGCTCCTTCCTGGCCTTCCTCATCAGGGGCGCCAGCAATGCGGCCACCTCTGAGTGGACTCGCCCGTCAATATCAGGATCGCGTCTCAGTCCGCTACGATCCGTCCGTTGATGCGCTCCAACTGCAGTTCGATAATTGCCGCATGCATTCGGCTGAAGAAGTCAAAGCCGCGTTCGACGCCCTGGAGGCGCAGGTAGCCGACGTCCTGGCACATATCGGGCGCGGGCGCTGCGCCCTGCTCGTAGATATCGCCGGACTCGATATTGGTGACGGGAGCACACAGGATTGGGGTCGGGCGCTGCGATACTTCCTCGGCCAGTTTTGTGTGCAGACCAGCGCCGATCACTTTCTCATCGCCCGCTATAATTCGCGTGCCGCGACGGATCAATTATCCCCCGCGGACATCCAGAACGCCGTAACCAGCATCCAGATCATGACGGAGGCGGCCATCCAGGGCTTTCGCAGCAACATCGTGCGCTCCCGTGAGGAGGCTGTGGCGTTGATCCTCCGCCTGCGGCAACTGGCGCAGATAAGCGGATACTGAGAGTTCGTAGATGCGCGATGGGACGCGGGAGGCTCCGCCCGATGGAGGCCACATGGCATCCGCGACCTCCGATACGACCACGTGAGGTCCATCAGGCCGTCCGCCGGCCATACGCGA
This sequence comes from Ktedonobacterales bacterium, assembly GCA_035310125.1. Lineage (GTDB taxonomy): Bacteria > Chloroflexota > Ktedonobacteria > Ktedonobacterales > JADMIN01 > DATGEP01. Next base: position 18,678 of record DATGEP010000177.1, read on the forward strand.
CGTGAATGGGCCAACGCACCTCATGAGCACTGAGCTCACGTTCAGCTTGCCGCAGCAGATCAGCATGGATGCTGGCATCAGCCCACCCGCGCGCGATGACCTGGGGAGCGAGGGTGCGGCGCGCCTCCAGCCAGTTGCGTGCGGCACGGGCACTCAACTGGCCAGCAGCGCCGTCCAACCGCCCCAACGCGAGCGGAAGATTGTACGCATGAACACTGGCGGGATCCAGCCCGCTCGTAGCGCGGAGCAGGTCGCCTACGCGCGCGTTCATGGCGAGCTCGATGTCGCGCTGGGCGCCGAGCGCATCCGTAAAGTCCTGCAAGCGGCGGAGAGCGGGACAGCTCGCCGGGATATCCTCGACTGGTCCGCCTTCCATGCATTCCAGCCAGCCGCCTGGCGCGGTCACCCGCGCAAGCTCGGCCAGCGCCACCGGCCAGAGTCCGCGTGGGAGCGCCGCGCCTAACATGCGCTGATGCACGAGATAAAACGCGCCGTCGGCAAACGGGAGACCCGCCACCAGGTTGCCGGCAACAAAGATCGCCCGCGCTGGCGGAATGAACGCCGCGGTCGGAGAGGCGGGGGCGACGAGGTCCACGCCAATGCCGATTGCCTGTGGCCACTCCTGGAGCACATCGCGCAGCCAGTATCCGTCGCCGCACCCGACATCGAGGATCCTGGCGCCGACTGGAAGGGGACAGGCGGACATCGCCGCGAGGTGATGGTTTCCCAGGGCCTCATAGAACATCCAGTGCTGCTGCTCCTGGCGGACGGCCTCGGCAGCCGTGCGGTCGAGGAGGTAGTAACTGGGCGCAGTGCGCGTGGCGGGCTCATCTTCGACATCTACCACATCCGTTCCTACCGTCTGTATGTCTGTGGTTTCGCCCGCGAGCGCGCTGACGGGTGAGTCAGCCGAGTCTGCTAACCCAGCAAGCTCTGAGACATCAGCCGGAGGAGTGGGGGACTCAGCGAATGGGGCGTGAGACGGGAGATCGTTCGACGGTAGAGTTGACATGCGCTGTTGTCCTTTTCCTTCCACATTCCACACGCGCCACCATTCTCGATGTTCTATCTGGCAGCATAACTAGCCGAGGCAATGCTGGCCCCTACCGGCACTATACCCTGCTCATCCAGCGATACCTGTGACGCACGGCGAGAGAGTGGTGAGGACGCGTACCAGACATGGCCCGTCCTCACCAAGATTTGCCAGCGTCACTCTGACGAAGGGATGCTGGGGGGACTGCCTGGTGACGAGCGGCTGAAAGCCTGCATGCGCAGGTTCCACAAGATGGAGAGCGCCTCATCCCGCGACTCGGCAACATTCGGTTGGAAGCCCGCAAGCTGGCCCTGCTCGGCGAGAAGGCGCTTAAACGTTCCGACCATTGACGGGGTATTGCTCGTCGAAAAGACGGGCGCGTGGTTGTAGCGCGCGGCAAGGTGTTGGCCGGCAACTACCTGCAAACAATACTCGTCCAGAAACGCCCGCAAGGCGCGACCCCATAGCGGACGAATCGGGTCATTCATGGCCAGTGAGTAGACGTCGGTCAGGATCGCCGCACGGGGCTGCTGCGCGGCGACCAGACAACCGCGAACCTTCTGCCCCAGCACCTGGAAGGCGATCCCAACATCGGGTGGGTCCACCATGAGACACCCTTGAAACCATATGCTGACGACGAACAGCCGAGTTCGGGTACTCGCCTCCTCGTCAAATGCCGCGAAAATCGCGCGAGTAAAGAATCCGGCCGCAACCTGTTCTGCCATATCTCCAGCTCCCTCCGCAGCCGCCAAATAGCACTCGTCGCTCGTCGCTCGTCGCCGCAGCACGCGGCTCGGAGCATCTGCCACACCCACCGTTGTGGCTCGCCATCGCCAGATACCATCGAGACAACCCGCCATGCCAATCATCATCTGCCGGTTCGCGACGGGGTGAATAGGACGAACCCGCAGCGCGTCTACGTGGATCCTGATCGAAGTCCGATCCCAATGCGGCCTCTCGCGGCTGCATTGGGATCGCTCACCGCATCAATAAATCGCTCATCCAACTGGGCGTGCCGCCGCACTATAGACTGGGCATCCGTAGCGAGGGGTGAATGGTGCAAACGTATCCCACGTTCGGTCGTTTCGCATGTGCGATGTAATAGGGTTGTCTTCGGTCCAAAAGTCGCCCGTAAGGGTGCGGGTAATCCAGTAGTTCGCGTCCTCGCCTTCCCCGACACGACCAAGCCGCCACTTCAGGTACTGGCGAAAATCATAGTCCGACGCATAGAACCCATAGATGACGCGGAAGTAGGTGTCGTAGCCGGTCTTGAGGAAGCCGTCGTACTCGGTCAGCGCTTCCCTCTCGCGCGTTTCTTGCGCTGCCGAGACTGGGGAAGCCTCCGCTGCCTCCCCACCTGCCTCGCTGAGCAGCTGGTCGAGGGTTTGCCCGGCGCGCTCACCTGTCGAGAGCGCCAGAAAGACGCCCGCGGAAAATACGGGATCGGCGAAGCACCCCGCGTCGCCGACGAGCAGAAATCCCGGTCCCCATGCCTGCTCGCAGCTATAGCAGAAGTCCGTCTCCATCCGCACAGGGACCGACGGTGCCGTGGTGGGCAGCCGCTGGGCGATGCGTGGAATCCGTCCGACCTGCTCGGCGAAGTGCGCGTCTGCCGCAGCCATAGGATCCCGCGCGGGGAGCGCGGCGCGCGGGACCACGGCGCCTACGCTGAGGACAGTCTCGTGAATTGGAATGGCCCAGACCCAGCCATCCGCATGATAGCCGACCTGAATGTCGCCCGTGGTGCCGGGGTTGGCGCGTTCATCGCAGTCGTGATAGTGCCGGAAGAGCGCGACCATGCGCAGGCGGGAGTTGGCGCGGCGCAGATGGCGACGCTGGGCAATGACGCCCGCGCGTCCGCTCGCGTCAACAATCCAGCGGGCCGTCGCCTGCTGGGGCTCTGGATTGTTGTGCTGACTATAGACCACCCCACGCACGCGCCCATCTTGTCCATTCGGCCCATCTGGGTCAACAAGAAGCTCGGTGACACGTGCCTGCTGCAGCACCTGGGCGCCCGCCTTTGAGGCGTGATCCAGCAGAAGCGAATCGAACTGTGCGCGCTCGACCTGAAACGAGTAGTCCAGCCGCTCCCCGTCGCTGATCGCGAAATCAACCCGACGGAAGCGCTTGGGATCGGTCGAGCAAAATTCCGCGCCGCGCTTGACAATCGCGCCACTGGCGACGACGGCGTCCAGCACACCAAGCCGCCGCATCACTGCCGTGCCATAGGGCAGAAGCGACTCACCGAGATGGAAGCGGGGAAAGGCCGCCTTTTCCAGCAGGAGCACTCGCCAGCCGCGACGAGTCAGTGTGATAGCGCACGACGACCCAGCAGGACCCCCTCCGATGATAATGACGTCATACTCCGTGCTTGTGGCGGGCCCGACAGGCGCATCATACGCATTATCTGCTCCTACGTGCGTTCTGTGCCCCTGTGGTGATGGGGGCGTGAACGAGTCTGATCCTGCGCGCTTTCGCGGGTGGACGTTGTCTGGCATCGCGATCTCCTTTTCATGCGTTTCCGTACGTGCCTGCGCATGCCGATGGTCGTGCGTGCCGTGACTGCCTCCCCCCCTTGGGAGGCCAGGTTGCGTTGACCTGGTAAACCTGTGTAGGTCAACGTGTCCAGCACGTGTTCGCTCGCTCGCTTACTGCCACCTCCAGTGAGGACATTCCCTCTGGTGCTACCAGGTTCCTGCGCCATCGCGGCGAGCAGTGGGCAGGCCGTCGCCGTACCCACTAACGAGTCTCGCCACATAGAGTATAGCCGACGCGGCCAGGTTGATCACCAGTGCTGTTTCGCGGCGCGCGGGACCTGTCATTGTGCGGGGATGAACCGGGAAAAGGGGCGCAACGGCGCGGGCGATCGTACGACGGCGACTTCCATGTCTAAGCGGCGCTCCCTGCTGACCGGACTCGCGCTCGGCGAGCGGCCCTAGTGGCCCGCGACCTTGCTGTAATGCTCCAAGTGAGGCGTGCGGAAGATCGTGGCCGTCGCACTCGATGGCACGAGCGAAATCATCGTTCGCGTGACGACCACTATTCGCTTCTTCGTGGCAGGTTTCGCCGCCATCCTTCCTAAAAAGAGGCGCGAAGAGGTTCACGATACGCTTCGTGTATTTACCGTTTATCCAGCCGCGCGATGATGGCGTCGGTGATACCGTCGGTGGTCGCGTTTCCACCGAGGTCGGGGGTCGTGATCCCCGCCGCGGTTGTCGCCTCGATGGCGGCAAGGATGCGCGCCGCCGCGCCTGCATGGCCGAGATGTTCGAGCATCAGCGCGGCAGCCCAGATGGCGCCGATGGGGTTCGCGATGCCCTGGCCCGTGATATCGGGCGCGGACCCGTGGATCGGCTCGAAGAGCGAAGGGAAGCGCCGCTCAGGATCGAGGTTGGCCGAAGGAGCAATGCCGATAGCTCCCGTAATGGCGGCGGCGATCTCGGAGAGGATGTCGCCCAGCAGGTTCGAGCCGACAATCACGTCGAAGCGCTCAGGCCGCAAGATGAGCTGCGCGGCCAGCGCATCAGCGTGCATGAGCCTACTGGTCACTGCTGGGAACTCAGCCGCCACCATGCGAAAAATCTCGTCGAAGAACGGCATCGTCACGCGGATCCCATTCGACTTGGTCGCACCGACAACATCGCGCCGGCGCTGGCTGGCGAGCGTGAAAGCGTAGCGCAGCGCCCGCTCCACACCATGCCGCGAGAAGACGCTTTCCTGGATGGCAAGCTCGCGCGGCGTGCCGGAATAGATGCGCCCGCCCACCTCCGAATATTCCCCCTCGGTGTTCTCGCGCACGACGACGAGATCAATGGCGCCGGGGTGCGCGAGGGGGCTGGCGACCCCCGCCAGCCGCCGCACCGGTCGCAGGTTGATATACTGGTCGAAGCCGCGCCGCAGTGGGATGAGTAGCTGCCAGAGTGAGAGCGCATCGGGCACGTCCGGCGCGCCCACAGCGCCAAAGTAGATAGCATCGAAGCGCCGCAGCTGATCCAGCCCATCTTCCGGCATGTAGCGGCCATGCTCGTGATAGTAGGTCGTGCCCCACGGAAACTCCGTGTACTGGAGGTCCAGGTTAGGCAGTGCGCTGGACAAGGCATCCAGGACACGGCGACCCGCCGAGATCACCTCCGTACCGATGCCATCTCCCGCGATGACTGCGATCTGCTGTGCCATGTAGCTCTCCTCTGTACCACCCGGCGGCATCCCGAGCCACCGGGCAAGCATAAAGCGTGCGCCCGCCTCGCCCAAGGCCGCCTTCGGAACTATAGGTGCGACTGGCGCGGTAGAACAATTCCTCGGCCTGGACCGCGTGCATCTGGCAGCGGCTCTGGGGATGGCGGCCAGCATGACACCTGGTCTGCGCGCAGGCTCACTCCGCTGGGCAGGTTATCGGGGCGATGTGGAGATCGCCCGGACGACACACGTCGCTAGAGACGACACAGCGGCGAGTGATCGCGCTCGCCGCTGTGTCGTCTCTGTTGCCCCGCTCTTCGCGAGGAAAAGGGCCGGGAAGGTGCGACTCCCTAGTAGCCACGCCCTCCGCCGGGGCCGCCGCGATTGTAGCCACCACCGCCGGGGCCGCGCCGATCACGGTCGCCCCCACGGAAGCCGCCAGGACCACCGCGCCGGTCGCCGTAGCCGCCGCGATCACCGCCGCCGGGACCGCCACGGAAGCCGCCGCCGGAACGCATCGGGCGCCCGCGCTCGGCCTCCAGCTCCTCCGCGGACGGCATCTCACCGCTCAACGCCGCGCGGCGCGAGAGGTTGATGCGCCCCTGCGGGTCCACCTCGACTACCATCACGGTAATCTCATCGCCGGGGGTCACGACATCCTCCGGCCGGTTGACCTGATAATCGGCGAGCTGCGACGTGCGCACCAGACCCTCTTTACCCGGCAAAATCTCCACGAACGCGCCGAAGTCCACCAGCCGGCGCACCGTACCCGTATAAATCTTGCCGACCTCAACCTCCTCTGTCAACGCACGCACCGCATCCATCGCGCGATTCATGCCATCCTCAGAGATGGACGAGATGTGCACCGTGCCATCATCGTCAATGTCAATCTTCGCACCGGACTCGTCCTGAATGCGGCGGATCGTCTTGCCGCCCGGGCCGATGACCGTGCCGATCTTATCCGAGTTGATCTTGACGGACTGAATGCGCGGCGCATACGGCGACAGGTTCTCATGCGGCTCCGGCAGCGCCTCCAGCATCTTGTCCATGATGTACATGCGACCCTCTTTGGCCTGGGCCATTGCCTGCGCGAGCACCTCCGTCGTCAGCCCCTTGATCTTGATATCCATCTGGAGGGCCGTGATGCCATCCGCCGTACCCGCGACTTTGAAGTCCATGTCGCCCATAGCGTCTTCGAGGCCCTGGATGTCTGAGAGGATGGCGTACTTGCTGAGCGTCGCGCCGTCCTCCGTGATGAGACCCATCGCCACGCCGGCCACCGGCGCTTTGATCGGCACACCCGCGTCCATCAGGCTCAGTGTGCTGCCACAGGTAGACCCCATCGAGGTCGAGCCGTTCGAGCTAAGCACCTCCGAGACGACACGGATCGTGTATGGGAACTCGGCCTTTTCCGGAATGACCGGAAGGAGCGCCCGCTCCGCCAGCGCGCCGTGGCCAATCTCGCGCCGCCCCGGCCCGCGCGATGGCCGCGCCTCGCCGACGCTGAACGCGGGGAAGTTGTAGTGGTGGATGTAGCGCTTGCTCTCCACCAGCCCCAACCCGTCAATCTGCTGCTCATCGCCGGGCGAGCCGAGCGTCACGATACTGAGCACCTGCGTCTGTCCGCGCGTGAAAATGGCTGAGCCGTGTGCGCGCGGCAAAACACCCACCTGGCACCAGATGGGGCGAATCTCCGTCGTGCGCCGCCCATCCGGGCGGATGCCTTTCTCCAGAATCCGTGTACGTATGTACTTCTTGAGCTCTTTCTCGAAGAAGCCGCCAATCTCCTTGCCACGATCGGGATACGTAGCTCCCACTTTCGCCAGCAGGTCATCTTGCACGGCGTTCAGCGCCGCCTCGCGCTCGGCTTTGTTCGCATTGTTGACTGCCGCCTCGAAGCGCGGGCGGACGAACTCCTCCACAGCCTTCGCCAGTGCGGCGTCTGGTTCCGGCGCGACAAAAGGCTTCTTCGGCTTGCCGGCCCGCGCCACCAGCTCCTCTTGAAGCGCCACCAGCTCTTTGATTGCCTCATGGCCCTGGCGGATCGCCTCCACCATCACCTCTTCGGGCAGCTCCTTGGCGCCTGCCTCCACCATGACGACAGCGTCCTTTGTGCCCGCCAGTGACAGATCCAGCGCGCTGCTGGCGAGCTGCGACCCCAATGGATTGATGACGATCTGGCCGTCAATGTAGCCAACCCGCACCGCGCCGACTGGCCCGGCGAACGGAATGTCCGAGATGCTGAGCGCGGCGGAGGCGCCAATAACGCCCATGATATCGGGGTCGTTCTCCATGTCTACGGAAAGCACCGTGATGACGACCTGAACATCCTTGCGATATCCCTTGGGGAACAGCGGGCGAATCGGGCGATCAACGAGGCGTGATGCGAGAATCGAGTGCTCCGTGGGGCGCCCTTCACGTTTGATGAAGCCGCCAGGAATCTTGCCGGCGGCATACATGCGCTCTTCCACGTCAACAGTCAGCGGGAAGAAATCAATGCCTTCGCGCGGTGCGGCGCTCCCTGTCGCGGTCGCCAGGATCACCGTGTCGCCGTAACGGACGAGCACAGCGCCCCCCGCCTGCTCGGCCACGCGACCCGTCTCGATGCTGAGAACGCGGCCCGCGACGACCGTTTCAACTGTAGAAATCATACTTCCTCCGGCCCGTGTCGCCTCACCTAATGAGGCCGGGCGCTTTCAGCCGCCATGCGGCTGCGAAACTCTACTCTCGTGCGATATTGCTACTACACCCATTCTACACGATACACGCACGGAGAGGGTGAGCCGGCGCGGACAACCAGCCGCCACCGGAAATGCGGCGCGCACGCACACGCCTGGTCAGAAATAACCGAATGCGAGCCTGTCGCATCCGGCATGAGGCCGGCGGCGATACAAGCTCGCATGGTATCCTCAAAACATCAGATGGCACGATGCCTAGCGGCGCAATCCCAGCGCAGCGATCAGCGTGCGATAGCGCTCGGGATCTTTGCGGTTCAGATACTTCAGCATGCGCCGGCGCTGGCCAACCATCTTGAGCAAGCCGCGACGCGAATGATTGTCATGCTTGTTATCCGCCAGATGGTGCGTCAGATCCTGAATGCGGCGCGTCAGTATGGCGATCTGCACCTCAGGGGAGCCGGTATCGCTCTCGTGAATCTGATACTGCTCGATGATCTCCGCTTTTTGCTCGGTCTCTAGGGCCATGCGTTCCGGCCGCGCCAATCCCGACTCTCGCTCACGCATCGGGGCGTCGCGGCCTCCTCCTTTTCGGTGTGCTTTCGGAGCGCCACGCAGGGCGCTCACGGAACAATCTCACCCCCACACCCTCGGCGCGCGTGTCCAGTCTCGCGTGCAAGTGTCGGCACGCGCTGAGCGTGTGGCTCGCCGTCCTATTCGTAGCATCCACTTCGTAGCATCCGCGCCAGGATACGAGGTACGGCCCGCCCTCAGGTTCGGTATGGCGAGCACCCTAACGCGTCGCGCTCGCCCCATGCGCCGGGCGAGCCCCTTGTGTTTTCCACGTTTCAGACAGCGCAGAGTATATCACACCCCACCGCACGCGGCAATCGCAAATCCCACGCCCACGCTACACAACACTGGCCCCTTCCATGTGCCAGTGGTATACTTCTTCTGTTGGGCCGAACATTCAGGCATCCCGCTTACTCACCTCACACACGGGGCGAGGTTGTCCAGCGGTGAGGATTCTGCGTTACTGGGAGCCGCACCGCACCGCCTTTATAGTGAAATGGGGAATGACCAATGCGAACATTTCTACGCTGGTGGGAGACGCTGGGGCGCCCTGAGCGAATCGTCGCCATGTCGCTGACGGCGGGCGGTATCGTCGCCGTCGCAAACTCGCTCACCTGGGCCGTTGCCGTGTGCTACATGTCGCGCCAGCGAGCGCAAGCCGCCAGGTGGCGGGCCACGCGCCTTCCAGCCGCCGCTGAGACCAGCGACGACGCGCGCGCCGTACCCAATCGCCGCGCGGGCGTGCCGCTGCCGCTCGCGTAATCTCAGTCCGGCGCGTCCCCGGTGGATGCGCCGAGCTACCATCGCGCTCGTTTCGAGATTGATACGGGCTTTGTATGAGGACGTGAATATCGTATGCCCAGGACATCGCGGCGCCTTCGCCTGCTTGGCGCTCTTTCCCCCCAGACGCTCTTCGACGCCCATATAGATGACATTACCGAAGAGCAGACCGCCGCCGGCAAAGATGTCGTGCTGGCGCTGCATACGTTGCGTGTCGAAGGATCGGCGGAAGAGCACATTGTGGACGGCGTTCCCTGGATGATCGCACAGGGCCGGCGTATTCCCGCGCGCTTGCGCTTCACCGGCGCGGAATGGCTCTCGCGTACCGGGGTTTACGAGCATCTGGATGACCTGCCGCCAGACTCCAGCGCCCGCCGCATTTTCAGCATCTCACGCTTTCGGGGCGCCGCGCGTGGCGACTTCTACTGGATCTCGACCGGCACCGCGGAGCCAGGCGACATGACCATTCGAGCCGGCAGCCACAGCCTCGACGTAGACACGTCGCCTGGCGAATCGGTTGAAATCGCGCGTCGCTGGTCCAATCCACCGCCTGCCGTCCCCGGCCTCGTCCCTCACCGCCCCGTGCTGCACCGGCGCTACGGCGGCGACCCCGTGGCCATCCACCTTGGCCGCCGCGTCCTGCGCAACCGCCTCTTCATTGGCGGTCTCTCCTATCAGCGTGAGAAACGCCCCCTCGTGGACCATGTCGTCAACCTCTGCGGCGTCGCGAATCCCTGGATCGCCGTGGCTGGTCCGCACGCGAGCGACCGCTACGCCTGCAAGGGCGAAGGTCCGCTGGGAATGGACGCGGGCGAGCTACTGGACGAGGCCGCCTGGGTGGTCGAGCGACTGCGCGCGGGCAGGCGTGTGCTCGTCCACTGCTACGCCGGCATGAACCGCTCCACCACCGTCTGCTGCGCCGCCCTGATGATGCTCGAAGGTATCTCCGCTGATGAGGCGCTGGCCCGCGTGCGCGAGCGCCATCCGCTCGCCTGGCCCGATCCGTACCACTGGTTCGTGCTCCAGTGGATCTCGCGTACCGGCACGAGCACCGCGCAGCCCTACATGAACGGCGATCCTGAAAGTGACACCGCCGACGAGACATGCCTGGAAGACGCGTATGTCCTGACCCATCCGACGAAGGTCTGAATCGCCCGTTCGCAATCCGGGCGCCGCTCTTGCGACAGACCCTCACCATAGGATAGAATCGGACGCGCCGTAATAGTGCGTCCGCGTTCCGCTCCCATATGTCCCATGTAACTCAGCATGCGATTGAGGAGTGGCTCCAGTAGCGAAGAAACAACTATGACGCAGTACAATGAAGCGACCGCCCGCAAGCGGCTGCTTGACGTTCGGCTTCAGAACGCCGCCGGCCAGCGGACGGCACTGTAGAGAGGAATTCCATGTCGCCCGCCCGCCGCAATGATCTCGTGATGGTGGCCGCAGGTGTGTTCGTCGTGCTCGCCGACCAGCTCACCAAGCACTGGATCACGCAATACTTCACCATCGGAGCGCCCAAAGACCCCATTTCGCTGGCCGGTCCCGTCCTCCAGCTCATCTACGATCAGAATACGGGCGTAGCGTTCAGCCTCTTCGAGGGTCAGACCTTCCTCTTTCTGCTCATCGCGATCGCCATCGCTGTGGTTGCCTATCTCTACTGGCGTCTGCGCGCCAGCGGCTCGCTGCTGCTCAAGCTTACCTTCGGCCTCATCCTGGGGGGCGCTATCGGCAATCTCATTGACCGCTTTTCACACAAATACGTCGTGGACTTCATCCATTTCCAGCTTCCCGGCCGCTTCGACTTCCCTGTCTTCAATCTTGCCGATAGCTCCATCAGCGTCGGCGTCGTCCTCCTGGCCGTGCTGCTCTGGCGCGCCGACTCTGCCGCGCGCACGACCGATCGTTCCACCGATCACGCCACATCCCAGCCCACCGCGAGCGAGGCCACGCCGGCTAACCCGCGCAAAGTAACGACATCTAGCTAATGCCACATCGCTCGAAAAGTCCACCGGACACGACGCACACCACGCCAGTCTCCGTCACCGCTGACCCAATCATGCTCGACGTGACAGACGATCTCGCGGGCCAGCGACTCGACCGCGCGCTCGCCGCCGCGCTGCCTAGCCTGTCGCGTACCCGCGCGCAAGCCGCCATCACGGCGGGCCGCGTCACGGTAGACGGCCGCCCTGCCAAGTCCAGCCTCCTGCTGGAATCCGGCATGCGCGTCGTTGTCGCGCCGCCGCTGGACGCCGCCACGCCACCCCAGGCGCGCACGGACCAAATCACGCGCACCGAGCCGCTCCACATCATCTATGAAGATGCGCACCTGCTCATCGTGGATAAACCGGCCGGCGTCGTCGTCCATCCCGCGCCCGGCCATCCAGACGGCACGCTCGTTGATGCCCTGCTCGCGCACCTGCCCGACCTGGATACCACCGGCGATCCAACACGCCCCGGCATCGTCCACCGGCTGGACAAGGATACCTCCGGCCTGCTCGTCATCGCCAAGGACGCTCCCACCCACACCGCGCTGGCCGAGCAGATGAAAGAGCGCCGCATGGTCAAGCGCTATCTCGCCCTCGTCGAAGGGCAGATGTCCCTACAGGAAGGCGTCATCGAAGCGCCCATTGGCCGCGATCCGCGCCACCGCCAGCGCATGGGCGTTGTCACCCTCGCCGCTGGTGGCCGCGAAGCGCGCACCCGCTTTCACGTCCTGCGCAGTCATCGCGGGCGCTCTCTGCTGGAGCTCCAGTTGGAGACGGGCCGCACGCACCAGATCCGCGTCCATCTCGCCGCCGTGCATCACCCCGTCGTTGGTGACTCCATCTATGGGCGGCCACAGCCGCCGCTGCCGCCACGCCAGTTCCTCCACGCCGCGCACCTCGAATTCGCACACCCTATCACCGGCGCGTGGCTCACCTTCGATGCGCCCCTTCCGCCCGACCTCGCTGGTTTCCTCGCAAAATGGGAGCGCTAGTTAGAGCGTTCCCTTATCCGTCTTGTGGGAAGACTTGACAACCTCACGCCATCTGATGCACTATATCCGCAACAGATATATCTGCTGCGGATACATCCGCACCGGATAGACGTGGAGGAGCAATATGACGCGAACGGGCCGGGAGCCTGACGAGTTCCTGCCGTTGACGCCAGCGGTGTTTCACATCCTGCTGGCTCTGGCTGATAGCGAGCGCCACGGGTACGGCATCATGCGCGACATCGCGGAGCGCACACAGGGATCTGTTCGCATGGGACCAGGGACGCTCTACGGCACGATTCAGCGCATGCTCGCGGATGGGCTGATCGTGGTCGCGGATGAACGGCCCGATCCCGCGCACGACGACGAGCGGCGCCGGTATTACCGCTTGAGTGATCTGGGCTTGCGTGTCGCGCGGGCGGAGGCGCTACGCCTGGAACGGCTGGTGCGCCTCGCCCAGGCCAAGCGAGTGCTGTATGGTCCTGAGCTGATGGGAGGCGCCTGATGTCGTCCAAGCCTATCCGGCAGCGCGCACGTTTCGCCGAGCGCATCTATCGCTGCCTGTTGCTTGCCCACCCGCGCGCATTCCGCGAGAGCTACGGGCAGGAGATGATCCAGACATTCCGTGATTGCTACCGCGACGCACATGAGCAGGGCGGAGCAATGGGTGTTGCCCGGCTTTGGGCCGGCCTGCTCCATGATCTCGCGGTCGCGGGTGCGACGCACCGGCTGCGCGCGCTGGTAGCCAGGTTCCAGCGACTTTTCGCCCCAGAACCCCAGCACCTGCGATTTAGCGGCATTCCCGCGTTTGAAGTTGCTCTGCGTACGGACATTGGGCGCGTGCGGGAGCGCAACGAAGATTGCGGCACGTATGTTATCCCCGAAGACGCTGAGACTTTCGCTGGCAAGGGCGCGCTCTTTGTCATAGCCGACGGTATGGGCGGGCATGCGATGGGCGACATTGCCAGTGACATCGCCGTGCGGACCGTGCGAGAGGCGTATTACCAGCACAGCGAGGGCGACATCGCCGCCGCGCTCACCGCCGCGATACGCGAAGCCCACGCCGCCATTCAGCGGCAGGCTCCGCCGGATGTCGTGATGGGCTCCACGTGTGTTGCCGCCGTCATTCAGGGCGAGACAGCCTACGTCGCGAATATTGGAGACAGCCGCGCCTACCTTGTGCGCGACGGCCAGATACGGCAGATCTCGCGCGACCATTCGCTGGTTGCCGAGCTTGTCCGCGCTGGCCTGCTCACCGAGGAGCAGGCGCGGACTCACGAGCAGCGCAACCTCATCTATCGGTCGCTCGGACGTGCTGGCGATGTCGAGGTAGATCTGTTCACGGAACAGGTGCGCGATGGCGACATCCTGGTGCTATGCAGCGATGGTCTCTCGGCGCTGGTGGAAGACGATGAGCTGCGCGCCGTCGTGGAGACGTGCGAGCCGGAAGAGAGCGTTCGGACGTTGATCGAGCGGGCGAACGGGCGCGGCGGGCCCGATAACATTACGGCGGTGGTGGCCCGCGTGAGCCGCTACCGATCGAGTTAGGGTGAATGAGGTGGATGAAAGGAGCTCGCACATGGCGATTCGCGTGGTGCTGTTTGATATCGGCGGCATCCTCGAAATTATCCCAGGGGGCGGCGATCCCACGGTTCGGTTTCCCGAGATGCTAGCCCGGTGGGAGACGCGCCTGGGCATGCCACCGGGGGAGCTGGCCGGGCAGATCAGAGAGATGGATAGGCGGCTCGTCAGCGCGGGGAAGGATGGCGCCATTGGCACCTGCTCGGAAGCGGAATGGCGAGAGGAGCTGCGGCTGGCTACTGGATGGGATCAGTCGCAGGTAGACACCTTCATGCGCGACTTCTGGGATGTCTACTGTGGCAATCCCAATCCAGAGCTTGCCGCCTATTTGGGTAGCCTGCGCCCGCGCTACCGAACGGCGCTCCTGAGCAACAGCTTCGTCGGCGCCCGTCGGGAGGAAGAGGCGCGCTTTCACTTCAGCGAGATCACCGACTGCATCATCTACTCGCATGAGGTCGGGGTCGAAAAGCCCGATCCGCGCATCTACGCCATAGCCTGCGAGCGCCTGGGTGTGCGACCAGAAGAGATTGTATTCCTCGACGACGTCGAGAAGAATGTCGCCGCCGCCGCCACCTATGGTCTCCACGCCATTCTCTTCCGCGACAACGCGCAGGCCATTGCCGACATTCAGGCTTGCCTCCGGTGATCCCGTGCGTACTCCGTGCGGCCACGCTCCTCGATTCTCTCCGGCGGCGTACTTTGCGTGCTGGGCGTCGGACCGCTGGCGCTGCCCCAGCCGCGGAGTTATGATAATCGGTTATGTGAGCAGACGCCAGTAGCACCTATGGAGCCAGTGATGGAGAGGGCATATAAAGCATATTGGGCATATTGAGTAGAAAACTGATATGTGGCGCCGGTCCATTCGTGCATACTATTCCCTCGATGCTCACATGAAAGGCAAACAAAGGGAGCGAAATATATGCTGCGTGGCAAAAAGGTGACACTGCGGCCAGTGGAGCGCGAAGACGTGAAGCGGCTTCATGAGCTATCGCGCAACGTGGAGCTGGTGCTGTTCGGGGATAGCGTCTGGAACCCGGTGCCGCTGGCTGCCTGGGAGAAAGAGTACGACAAGCACCTCGAAGATCAGGACAAGTCCGACTTTGTGATCGAAGCGGATGGAAAGGTCATCGGCGAAATTGACCTGCACAAATGGAAGAACCGCCGCGCCGGCTCAGTGGAGCTAGGCATCGGCATCTACGACCCGGAGTACGTCGGCAAGGGCTATGGCCGCGACGCCATCAACCTCCTGCTGGACTGGTCCTTTCGCATCCAGAACTACCGGCGCGTCTTCCTCCACACGAGCGCAACCAACGAGCGCGCCATCCGCGCGTATCGCGCCTGCGGTTTCGTCGAAGAGGGACGGTTACGCGAGGACGACTATGTGGACGGTCGCTACGTAGACACCCTCGTCATGAGCATTCTCCGCCCGGAGTGGGAGGCACGACAGGACTAATTCCTGCTCCAAAGCAGTATGGGAAGTTAGGATGGACAACAGACCTATGCGTGAAAGACTGGGCATTTCAGAGGAACACCTGCGCGCCTGTGTACAGGACCACTATGATATCTCAGCCGTCACGCTTGAGCTTCTGCACATGGGATGGGATTCCATGGCCGCGGTGTATCGTGTCGTGAGCGCGCAGGGAACCCCCTTTCTGCTCAGAGTGAAGTCTGGATTATTCTACGCGCCCAGTTGTCTTGTGCCGCGCCACCTCAAGGATCAAGGGATTGATGCGGTGGTGGCTCCCCTTCCCACAAAACGGCATAGCTTGTGGATCCCTCTCGGAGTAGGGGAATGGGGCGAATGGATGGTAACGCTATACCCCTTTATCGAGGGAGATATAGGCTGGCATCCGAGCATGACGGACGCGCAGTGGAAGGCCGTGGGAGCGATCCTCAAGCAGATTCACCAGGTTCCGTTGCCTCCTGAGGGTATGCAAGCTCTCCGAAAGGAGACCTTTTCCTCGACCGCGTACGCTCGTTGGGTGCGGACGTTTGACACACAGCTCACACACGTCGCTCACGCGGAAGATGAAAGTCGTGCTGAGCAGGCAATCCGCGACCTTTGGATGAAGCACCGGTCCATGATTCTTGCGATGCTGGCTGCCATGGAAACACTGGCGGAGACACTCCAGGGGCAGTCGGGGCCGCAGGTCATCTGTCATGCCGATCTGCATCCAGGCAATTTGATCCGGGACGCCGCCGGCCACGTGCATGTGATTGATTGGGACGATGTGATGTTGGCCCCTAAAGAGCGCGATTTCATCTTCGTCCGGGAAGCGCCAGCAGACAGCTCCGCACGCGCCAGCGTACCCCCGTTTTTTCGAGGGTACGGGCAGGTGGAGATAGATTGGGTTGCGCTCACGTACTACCACTTCGAACGCGTCGTGCAAGACGTGATCGAATGCGCACAGGAAGTGTTGTTCAGAAGCGATTTGGCAGAGGACGCCAGGCTCGATGCCGCCCAGTTGTTTGGTGACATCTTCGCGACCGGCGACACGGTTGATGCGGCATGGGCCGCGGCAGCCCACCTTCCCGCACACCTTCGTATCCACAACAACACAGGATCTTGAGAACAACTGCGCCAACCACGCGGCGAGCGCGTCTTCAGCACTCCGGCGCGCCCGCGGCCATCGCACATCACCGCTCACTCCCCACCGATCGTGGCGTTATGCGCGGTTCTACCGTACATTTTGAATCTCTGTCACCAGTCGCGCGATGTCTTCCTCAGTGTTATAGAACCCCGTCGAGACACGGTTCACCGCCGGCTCGATGAGATGCCGGATAAGAACGCCCCGCTCACTCAGCCGCTTTGTCAGCTCCGGCGGCTCGATGCCCTCCACCGCAAAATGGACCAGCCCTGCCATATCACCACGCGGCGTGTGCATCGTCACACCCGGCAGCCCCGCCAGCGCGTCATAGCAGACACGCCCCAGCGCCGCGATACGCGCGTAGGCCCATTTCCACCCCACCTCACGCTCGATCCATTCCAGGCTCGCGTTCAGCGCAGTGATGGATGGCGGATAATGGGTTACTGCCTCGTAGCGTGCCGCGCCCTTGGCGGGAACGAAGTATCCTTCGTTGTCGTGCGCCGAAAAGCTGAGATAGGTCGCGAATGTCTGGGCGATATCACCCATTCGGTCCCGCCGCACGAAGAGTGCGCCCGTCCCGTCTGGGCCACAGAGCCACTTCTGCCCGGAGCACGCATAGGCGTCCACCTCCAGATCCTTCATCCGCGACGGCACCATCCCGCACGCCTGCGCCGCATCGCAGATCAGGAGCGCCCCCGCCGCGTGCGCTACCTCCGCCAGCTCGCGCAGCGGCAGCACCCGGCCCGTAGACCACGAAACATGCGAGAGCACCACTGCCCGCGTCCTCGGCGTCAGTGCCCCCCGCAGCTCCTCCACCGGATCACCGGCCACGGAGCCGATGTCCGTCATGCGAATCCTGACCCCGAAGCGCTGCCTGAGAATGTAGAGTGGGTGCAGGCCGCCGGGATGCTCAAGCCGCGCCGTCACGACCTCATCGCCCGGCTGCCAGCTTAGCCCCAGCAGCGCGATGTTCATGCCTTCCGTCGTGTTGTGCGTCAGCGCCACCTCGCTTGCATCGCACCCCAACAGCTCCACGAAACGCGCCCGCGTCTCCTCTTTTATCGCGCTCATACGAGGATATCGCTCCGGCAGAATCCGTCCCTCTTCCAGGTCGCGCCGCGCCTCCGCGAGCAATACTTCGTGCGCGCGCCGTGGCAGTGGGCCATTCGTGCCAGCATTCAGGTACGCATAGGCGCGCACCGCCGGCATCGCCTCACGGATCGCCGCTACCTTCTCTGCATCCGACACCGATGCCGTCGCGCCCAGGTTCTCCTCGATCATCCGCCGTCGCCGCCTTTCTATGCCATATTGCCTTCCATTCTACTCCATTCCGCCACCCTAACTCCGTGCGTGCCCACATTGACTCAGAAAACTCATCCCCGCGCGCCGTTCCATGTGCCACTATGTTCCCAGAGACTTTACACGACGCGAGCGCAGAGGGTATTCAACCACCTTCCGCGCTCGCCGCGTTGACCCTTTGTACTCTAAGGAGCATTGTGCATGCTACGCGGCGAAAAAGTGATCCTGCGGCCCATCGAGCGCGACGATCTGAAGCGCCTCCACGAGCTATCGCGCAACGTGGATCTGACACTGCTGGCCCAGGGCGGCTGGAATCCCTGGCCGTTGGCAGCTATGGAAAAAGAGTTCGACAAGCATCTCGAAGATGAGAATAAGTCGGAGTTCGTCATCGAAGCCGACGGCCTGGTGATCGGCACCATCGAGCTACATCGCTGGAAGAACCGCCGCGCTGGCACCGCCTCGCTCGGCGTCTCCATCTTCGATCCCAACTACCTCGGTAAAGGCTATGGCCGCGACGCCCTCAATCTCCTGCTGGACTGGTCATTCCGCATCCAGAACTACCGGCGCATCGAGCTGGAGACGCTTGCCAACAACGAGCGCGCCTTCCGCTCCTATCGCGCCTGCGGCTTCGTCGAGGAAGGGCGTAAACGTCAGAGCGAATACGTGAATGGCGAGTATGTGGATGTGCTCGTGATGGGCGTCCTGCGCACCGAATGGGAGGCCAGGCGGCGCCCCGCCTGATCGTGGGATATGTCCCGCGAAGCGCCGCGACGATTTTTCGCGCGGCGCTCTCTACGCGCCTCCCGCTAGTCTGCCACCATCAATTGGAATGATCGCGCCGGTAATGAAGGAAGCAAGGTCTGAACAAAGCCAGACGACGGTTGCCGCGACCTCCTCCGGCAGGCCGATACGCCGCATCGGCACCGCATGCACAATCGGCTCACGGCGCTCATCGCTCAAAGCGCGGATCCGGTCGGTGAGGATCGGCCCGGGCGCGACGGCATTCACGCGAATGTTGCGCGTGGCATAATCCAGCGCCGCGCTCTTGGTGAGACCAAGCACACCATGCTTGCTCGCGACATAACCGGCTATACCTGGCACGCCGCTCACTCCCGCCGTGGAGGACATATTGACAATCGCGCCGCCGCCGCTCGCGAGCATAGCTGGGATCTCGAACTTCATAGAGAGAAAGACGCCCCGCAGCGTCCCGCGCACCGCGCGGTCGAATTCCTCTACCGGAACATCGGCCAGCTGAACCGGTCGGTGGCCGGCGGCGGCGTTGTTGAAAGCGGTATCCAGCCGGCCATAGGTGTCCAGCGTGCGCTGGACGAGCCGCTCGACCGCGACGGCGTCTCCGACATCCGTGGGCGCCACGAGCGCCTGACCGCCCGCGGCTCGAATGCCCTCCGCGACGACCGCCAGGGCCTGCTCGTCGCGGGCGGCAAGCACAACCGTCGCGCCCGCCTCGGCAAAGGCGCGCGCGGCAGTCGCGCCGATGCCACGACTCGCCCCCGTGATGATCGCGACCTTGCCCGCGAGCAGCCCATTCTGGCCGGACGCGGAAAGACCAGTCGTATTCCAGGTTTCTTCGCTCCTCATATCATCTCCTCTGCTGATTCCTGCGGGCGCACCGCATGCGCTATACCGCTGTGACTCCGAGCCACGCTTCACGATTCGCCCACGCAGCCGGTTTCGTGACAATGTTGCCCATATATTTGTATAATCTGTATGATTAAATTTGTCAAGACCAAATCGGCACGCGCTTCGTTGGAAAGATTGAGAGGGAGATGCCGTACTCGCCTGCGGGAGGAGGATCGGCCTCTCTCACGAAGATACGCGCGCCTGGCGCCGTCAGCTATGCACGTATCTGGATGCGGCAACCGCGCTCTGGTATCTCTGGAAGGATGGCACTACGTGAGTCCTCGCCCGTACCAGCTTGGCCGCCGGCAAGAGGCTACCGAGCAGACTCGCTCTAGCATCCTCGCGGCCGCTCGCGAGCTGCTCATGACCACGGGCAGCTTCTCCGGCTTCACAGTTGATGCCGTTGCCCGGCAAGCGGGTGTTGCCCGCATGACGGTCTACTACCAGTTCGGCTCCAAGGTGGGCCTCCTCGAAGCCCTGACCGACGACCTCGCGACACGCGGCCAGATGGACCGGCTCGCCAGCGCCTTCAGACAATCTGAGCCGCTCGACACGCTGGCCGAGTTCATTACCACGTTTGGTCGGTTTTGGAGCACCGACCGCCTCATTACACGACGGCTGCGCGCACTGGCCGCGCTCGATGCGGATTTTGCGCACGTCGTGCGGGCACGCGACGAGCGGCGGCGTGAGGGGGCGCGGGTAATTGTCAGCCGGCTGACAGCAGCCTATGGCAAGCCAGCCGCTGAGGCGTTAGATGAGGCTGTCGCTGTGCTGTATACGTTGACTGCCTTCGAGACATTCGACACCCTAATTGGGCCGGCGCACGAGCCAGTGGATGTTGCCCCGCTCGTGAACCGGATCGCCCGCGCTGCGCTCGGACTGGATGGCTTGTAGCCCGGTGATTACGGTTCGCGCCGGGCCGGAGCGCCGGGAAAACCGAAAAGGTCACTCGTGGCGGGCTCCAGTGTCGCCGGGCGCAGCGTGCTACGCGGTGGACGTGGCGGTGCGGGAGCGTATGAAGCGGCGGGAGGCGGCGTGCGTTGGCTGACTGGCGCCACGGCCTGGGTCAGTGCGGGCGGCGCCGGCTGCTGCCCAAGTACGACCTGCAACGCGCGCAGATCCGCGCACAGCTCGCCCGCCCGGCTGTACCGCTGCGCCAGGTCACGAGCCAGCGCACGCGAGATGATACGCTCCAGCTCCGGCGGCACCGACGGCTCAATCTGGCTCGGCGGCGTCGCCACGCCCCGCACAATCGCCTCGCTCATCTCCGTCAGCGTCTGCCCGCGATAGGGCCGCACACCCGTCACCAGCTCATAAAGGCTGATACCCAGTGCGTACACATCGGCGCGGCTATCCAGCACCTGACCAAGGAGCTGCTCCGGCGACACGTAGTAGAGACTGCCGACCACCGTGCCCGCGCGCGTGATGCTGTGCAGCCCTTCCACGCGCGCCAACCCAAAATCGAGCACCTTTACCCGGCACCAGCGATCCACCATCAGGTTTTCGGGCTTGATGTCGCGGTGGACAAGGTGCCCCTGTTCGTGCGCGTAATCCAGCGCATCGGCTGCCTGCGCGATGATCTCCACGGCCTGCCCAACGGGAATCCGCGCACGCTCCTTGAGTATCTGGCCCGCCGACGAGCCGGGAAAATATTCCATGACGAAGTACAGGTGCTGTCCCTGGCGCCCGGCCTCATAGACGCGCACGATGTTGGGATGATGCAGCTTGCCGACGATGCGCGCCTCGCGGGTGAAGCGTGTGACAAACGACATGTCTGTCGTCAGCGCCTCCAGCAGCACCTTCACGGCGTACGGCTTGTGCTCGGTGACATGGCGGGCACGATAGACGACGCCCATAGAGCCATGCCCAAGCTCGGTTTCCAGCACATAGTCGCCCAGTTGTTGCCCTATCAGCGATGCCAAGCCTGACCACCCTCTCGCATGAACCGCCTGAATGAATAACGCGAGAAAGCGGCGGCTGTCACCAATAGCATGACCACATCACCGATTTGGGTCTTTGCGCAGCGCCTCGATGACCGTCTCATCAATCGGCGAGCTTTGCGCCTGTGTTGGGAAAGCTCCCTCACGCACGTCGCTCATATACGTGGTGGCCGCGTCGCGCAGCGCGTTGCCCAGCTCCGCGTACCGCTTCGTGTGGCGCGGCGTGAAATCCGGAAACAGCCCCAGGATGTCATGGACCACCTGCACTTCGCCGTCACAATGCGGTCCCGCGCCAATGCCGATGGTCGGCACCTTCGCCCGCTCGGTGACGAGCTTCGCCAGCTCTGCCGGAACCAGCTCCAACACAATCGCGAAGACGCCAGCCTCCTCCAGCGCCGCCACGTCATCGAGCAGCGCGCGAGCGGCGGCTTCCGTCTTGCCCTGCACCTTGAAACCACCGAAGACATTGACGGACTGCGGTGTCATGCCCACGTGGCCCATCACGGGAATGCCCGCGTCCACCAGCGCCCGCGCGCTCGCCGCGCTGCGCACACCACCCTCCAGCTTGAGCGCCTGCGGTCCCGCTTCCTTCATGATGCGGCTGGCATGGCGCATCGTCTCTTCGGGGCTGACCTGGAACGAGCCAAACGGCAAATCAGCCACGATGAGCGCCCGTTTGCTCCCGCGCACCACCGCCTGGGTATGGCGAATGATATCGTCTACCGTCACGGGGAGCGTCGAGTCATAGCCGAGCATCACCATCCCCATGCTGTCTCCTACCAGCAGCATAGGCAGGCCAGCGGAATCGAGAATCTGCGCGGTGGCATAGTCATAGGCGGTGAGCATGGGGATACGCTCGCCGCGCACCTTCATCTGACGGATCTGGTCGGGTGTAACGCGCGCCATAGTGAGACCTCCGAAGTAGATTGGGCGGCTCTCAGTCTACGCTACTGGGATTGTACGGCAGATTGTACGCCTATTGTGCCGCGCTCGGCTGCGGCCATGCCACCCGGCGAGCAAGCTCGGCGACCGTCATCAACAAGATATCAGTGTCAAATGGTTTGATAACCACGGGGACCGATAGCGTCAGGAGGAGATCGGTCAGCGCCGCACAGAGCAATCGGGGCTGCGCGCTCATCAGCGCGTAGGCATGGCGCACGGCCAGCGTCCGGTCGCCCGCGAGCTGATTGAGTAGCTCGATTCCATCCATATTGGGCATCACGACATCTACCAGCGCCACCAACCGCTCGGTGGCGGCGCGCAACAGCGATAGCCCTTCCCGCCCGTCAGCCGCCATCCGCACAGCATATCCAGCGTCCAGAAGCAGCTCGCCCAGCGCGTCACGCAGGCATGCGTCGTCGTCCACGATGAGCACTGTTGGCCGGGAAACCTGTGCCATAATGCATGCTCTTCCTGTCGTCCAGTGGCGCTTAACCTCAGTGCGCCCATATCTCGCGCCACAACGCTACGACATTGCGCATCCAGCGTCAATCGCATCACCCTTTCCGGCAACCGTGCGATATGGAACGTCAACGACACGTGCCGCTCGCGGTGGAACGTGAGAGGCGTGTCAGGATACGAAGACATGTCTACATGCCATATGGCACACACTCACCCGCCGCGAAGGTGTCGAGAGCCCTTGCCCGCGCTCAACCCAGCAAATCGTCGAACTCGTCGAGGTATATCATCTCCTCCTCTTCCTCCTCTGGCGCATCGGTGGGAACCGTCGCGGGAGTTGCTGGCAGCACCGTATCATATGCGGTCGCGTACGGCTCCTGGAGGAACCGCGAGCGCGGCTCCGTACAGGTCATGTGCAGCGTATGTCTGGCACGGGTCATAGCGACGTAGAGCAGGCGGCGCTCCGATGCGAGAAAATCGGTCTCGTCCTCGTGATCTCTGTCGCCATGATATGCGGATGGAATAATCCCTTCGCTGACTTGCATGAGTATCACAATATCGAAATCGAGCCCCTTGGCAGAGTGAAAGGTTGTAAGTTTCACGCCTGGGGTTCGTGTGCTGCCGGAATCACGCTGCAAGAGCTGGAAGGCTACCTGCCGCGCCGACAGTAACTTCTGAATCGGTGAGAGCGCCTCCCATGACCGAGCAAGCAATGCAACTGTCTTCCCAGGATGACGGCGAATCTCATCAGTGACGAGATGAGCGACCAGACTTATTTCTTCTTTTTGATTGGCAGCCAGATGCAATACAGGAACAGAGCCATCTCGTTGAGATAAGGATGCATTCTGTTCAGACGTATCTCGGAACGGGAGCGTGAGTATGTCAATCTGACGAGTTGAACGCAGATTTGATGTGAGCGCCTTCACGTTCAGATTATTGAACGTGAGACTGACGCTTTCATATGAAAACGGCGCCTTATATAGCTTCTGACCAATATCCGCAACCACAGTCACCGTCTTACGTGCGCACCTGGCAAGCAACAGAAATTGAATTTGGTCAAGATCTTGGAGCTCATCTACCAGAATATGATCCACCTGGTAACGCTCTGGTACAACCATTTGGCGGCAGTCCAAGGTGCGTGTCAATGCACAGAAGTATTCCACCACTTTGCGCGCGTAGTCGTCGAAGTCTATTTGCTGCGCGTCTATCAAGTCCAGATGCTTTTCATAGGACTCAAATATGTCCCAAACGATGCGACGTGCTTCCGCTCGTAGCGCAGAGCCTCGCCCTCGTCGCATGACGGACTCATAATCAGTAAATTCACGAATGAGACGTCCGTCAGCCAGGAGTGTTCCTTTTATCCAGTTGAACTCGTCGAGCCACCAATCCAGCGGGTTTTCAAGGACTCGTGAAGAAGCCTTGCCGACGCGCGAACGTGTGATTGCAATCTCCTGTCTAATCAATTCCTTTCGCCTGTTGTCCTTTATCGTGGGCCGCAGAATACCAAGGTCCTTCATGAGTCGCCAGCACCATCCATGAACGGTTTGTGCCGTAACACCTTGGGAGCTTCGATCGCGCATTTCCGCACTTACGTCAATTGCGTGTTTCTTGAGCGCATTTGTAAAGGTGACAAACTGAGGTCTGATGCCCGTCTGCTCATAGAGATGTTGTCCGCGAAACAACAGCGCAAGCGTCTTTCCAGTTCCCGGCGGACCTTTGATGAGCAGGTGCTGATGTTTGTCGAATTCCACGCATGCGAGCTGTTCGGGCGTCAGATCAGCCTTGCGCATGGCCACCAGCCTCCGTATTTCTTGAGCGCAAACACGAGTCGAGCCGGTAATCGGACGTATGCTACTGGCTCAACCGTTTACTGTCAAGTGTGTTCGGTGGCTAACAACCATGCGTGCCCGCTCTACTGATGTCGGTGGAAAGAGACCAACCAAGCGACCTGGTGGGGCCGGCATTCCTGCCGGCCCGCGCGGACAAGCCTGTCTGGGCCACCGGTAGGAATCACTGCCAATATCAGTAATACTCCCCCGCCGCGTGTGCCGCTATCAGCTGAGCCGGCCGTTACAGCGCGCGCATGTCTGCGTACCGGGCGGATACGATAGCCCGCAACGCGGGCAATGGGCCGGCCGGACCGCACCAGCATTCGGCGCCTGCGCGACTGGCCAGGCGGGCGGCGACTGCGGTGGCATGCCCAGTGCTGGCGGTGCGGCAACATTCTGTGGCCACGCGTATGGCTGCCAGGAGGGCTGTCGCGGGCGGCGCCCGAAGCTGGCGAACAATGCCCGCAGCAGAGGCGGCGGCGGTGGCGCCATCGGACCAAGCTTCGCCCGCTCCAGCGATTCGCGCAGGAGGAAGCGCAGGATTAATAGCCCCAACACACCCACGAACAGAAACCAACCGAAGATGATGACAAACGCGGTCACCGGATCGGTGTTCTCAGTGATGCTGCTGGCCAGCGGCGACCAATCCCAGAGTGCGTGCAGCCCCACCGCGATGAAGAACGCCACGATCACGCTGGGAGTCACCCGGAACGTAGATTGCCCGCGCTCGCGCCAGATGACGGCACCGACGATACCAGTCCAGACGCCGTGGCCGAAGATGGCCAGCGCCATGCGCACGAGCAATTGATGGTTCATCACGCTCACACCAGCGCTGAAAAGCACTGCGAGCGAGCTGCCGCCCTGCTGCGCCATATTGATGAAGCCCATCAGGAACGCCGCGAAACCATATCCGGCGGTCTCCAGCGCAGCGAACCCCATTCCGGCCGCGGCGCCAAGAATAAGCCCATCCAGCTCGCTGCGCAGCCGTTTGTTGCGCAGGAACCAGGCAACCGCGATAATCTTCGCCGTCTCTTCGCACACGCCGATGAGGATGGCTGATCCGAGATCAACGCCGCCGCTGCCCGTAGTAGACGGCAATAGGAGCGGCTCGACGACGGCGGCGATAGTCAAGCCCAGCACGGCGCCGCTGAGAAATGTGAGGCCAACGACGGCGGGAGGCATGTCCACGAACGCGCTCTGCTCCCAGCAGAAGATAACAAAAACAACGGGCACGAGCGCACTGGCGATAAGCATTTCCAGCGGCACGAGATGCAGGTTGTCGGTAGTGGTCAACACCTGCCCGACGACGAAATACGCCAGGATGCCGACCAAAAAAACCCGCCAGTAGCGCTTGCGCCCCTGTGTCTTGAAGAAACTGGCGAGCGCGTTCTCGCGCCTCGGCGGCATCATCGTGTAATACGGATGCGACGCACCAGCGACCGGCGACAGCGGAAACGCGGGCGGCGCGGGCGCGATACCGGCACCGGCCATCCCCTGTGGCGGCAACGATGGCGCGAACGCTGCTCGCTGCGGAGCCATGATAGCCGCCCCCGGATTGGCTGGACTGCCCGGTGTCATGGGCGCCGCGCCGCCGGCACCCGCTACCGCCTGCGCCTGCTGCGACGGGTCCAGCGGATTGACGCGCAGCTCAGCATTGCCAATGCGGATTGTCTGGCCGGGAATCAGCGGCACTCGTCCCTGAATGCGCAGCCCCTGCACATAGGTGCCATTGGCCGACCCCAGGTCCTCGATCTCATAGCCATTGGGCGCCCAGCGAATGACGGCATGGTAGCGCGAGACGAGCGGATCGCTGAGCGAGATATCATTGCCTTCCATCCGCCCAATCTGGACGGCGGGTTTGGCGAGGACAATACGCCCGTCGCGCGCCATCGGGCTGCGCCAGAGGCTGCCCGTAATCGAGACTGCCGCGGGATAGGGTGGGGCGACGGCTGCGTTCTGCACCGCCGCGCTGCCTGGCGAGCTCATAAAACGCCCTCCTCTGTCCGGTACGCGTCTGGTGCATTCGTCCCATGTCGCGTCTTGCCGCGAGAATATCAGCACTCAAAGGCCGCCGTCAATTCCGCATCACCCTCTCGCGCGCGTCTGTCACGGCGGTCATTTCAACCCGCGATAGATCGCCACCCTTCCCGCCGCACACGCTCACCAGCGCCAGAAGCGCTCGATGGCGATGCCTGGATAGGTGCGCCGGAGCGTCGAGCTATACTCGCGCAGCGCCTGTCGCATGCGCTCCTGGCTGCCGAAGAGCTGCGGCACCTGGCTGGTATATTGCGCCACCGCCTCCTCCTTCGTGCGCAGCAGCCCCGACACCTCCACCAACTCCGGCTCCATCGAGATGCCCAGCTCGCGCTGCCGCCCTTCGAGCGCACCAGGGTGCGCCACGTATGGAAAGTCCTCATAGAACTTGACGTTCAGCCGGCGCTGCGCCAGACGGTCCGCCGCCGAGCAGACCAATTGGTGATCTACATGATGCCCCACCCCCAGCGGCGCATAAATCACCGCCAGCGGCGCGCGCTCGTGGATGTTGAGCAACAGCGCGGCCAGCTCTTCATCCAGCGTCAGGTCGCCCGCCTGCACCTCGCCAAAGAGCGCATCCTCGGCAGCGTACTGAGCCGGAGTGCCGCGATAGACCGCGTCGAGATACTCCAGCCAGAGCGTATCGGCGTGGAGCGTCTCCGCCGCCGCCGCGTCCTCTTCGCGCCGCCGCCGCACCGCCTCAGCCGCATCCAGCCCCAGCCCCATCTTCTCCTGCGTCTGCCGGGCAAAATTGCTCGGCGTAAAACCCGCCGGCGGCACGCCACCAAAGACGGTGACGACGAGCACACGGTTGCCCGTCGCGGCCTGCAACCCGATGGCGCCCCCACATGAGAGCGCCGCATCGTCAAAGTGCGGCTGCAAGTAAATCTGCCGGTATTGCGCATTGATCTGATCGAGTGCGGTGAGCTGCATAGAGCCTCCTAAAGCGAGTCAAGCGGGTCGGTCAAAAGAGTATCGAGCTGCGTGAGCGCGCCGCCCAGCGCGAGACGCCCAGCCAGCGCCACAAAATCCGCAGGGAGCGGCGCCACGATGGTAAACGGCGCCCCTGTCCCTGGATAGTGTATCGTGATTCGCCACGCGTGGAGCAGCGCATGACCGGCAAGCGCCGCCGCCGGGCCGCCCTCCGGCAGGTAGCGGCTGTCCCCCACCAGGGGCGCTCCCACGGCGGTGAGATGCGCACGTATCTGATGCGTGCGCCCCGTCACTGGCTCAGCCAGCACGAGCGCATAGCCGCCATGCGCCGCCCATACCCGATAGCGCGTCGTCGCGGCCTGCCTGCCGGACGCCACAACCGTTCGCCGCCGGTCGGCGGGATCACGAGCGAGCGGCGCTTCTATGAGGCCGGCATCCGCAGCGGGAATGCCAGCGGTGAGCGCGAGATACCGCTTGCGGATCAGGTGGCGCTCAAACTGGCGCACCAACGCACGCCGCGCCGGCTCCGTCTTGGCGAACAGCACCACGCCGGAGGTATCGCGATCCAGCCGGTGCAGCAACCACGGGCGCCGCGCGCCGCGCGCCGCCTGGTACGCGAATATCGCGTCGCAGAGCGTGCCGTCGGGATGCTTATAGGCGGGATGCGTGACCAGCCCTGCCGGTTTGTTCACCGCGAGCAGCTGAGCATCCTCATAGAGGACAAGCGGATACACATCCAGCCATGCGGACACGCCATCGTCCGCCGCCGCCATCGGGATCGCCATCGCCGCCTGCTCCACCTGCCGTCGCGGAACGCGCGCCTACAACAGAGGCGCGCCTGATGCGTACCAAGAAAGTATACCGTGCCGAAGCAGTATTCGCGCAGGTGTGCGAAAGACTCTTGCGAAGGAAGGAGTCTATCGCCTACACTGCTCGTGGAGCTTCGTCGCTTTCCCAGGTCGGCAGCTCTCCAACGAGCGCAGGAGTCTATAGTGCGCCAATTGCCAAACGTTCTCAGTCTGGGCCGCCTCGTGGCGACTATTCCCCTTGTCATACTCATTCTGATCGGACAGCCAGCCGCGTATCTCGGTGCGACCGCGCTCTTTGCCGCCGGGTCCATCACCGATACCCTGGATGGCCGCATCGCACGCAAGTATCATCTTGTCTCGCGTCTTGGCATTTTCCTGGATCTGACCGCCGATAAGATCTACGTCGCGGCGGCCCTGATCGCCCTCGTGCAGGCGACCGTAGTTCCGGCGTGGATCGCCATTGTCATCGTCGCGCGCGAATTCCTTGTCTCGGGGCTACGCGCGCTGGCAGCGGCGCAAGGCACAGTCATTCCAGCGGGTAAGTTGGGCAAGCAGAAAACGCTACTGACATTGCTCGCCATCGGTGGCATTCTGCTCGCGCGCGGCCTGCATGGCGCGACGAGCTTCCCGCTGGGCTTGAGCACCGGCGGGGCGCCGCATTCGCTGCCGGATTATCTGCTCGTGCTCGCCGATATCGTGCTCCTGCTCGCCGTCATCTGGACGATCTTCTCCGCCGTCGAATATATGCGCGGCGCCTGGAGCGTCTTTGAAGACCCCGCACCCAAACAGGAGAGCTAGTGGATGGCAGACGACCAACATGATACGACGAGTGCCATTGCGCGCGAACATCCGCTGGCCGGCGCATTCGGGGCGCACGATGAGAAGGTGAATGACCCTATCAACCACATTCGAGATCAGCTGTCAACGTCGCTGCTGGACACCGATGATGTCTCATTTCTGCTGGGCAGCCTTGCCGCCTAGTTTACGCTCCGTGCCAGCCAGCAGCCGCCGAATATTATCGTGATGCGAAATGATGATGAAACTGGCGCCACAAACCATAAAGACGGCGTGCGGCACGATATCATGGCCCGTGGCCGTGAGAACGACATCCGAAAGTCCCGCCGCTGATGCCGCTGCCATCGAGCCGAGCGAGACATAGCGTGTCGTAACGATAGGTATCACCATCGCTACGATGGCGCATACCACCGCGATTGGATTCATCGCCAGGCAAGCGCCACCCCCTGTCGCGACGCCCCGTCCCCCCGTGAAGCGAATGAAGATGGAGAAGTTGTGACCAAGCAGCGCGCCAAAACCCGCGAAAGCCTCCGCCCAGCCGCGCAGATTGGGCGTCACGTCCGGTCCAAGTGGCATTATTAGGTAACGCGCCAGCAGGACGGCCACCACCCCTTTGCCGACATCCATGATGACCACCAGTGCGGCCGGCCCTGGCCCCAACGTCCGCAGCACGTTCGTCGCACCCGTCTTGCCGCTGCCAGAGGCACGTGGGTCCACATTGCCGAAGATACGCCCCACAACTACCCCGCTCGGAATGGAGCCGAGCAGATAGCCGGCGACCGCGGCGGCAACTAACCGGAGAACGGCCACGACCGGGGACATGAAAATACTATCCTCTCTTCGCTACATGACGTCGCTGGCACGCATCAGCAAGAATAGGCACATTTGTGGAACGTGTCAATCGTTTCAATCGTTCGCGCAAAATGATTGCCGCGGCAGGACGCCATGAAACGGCGAGGACGCAAGGGTCGCGGCAGGCCATCGCCTCCGTCTCCCTCGCGTCCTCGTGCTCGCGGTGGATGGTATTAGTCCTGTCGCCGTGCCAGGCCATGATGCACGTGCGCGCCCACGAGCGCCGCACATATCCAAATGAGCGCGACGGCAAAGAACGGCGAAGATAGCTGATGCAGTGGCATATACTCTGGCACCATCATACCTACCCAGGCTACGAGCGTAAGCACTGGCGCCAAAATGAAGCCGCCAAGCACGCAAACCGTCGCAATCGCCTCCACCACCCAGTGACGCGCCTGGGAGCTGAGAAGAAGCGTGAGCATGGGAAGAACCACCAGCGGCAGCGCCATCACCAGGCGCCTGCCCCGCTCCCCCACTTTCCGCGCACCGCTGGCGCACCGATCGCGCACGACCGATAGTCCCGCGCCGCGCTCCCATGCGAGTAAATGTGCACTCACTAGTTACCTCCATAGTGTCGAGCCGGCTCGTCCTGATTCGCCGCGTCGTGCAGCGTACCATAACTAGCCGCTTGACAGCTCTGAAGCTACCCCTCGGACCAGCCGGCGGGCCGCTCATTGCCGCAACGCTCATGGGGGAGGAGCCCCGATGCTCATTTCCTCTCATCTCCCCGTAGGACATAACGGCAAGCTCGATGCCTTGTAACACGCATCGTTTGCCTTCCATCACCGCTCGCGTACCACAACTTCCCAGTAATACTGGCACTCAGACCGCAATGTGCAGCGGTCACATTCCGGGCGCTGGGCATGGCAAATTTGTCTCCCATGCTGGATCAAATCCACATGCATGGTGTGGCGCCATTCCGGTGGAATCAGCTCAGTCAGCACGCTATGCGCAGCGTCTGCCGTCACCTTCGGCCCGATCAGTCCGAGCCGCCGCGTCACGCGCCAGACATGCGTGTCAACGGGAAATGCCGGTTGGCCCAGCGAGAAGAGCAGAACACATGCCGCCGTCTTCGGCCCCACCCCAGGCAGCGATTCCAGATAGTCGAGCGCGTCAGCCAGCGGCATCTCTTTCAGCGCGTCGAGCGTCAGCGCCCGCCCGCTCAACCGCTCCGTCAGGATACGCAAGATCCGCTGAATCCGCTCTGCCTTCACCTGCGCCAGCCCACCCGGACGAATCGCATCGGCAATCGCCTCCACCGGCGCGTCGCGAACCGCCTCCCATGTCGGAAAACGACTCACGAGCTGCGCAAAGGCCCGCGCCGAGTTCACATCCGACGTATGCTGGGAGAGCACTGTACCGATCAACCCACCCAGCGCGTCGCCGTCCGGCTCCCACGGCGGCTCGCCATAGGTCTCCACCAGCAGGTCATAGACTCGCGATACTTTGCTCCGCAGCGCCTCCGCGGCTCCAACATCGTCGCGGCTCACCTCACGCGGCATTCTCTCTCGCATGCGCCTCACGCTCCTGGCATCTATCAAGTACACTGTTGACATACACCCTCGTGCCACTCCTGGCCGCCTGGTCATGCCATCGTCGTCTAGTTCAAACCGAAGGGATCGGATCAGCATGAACACGTCCGAGCGCGAGCCTGCCCCCGTCACTCGCCGCATCGCCAGCCTGCCAGCCACCGTGCCGTTCACCGCGCCGGAGGCGCTGGAGCGGAGCAGCGGGCGCCCGTTCGTGCTGCGGCTGGGCGCCAACGAGAGCACCTTCGGCCCAGCCCCGCGCGTCCGCGAGGCGATGCGCGCCGCTGTGGATCGTGTCCAGTTCTACGCCGATCCTGAGTGCTACGAGCTGCGCGCCGCGCTGGCCGACCAATATGGTGTGCGTATCGAGAACGTCGTGGTGGGCAGCGGCATTGACGATCTGCTGGGTCTGGTCGTGCGCGCGTTTCTGGACGAAGGCGAAACTGCCGTCACGTCGCGTGGCGCATACCCCACCTTCAATTATCACGTCGCTGGCTACGGCGGCACATTGGAGATGGTACCGTATCGCAACGATCGCAACGACCTGGAAGCGCTCGCGGCGGCGGCCCACCAGACAAGCGCGCGGCTCATCTTCCTCGCCAATCCCGACAATCCCACCGGATCGTATTACTCAGCCGCCGAGCTGCGCACGTTCATGGACGCCTTGCCCGCGCGCGCGCTGCTGCTCCTCGACGAAGCCTATGTTGACTTCGCTCCCGCTGAGGCGCTGCTCCCGCTCGATGTAGCGGACACGCGGGTCATCCGGCTGCGCACATTCTCCAAGGCGCACGGCATGGCGGGCGCGCGCATCGGGTACGCCGCCGGCGCCGCGAGCATCATCCGCGAGTTCGAGAAAATCCGCCTGCACTTCGGCGTCAATCTCATGGCCCAGGCGGGCGCACTGGCGTCCCTGGCTAGCACAGACTATATCGCTGATGTCGTGGCGGAGGTGGCACGCGGGCGCGAGGAGTACGCGGCCCTCGCGCGCGAGCTGCGGATGAGTCCGCTACCCTCCGCGGCGAGCTTCGTCGCGCTCGACACCGGCTCGGCGGAGCGCGCCCGCGCACTCATGGCCGCGCTGGCCGCGCGTGATGTCTTCGTCCGCATGCCTGGTGTCCCACCGCTGGATCGCTGTATCCGCGTCACCGTAGGCACACCCACCGAGCGCGCCGCGTTCGCCGCCGTGCTGCGCGAGGTGTGGCCGCATGTGGTGTCGTAGCGCGTTTTTGCAGCGGTCCATCCCGGCTGGTATCCTATGAAAGCATTGGCGCGGGTCCAATTCGTGTGCGCATACACCGGCTGACGGCAAAGCCATCTCTCCCACCGGAGCATGTTGCCCGCAGACGAACCAATAGGCAGAGGTGACACGTACAGGAGGGTTCAGACATGGCCATCGAAAATCAAGAGTCGCTTCCACACGAATTCGACAGGGCGACAATTCGCCGGGCGGTCCGTGAGATCATCCAGGCGGTGGGCGAGGACCCAACGCGCGAGGGCCTGCGGGATACGCCGCGCCGCGTCGCCGATATGTACGCTGAGGTGTTCTCAGGGCTGCTCCAGGATCCCGCGGATGTGCTGCGCGTCGGCTTCGAGGAGGGACATCAAGAGCTGGTGATCGTGAAGGATATCCCGTTCTACAGCATGTGCGAGCACCATTTCCTGCCGTTCCACGGCGTCGCCCACGTCGGCTATATCCCCAACGGTCGCGTCGTGGGTCTCTCCAAGCTGGCCCGCGCCCTTGAAATCCTCGCCCGCCGCCCGCAGCTTCAGGAGCGCCTCACCAGCCAGCTCGCCGACATTATCATGCAAACGCTGGAGCCGGCGGGCGTTGCCGTCGTCATCAAAGCAGACCACCTCTGCATCTCAATGCGGGGAATCCGCAAGCCGGGAAGCCTGACGGTGACGAGCGGCATGCGCGGCGTCTTCCAGCGCAGCGCCCCCACCCGCGCCGAGTTCATGGCGTTGATTGGCGAATAGCCGGTCCTGTGCCATACGCCCCATTCAATACGTTCGCCTCCGCGACGCTTCGCATTGGCGCAGGCACGACGCCATCAGACAATGAGGCTGAAGGATGCGACACCTGCACCCCATCAGCGAAGACGAAATGGTTGCCGTCTTCCTCCAGACGGAAATAGCTTCGACACGGTTCAGATCCGCCATCCTGGCAATCCTTCAGCGAGATGGGCATGATCGGCGCGTCATTGATCGCCCGGATCTCTCCAACGAGACTGAGAACAGCTATCGCCGCCAGGTGCTTGGCAAGCACCGGGGATATCGCCGGAATGCCGACGTCTTCACAGGCGTTCCCGATCACGTCCGCTGGTATCGCGCGTTGGCCACCCCAACCGATCTGGCCCACGTGCGGTACATCAATTACGACTACTGGACCGAGCTGTCGGGTGGATCACGGATGGCCACCGACGCCGCCGTGCGCATCAGGCAGGGCGTGGAGGCGTTCGGCGTCGGCAATGGGGGGTTCTGGTACATGGCTGATGCCCTCCAAGCGGGAGCCACGTTCCCCAATCTTATCCTGGTTGGAGAAGATGAGAATTCTCCACTCACGCTGCTTGAAGGGCATGTCCGGCTAACCGCCTACTTCTTACGACCTGAATACATACCCGAGACGTTGCCCATCATCGTGGGCTATGCGAAAGGCATGGCAAACAAATGATGCCATCAGCCCAGCATCCTCCGAAGTGACTTGTCCGTGTCGTTCTATGGCTGTTTCTCTGCCTGCGCCGCCCTGCTTCTTGGATCGGGCACGAGCAGCTGGAATGCGAGCATCGCGGCAAGTCCTGCCACCGCTGAGATAATGAACACCGGCACGTAACCCCAGGCATCCGCCAGGAAGCCGCCCAGAATCGGCGCACCGACAGCGAACGGCGCGTATGCCACGGCCGCCAGCGCGATATACGTCGGGCGGCGGGCCGCCGGCCCAAACTCGGTAATGAACGTGAAGCCGGCCAGGCTCGTCGCCGCGAGATTGAAACCCAGCAGCAGGAATACCAGCGCGTATGCCCAGAAGCCGTGCGCCCACAACGCCACCCCGGCGGAGAGCGCCGCACACAACGATCCAAATACGAGAATGGTGCGATGACCGAACCGGTCGCCAAGAATGCCCCAGAGAAAGTAGCCGCCAGTCATGGCGACGACGAGCACCGTATTCTCCACGCCAACATCGGCATCCGTCAGGCCGCCACGCCTGAGCGCAGCCACCGCGAAGAGCGCGCTCGCCATCGTCGCGATCCCCATCAGCGCGTTGCTGCCGATGAGCCGTAACAGCCCCCGGTCGCCCCGCAGCAGCGCCCAGGTGGCGCGCAGCTCCACACGCAGGCCCGCGCCGCCGCCGTATTCGCGTTCCGCGGCGTCCAGCGCTACTAGCTCGCGCCGCATCGTGCGCGGCGGCTCACGGCCTAGCGCCAGCAGCACGAAAGAGATGACGAACATCCCAAACGTGAGCAAAAAGCAGAGCGCAAAGTTCAGCGGAAACGCGAAATGACCCAGCAGCGCCGCCGCCACCGCCGCGCCGCCGATACCGAAGAATCCCCCCAGGCCCGTCCAGAAGCCGAAGAACCGACCAATCCAGTTGCCGGGTATCGTGCGGGCAATCATGTCCAACCAAGCGGGATAGGTGAGCCCGCTGCCGAATGTCGCGAGAAACATCATCAGGATGAGGAAGAGCAGCAGCAAGCCGGGATTGCCTCCCGCGAGCCAGAGCGCGCCGAGCGCGAGCAACAGATACGGCACGCGCTCCAGAATCGTCACTCGCAAGATGAACGGCAGCGCGTGACGCTGCCGCTCGACCAGCGACGCCACGAGCAGCGTCGGCACATAGAGGCCCGCCGCGCGCACGGCGGGAATGAGCGCCACAGCCTCGTTATTGCTCGTCAGATGGTGGACGAAGAGGGGGATGACCGTATAAACGGACGAGATGCTCAAGCCAAGACTAAAAAACGTGATATCGGCCCCGAACACCGTAAAATTCCATCGCGTATGCGTCACGCGCGCCTGACCCACGCTCGCCCCGAGTCCCGCTGCCACGAACTACCTCCCCTGCGGTATGATATGCGTCATACATGTACGCGCGCTGGCATACTGCCAACGCAGCATAGCATTTCCGCCCGCTGGCCGCAAGGGAAGATGACGCGCATCGCTATGGAGGTGGCGCCGTACCCAGAAGCCGGTGAAAGAAGCGCATCTGGCCAATGGCCACCAGCTCGCTTTAGCGTGACTCTACCACGCGCTGGACGATCTGGAGACTACCTGTGCGCGCTCTGGGGGTGGTATTCTTGTGCCTGGTGGCGTGTGTCTGTCTCACGAGGGCATGCTCCGACTGGCTGGAAACAAGGTCGGGATGCGCCCGCGCCCAGGAGGCGTCCGGCAGGCCAACATCCGAAACCGAACGATAATCGCAGAAGACAGCATAGAGAACAGGTGGCCCCTACCATGCCAAATCTCCCGCGCACGCTCTCCCTGGCACGCCTGCGCTTCACGTGGATGTACCTGCGCGGCAGAACTCCGTGGGATACGGGCATCTCGCCGCCCGAGCTGCTCGCCGCAGTCGAAGGGCCGGCTGCGCTCACGCCAGGTCGCGCGCTCGATCTCGGCTGCGGCACTGGCACGAATAGCTTCTACCTCGCCCGCCACGGCTGGCATGTCACCGGCGTGGACTTCGCGGCGCCCGCCATCTCGCGAGCACGCGCCAGGCTCCAGCGCGCCGGCAAACTGTCTGGATCAGCGCGCTTCCTGCGCGGCGACGTGACGGCACTAAATACCCTCGCTCTCGGCGAGCCGTTCAACCTGCTCTTCGATCTCGGCTGTTTCCACACCCTGCCCGCCGACCGCCGCGCGGACTACTCCGCTGGAGTCGCCCGGTACGCCGCCCCCGGCGCGCGCTACCTGCTCTACGGCTTCCTGCCAGCGGGCGCTGGCGCCCGCCCACTCGGCGTCTCGCTGGACGACCTGCGCCAGCTCTTCACACCCGCGTTCACCGTGGAACGCGAGGTGCGCGGCCAGGACCCTCACGCACGAGCATCCGCGTGGTACTGGCTGCGCCGGAACGCGACGTAAATCCATGGCATGCGGGCGGTTATCCGCGCGCTTGCACGAGCGCCAGCGCCCAGGCGCTCAGCTCTGGGCACGCCGCGAGATCGTTCGCGGCCCACGCCGCATCAAAGAGCGGCAGCACCGGCGCGCAGACTGTCCATAGCGCATCGCGCACCGCCTGCCACTTAGCCGATCCCACCTCTTGCAGCTCACCCGGCTGGAACAGCGAGTCCGACTCCGCCTGCGTTCGCGTCCGTACCTCTGGGTCCCACCACACCAGCATCTCCGTCAGCAGAATCGCTCCCGCGAAGCGGTCGCCCTCCGCTCGCCACTGGCCGCGCTTATCCAGGCTGCGATGCTGATAGCCCGGCGACCCCAGGCTCCGCCGCACTGGCGTGGGCGCGTTGGGCATGTAGAGATTCTCGATATCCAGCAGCTCAACCCGCTTCAGGTCCGGCGCGAGAATCACATTGCCGCCCGCGATGTCTGTATGCGCCAGATGGTGCGCCTCCAGGTCCCAGAACACCTGCGCCGCCGCCGCCGCCAGATCGAGCGCGTGATACGGCGTGTACGCCGCGCTCGCCGCCGGGTCAGCCAGGAGTCCCGCCCACGTTCGCCCCGCAATCCACGGCATCAGCACCGCATACTCCAAATCGGGACACTGCGCCACCAGATGCGGATACGCCTGCCGCGTGAGACAAACGCGATTGCCCAGATACAGCCCCGGCAAGCTGGCATACGGCGCCAGCGCCGCCACTGACCGCGCGATATGCTCGCCGCGATACGACGGCTTGGACACCTTCAGCGCGAACAGCGCGCCCGTCGCCAGATTCTGCAGCTGATAGATCAGCGCCTCGCCGCCCTCGACGACGAATACCTCGTCCATGTCCGCCGGAAACAGCGGATGCGGCATGAAGCCGTATGCCGCCGGACCGATGGCGATCTGAGTACCGAGCTGCGGAGCAAAGTCAGCCAACGCGAGTAGTCCTTTCCACGTCCATCACTTCTCCGTCCCCCTGCGCTTGCGAGAAGAAGCCGCCGGGGATGAGGTTGCCCAGCGGATGTCCAGCATCGCCATATCATCATTCGCCGGCGTCGCCAGCTGCGCCTCACACCGCTCGCGCAGCTCGTCATCCGAGAGAAAAACCAGCTCCTCGCTCAGTACATCGCAGCCATCCGTATGAATGAGCAGCCGCTCCATGCTCTCCAGCGTGAAGAGGCGCACACTTGGCGTGCCGCGCAAGCCCCGGCCCGTAGACCAGCGCACCGCATCATCCGCCGGGCGGATATACATGCCCTCCAGCGCGGAGATAAAGACATACGCCGATACATTGCCCATCCAGCAGAATACCGCTCGCACGGCGGCAGAGCCCGCTATCCGGTCAACACGCCCCGCGAAAAACACCGTCTCGCTCCCATACTCGCCGCGCAGATCCTCCAGTACCTCACGCACCATCGCCTCCGTCTCCGGCGGAGTCCCCTGCGCCATTAGCTCTGCCTGCGCCTCCGCTGCCCATTGCGCCAGCCGCGTCCGCAAGCGGGTTTCGAACGGCTCGTCCGCGCTCGGCACGCCATCCAGACCATCCAGCCAATCCACCAACCGCACCGCGAGAAACGTTGCCGCGAAATCACCTTTGTAGGAGCTACCCACACCGTCACACACGCAGAACGCCAGCGTATTCCCCGCGGGCGCGCTCAACGCCCGCACGTAGTCCTGGCCCACCAGATTCTGCGTCCGTGCTTCACGGCAGCGTTGATAGAGCAGCCGCGCCGCTACGCCCTCACCCAACGAGCCGCGCACCAGCCGATCCCGCGATTGGTCGCTGACGAGCAAAATCCGCCGGTCGCCTGTTCCGCTAACGTTGGTTTCCGCGCTCATGTCGCGCGCTCCCCCTATCCCCTACTTCAGCTGCGTCGCTGCCGAGATGACGAACGCGAGCCGCACCAGATCGCTATGGAAGCCCGGAAAAAAGAGCGCCGCGCCCGGCTGGATGTGATAGCCATAGTTGTTGATATTCTGCCGGTATGTCTCTGGCATCGGTGACGAGAGACTGAAGAGAAACGCCGCATAGTCGTTCGCCAGCTCGTTCTCGCGCTGAATACCCGGCCATTGCCGCCAGTCCGCCACCGGCTTGCGCAGCATCCCATCCGCGACATACACATTCTCTACCAGCACCGTCCCATCATGGACGCCCATCCCCTGAATGCGCCGGATGCTCGGCGAAGGATCCACCGTCGTAAACACCCCATCCGTCAGGTGACAAACCAGCGGCGCGGGACTATGCTGAAACTCCGCGAGGTGCTCTCCCAGCAGCGCCTCCACCGCCGCGAATCCCGCCGCCGTATCCGTTACGCCGCCCGCGCTCAGCTCCGGCACGCCCGACTTTAGCAAGTCCGGCAGGTCACGAATGCCGCCAAGCACGTCTATTACCTGCGTGCTATACGCGAAGATAGCGATTTTATAGCGCCGCTGCACCACGCCGTCGCGCATGGAGCGCCTCACCATATCCTTCACCGCTGCGCGCAGCGCCTGGTTGACCAGCGTAATCTTCGTCGCCGTATCGCACGGCTCATTCATCGAGTCGCTCGCATCTATCAGATATATCACCAGCGCGGGAGTCAACGCGGTCGCGGGCTGCGAATACATGAGCTAGCTTCCCCTTTTGCCTGCCTGTCAGATCGTCGTGCGCCAGGTTCCCAAAATGCCATCCCTCAGAGTGTCCACGACAAGGCGGACGCGGGGTCTGGCCGGCCCTCATCTTCGCCGGGACGGAAGACAATCGCTTCCTGTCCCTCCACCAGCACCGCGCTCCCAGCCGGCAGCGCCAGATACGGCACGATACCCGGAAACCCCGCCACGACATGCACCAGCCGCACGGAAGCGAGCGCCTGCGAATTATGGTGATCGTGCGCTGGATCGGCACAGCGAATCACCCAGCCGCTCTCGCCGCGCTCCGGCTCGCTCCGCCGCTCCAGCACCAGTGGATGCGGGTACTCCGGGCCAGTCGGCGGCACCCGCGTACAGATAACCGCCAGATCAGATCGGTGCGGAGGCGCCGCGACGCCTGCGATACCGTTTCGCCGCAGCCCCTCCGTCTGCGCCCGCATCAGCGCCACCAGCCCATTCGCGCCGCGGCGATACGTCGCTGGAGTCGCGAGCAACGGCTCCGTCAGCTCGCTCACCACCAGCCGGCCCGCCGAGTCGCCGCTTGCCGCACCCGCCTCGAAACGCACCGTCGTCCAGCCGTAGTCAAAGGTGTCGCCTTGACGAAAGCGTTGCCCCCCAGCCTCCACCGCATCCCCGATGGCAGCCAGCAGCCGCTCGATCTCACCATCGCGCGCGCCATCCGCCTCCCACGGCAGTGGCACCGTCGCATCGAGCTGCCCTAACGACTCCAACCCCTCCGTCCAGGCCCAGCGATACAGTGCGGTCCCCCCGCTGAATGCGATGCGCACACTCCGCTCCCATCCACCGATGTCGCTACAATCCCGCGAGTCCACCTCACCACGACCCGCTGCCGCGCCGAGAAGCCGCGACGCAATAGGCGGCGTGTCTTATAAACCAAGCTATGCCAGCGCCGCCGCGCCACTCCCCTGCTGCCGCGCCGCGACCAGCGCCGCGTCCGACGGCGATGCGCCCAGGTCCGCTCGCGAATAGGTGCGCGTCTGCCCCTGCCCATTCGCCTTTCCGTCCCGCGCGTGATCCCCCGCGGTTGCGCGCTCACCAGAGGCGGACGGCTCATCACCAGCATCAGACTCGTTGCCGCCATTACCGCCCCCGAAGCTGGCCGCGCCGCTGGTCGTGCCGTCTCCACTGGCCGCCGAGGTAAAGAAGCCCGGCGCTACTGGCGCGGCATCGTTGCTCTTCGCGCCCGGGCTCGTGGCATGCGCGCCAACATCTGTCGCCGTCTGGGTGTAGCCTGCCGCCGCTGTGTTCTGGCCCGCTGCCGCCTGCATCGCGGCGGACCACCCCATCTGCGCGATGCCAACCGCTGTGCTATCCACGCCACCGCTCAGGCGTGCGCCGCTCGTCGTCCCGTGCGCCGCGCCCTCGAAGCCACTCGCCCCATCCGCCACTGCCTGGTCGTAGCCGTCGCTCACCACTTTATAGGCGTTCACGGCCTCCGAGGCATGGACGACATCCGCTCCAGGTATCAGAATGCGCACCTGATTCGGCACAATCTGCACGCGCCCCGAATCAATCCCGCGCACTAGCTTCCCCGCCGGACTCGTCTGGACATTCGCAATGGTCGTCGCCAGCGCATTCAACACGTTCGCGGAGCGTTCCAGCGTCGTCGCGCTGCTCAGCGTATCATCGCCGAAACGCTCCCATGCCCCCTGGAATTGCTCGCTGCTCGACCCAACCCAGGCGTCCGATCCGTTGACAAGATCCTGTGTCCGATTAGTGAGCACACTGTGAATACGCCGCAGCTCCTCGGCGGCGGCATAAAACCGCTTGGCCGCCGCCGTCAGGTCATCAGGATTGGCTGGTGGGTTGTCGCCCATGCTCGCACACACTCCTTCTCCATGTCACACGCACCCGCGAGTGGCCAGCCCGGTCAGGTTTGGCGTAGTGGTGGGATCCGCATTCTCGCAAGTCAACAGACATTTCCGTTCCCCACACCACACCACATCACCACACCACCACACTGGCTGAACCGCTACTTGGGATGGTGCGGCTGCGCCGTGTTTTGCTTCTCCGCATGCGCAAAGGCAACAGCGGCGTCTCCCAGGGTCTCCGAGATCGTCTCCATCGCGCGCGCCAGATCGGCGATCTCACCACGCCAGCGCTCCCAGAGGGCATCGAAGCTGCCCCCAAGCCGGCCCGGCCACCCCGCTGAGAGATTGGATGCCGTAGCATTGAGGCTGCCCAGCAGCCCAAGCACATCGCGCGAAGCGTTGCCGAATTCCACCGCCGCATCGGCGAGCCGTTCGGGCGTAACGCCTAACTCACCGTTTGCCATACCGGCTCCTTCTTGTTCCTACCAGGCGCCGCCAATTCAATACCGCGTGCCTGCCCGCCGCGCCCATCCTAGCATAGCCACGGCGACCGCTCGCGTCAAGCACATCCTCTCGTGGCCATCCCTGACCGTTCGCGCGCTCCATTCGCTACCCGAAACACCCGCCGTCCCTCTCCATACGCCCCCGTGGTGAAATCTCACCTCCGTTCCCCTCGCAGCCGCTCTATCCGCCTGCCGGGCGTTTCAATAGGCGCCCGGCAGGTCAGAGTGTCAAAGCCGCTCACCCGCCGTATCCGCCGTACCCGCTACTCGGGGTGGCCGTTGGATTGGCAGCCGGCGCGGAAGCGGGCGCCAGGCTGGGTGTCGCCACATGCCACAGACCACGAATGCCGTCGCCGTTCGTGTCGCCGGGACTCTTATCGCCTGCGAACGTATACAGCGGGTGACCGTTGTACATCACCTGCTGGCCGTTTGCCGCGTTGAGGATGCTCAGGCCGCCGGGGAGCGTGGTATCGCTGGTAGGCGCGGCGCCGTAGTGTGTCAGCAACGGCGGCCAGTTCGAGACGCAGCCGCTGGCGCAAGCGACGCTCGTCGCGGTGTCTTTATCGAAGTAATACAGTGTCATGCCCTGCGCCGTCGTCAGCACCGTCTCGGAGACCCCCTTGACCGTGGCATTCCGTGTGCTGATGAGCGCCGAGCTGCCCGATGACGAGGTAGAAGTAGATGTCGGCGCGCTGCCGCCAAGGGGAGTGTCCGCCGCGCCGCAGGCGCTCAGAGTAAGTGCGCCGAGCAGACCGAGCGCGGCGCCCAGGATTTTCCAACGCATCGAGTGTCTCCTTGCTTTTTTGAGGTGAATAGCGGCACGTGCCACACCCCATGGTACGCAGAGACGTTACGAGCGCTGGCGCTGTTACGGATCAAGTGCTCTTAAAGACGTAGATATCTACCACGATCTGCCCTGGATCGGTGCCCAAATTGAAAAATGAGCGATAGACAGTCTCGATGAAGACATATTCGTGGACTCCAAGGTCTGTGAGCACTCGGTTGTTAAACTGTTGGGCAAGTTACAGATCGGCAAAGAGCCAGCCGGCCATGCCTCATCGCTCCATGTCCCCTTTTGCCAGCAGCCGCGTTTCTATTGATGTCGATGCGCATCGGAGACGTCGTTACAGAGTGCGGTAAGCCGGGTGGAGGATGCTGTGGCGCTGCCGGTGAAAGATAATCGCGAGATGGAGCAGGACGAGCGCGCGCTGGTCGCGGCGGCGCAGGCAGATCCGCAAGCCTTCGCCGCGCTCTACGCGCGGTTCGCCGCCCGCGTGTATCGCTACATCCGGGCGCATGTGCCCACTGACGACGAAGCCGCCGATCTTTCCCAACAAGTGTTTCTCCGCGCGCTGGACGCCCTACCCGCATACCACGAACGAGGCGCTCCGTTCGCGGCGTGGCTCTTCCAGATCGCGCGGCGAGTAGTGATTGACGCCGCGCGCCGGCGACGGCCCACGATTGCGTGGGAGGCGCTGCCAGCGCACCTCCACCCGGAGGCGGAAGGTAGCAATCCCGAGACCGCCGTCCTGCGCGATGAGACGCTCACCCGGCTGCGCGTCCTGGTCGCCAAATTGGATGCCGAGAAGCGCGAGCTATTGGCGCTCCGGTTCGCGGGACAGCTCAGCGCACCAGAGATCGCGGCGGTGGTCGGGAAGAGTCCGGAAGCGGTCAAACGGCAGCTCACGCGCATCGTCCATGCGCTCAAGGAGCAATTTCATGGCGAAGAATGACGACCTTGCGGCGCGCTATCCCGATCTCCTGGGAGACGAGTCGCAGGCGGATCACGAGCTGATAGAGACAGTGCGAGCGCTGGATACGCTCTATACGGCGCCCGCTCCGGCGAAACTGGACACACTAATGACTCGGCTGGCGGAGCGGCAAACAGCAACTCCGACAAGTGATATGGGCGCGACCCCGCGCCTGAGGCGACGAGAGGTAGACACTATGCGCGTTTTGCGAACGGCGGAAAGCAGGCGGTGGACAGGCATCGTCGCCGCCGCGGCAGCCTGCCTCGTGGTGGGGCTGCTGGCCGCGCTGCTGATT
Source organism: Ktedonobacterales bacterium (assembly GCA_035310125.1). Lineage (GTDB taxonomy): Bacteria > Chloroflexota > Ktedonobacteria > Ktedonobacterales > JADMIN01 > DATGEP01. Next base: position 62,212 of record DATGEP010000177.1, read on the forward strand.
GGCGGGCGCGGCGGGCCGGGCATGAACCCAGGGTCGGGCGCCGGCCCGACGTTCACCCAGCAAGGCGGGCTGCGCATCAACGCTCTGACGAGCTGCGCCAGCACGAGCAATGCGGCATCGTGCTCGCTGACATCAGCAATGCCCAAAGAGGGCGACATCCTCACGCACCGCTTTGCCAGCGAACTGAACGTGACGAGCGTCAAGCTTGAGGTCATCTCCGACACGAACCTGCTGATCGAGCTGCAAGGCGCCACGAACACAAAAGCCGTGGTTCCACTGCTGGCGCAGGGCAACGTCGTCTTCCTCGATACCAAGGGCATCTACGTACCGCCTGGCACACAGCTCGATCCCACCAGCTCACCCTATTCGGTCATGTTCAAGGGGTCGCAGATAGATCCGGCATCCGTGAGCGTGCAGATGGATCGGCAAACGGGCCAGCCAGTGGTGACGTTCGCGTTCGCGGGCAGCGCGCGGCAAGCGTTCGCGCAATACACCGCGCAGCATATCGGACAGTATCTGACTATCGCGCTGGATAACATGGTTATCGAGTCCGAGATCATTCAGAGCGCGATTGATGGCAACGGCCAGATCGTCGGGTTCACGTCTCAGACGCAAACGAAGCAGGTGGTGGCGGTACTGAAGTATGGACCGCTCCCCGTCCCGTTCCAGACGCTCATGGTAGCCACCATAGATCCACGCGGGCAAGTGAGCTGC
>DATGEP010000178.1:0-4941 GCA_035310125.1 Ktedonobacterales bacterium
CGGCGCGTACGGAGGGCCATGACGCCTGCAGCTCCCGCTGACGCAGCGCATCAGCGCTACACGGGATGACCAGAGTCGTCAGCATAGCCGCTGCCAGCTCGAACGGACCATATGTGTGCAGGAAGTCGTGGCGAGGTTTCGCACGGTAGCCGCCCTCGCTTAGAATTGCCGTAGAGACAGGAGGCCGAGCGGGTGAGCAAGGCGACGGGCTTCGCGCTCTCCGTGCTGCGCACCAAGGACGTGCGCCGCTTCTTGGAACGGCGCGGCTATCAGGTCGAGCCCGGCCAGCACAAGCACCTGAAACTCCGGCACGAACGCTTCGGCACGGTGCTGCTGCCCTTGCGACCGGGCGACCAGCTTAGCTTCGTCGCCGTCAAACAAATCGCCGGCGCGTTGAGGATGACGCCCGAGGACCTGACCGCGGCCGTGCGCGCCGAGTGAAGACAGGGCCATTGTGCTCGCTGCGTCCGCGGGGCGGGTGCAGCACTGCCAGCAGCCAGAACCCCTCTTCTCGGACCCACCATCCGCCGCCTGACGCTCAGCCTTGGGTCCACTAGAAACCACCAGTCTTCCAGGTTCTCGGACCCACTCCGACCCGCCATTCTGGTTTGACAGCCGGTTGGTGTCACTTTCAGAGCTATATGGCGGGAAATCTGGGTCTTGCGCACTCTCGCTGCTGATGGTGGGGCCGGGCGGAGGCGGAAGACCCGCGCCCGCAGGAGTGCCGACTGCCGTTCGCACCGGTCCGGACCGTGCCAGAACGCGCCCCGGCAGGGTAACGCGCTAGCGCGACGTGCAAGGGGGAGCCTGCGTGAGCATGAGCGACTTTGGGTGAGGGAATGCGGACCTCACGCAGGACACCCTACGCAGCAGAAGTGCGCAAGAGCCGGAAATCTTCAGCGCTATTTGGCGCGACACCGCAGCTCGCGTGAGGCAGCTCGCTCACTGGCATTGGGCGAGAGCGGAAATCGTCCGTGGAAGAGGGCTTCGCCGCCTGGTCGGGCGGGCACGACGTCTGTAACTAGGGGTCGATAGGCGCGTGCGCGAAGAGTGCACCGTAGCCCACGACGGGCGCCCGAATGCCGGCCACGTGGAGGGCCTGCCAGAAGGCAACTTGATTCGCCGTCAGCACCGGCCGTCTCAGGTCTTCCTCCAGCGCTTGGATGGCACCAATGGCCCGGAAGCCGTTGCCGCCCACGAACACCGCCTCCGCGCTCGCAGGCACATGGGTCCTCGCCCATTCGTAGAGCTGTCCTGGATGGACCAGGTACTGCCCGCTGGGCAGCCCAGCCGGGGCCGCATGGACCACCTCGAAGTCCTGACTCTCGAAATACTGCATGCCCAGCTGCGTCAGCTCAGGCGAGAACCATGGTGGGTCAATCAGGGCCAGCCGTCGGGCACCGAGGGTCCGCAGCGCGAGGACCGCTGCGGCGCAGGTGATGACGACGGGAATCCCCCGCGTGCGCTCCTCCAAGCGGGCTTGCAGCGCCGCATCAGCGACCGCGCCCCGGACGTAACTGCTGCTCGTGAAGCCGACCGCGATGGCGTGCAGGGGGGCTGCCGCCAGCAGTTCCGCTGCCGCGTCGATGTGGGGCGGGTCGGCGAAGGCCCGCACCGGCTGCAGGGCAACCGTGGAGTCCATGGCGCCGCCCGGTGCCATGATGCCCAGCGGCACCCGTGCCGCATGGACCGAGACCCCCGTCGGTGCCATCGCGTGGAACTCCGCCTCGGGGCCGATGTCTGCGTGCGGTGTCAGCACGCCAATGCGCGCCCGCCACCCCCAGCCGTCTGGCTGCCACATGTCGCGCCTCCGTCCTGCTGCAGTGCCAACCCGGCAAGCGCCGTCTGGCGGCGCTCAGTCCACGACGCGGTAGAGTTCGCGCGTGGCTGACGCCGTGACCGCGCTCCAGCCGGCGAACCAGGTTTCGAACTCCGTGCTGCCGTACAGCTCCTGTTCGCGGCGCTGGAGCTCATCGAAGTGCGCCAGGTCACGGTATTCAATTTCGACGACCACCGTGAAGAGTGGCCCGGTAACGTCCACCAGGAGGCGAATGGGCGCTCCGAACCGTGCGCCGATGCGCGCCTTCCAGTCGCGAAAGGACGCCACAATCGCATCACTCTGCCCGAACTTCCCTCGAAACACCAACCGCTCGATAATCATCGCGCTGCTCCGTCGTTGTCCAAGATTCACGTCACAGAGGGTCCCTTCTGTGTAGTATACTAGACATCTATGCCGAATCGTCGTGCGCGAGCCATCGCCACTATCCCCGACAATTCACTTCACGAAAGTGCAAACGGGCCGGTTGCCCTCGTTCCGGACACCGCACCGGCAACGGTCGACAGTCTGGCGATTTGGGCTGAGCGGTATCAGCAGCTCGCCGTCGCCGGCGTGCGCTCCGAGGAAGTCGCCAAGAAACTCGCGCTGCAGCTGGGGCGGTTCATCGCCTTCTACCGCGAGGCGTACGGCCATGACCGCGCCAGCACCTGTCTGAAGCGCGACGTCGTCGCCTGGCAGCAGCACCTCGTGGACCAGGGCCTGGCGCCGGCGACGGTCAACAACCACCTGGCCGCCCTCTCCGCCTTCACCTCCTGGGTCAGTATCCATGCGCCGCGGCTCTTCCCCTTTGGTGACCCCGCGAAAGGGGTCGGCGAACTGGGGCTGCCGCCGCTCGAACCACGCGCCCTCTCCGATGCGCAAGTGCGCTCGCTGAAAAGCCTCTGTGACCGCTTGCCCCGGCTTGCCGTCAAGAAAGGCCGGCGCTGGCAGGGGAAAGATGCGGACGTCCACGCTCGCCGGCGGCCCTGGCGGGACCGCGCTATCGTGTTTGTGCTGCTCTCTACCGGCCTGCGCCGCGAGGAGTTGGTGACCCTCGACCTCGACCAGGTCCAGCCGCACACCGCCACGGCGCTGCGGGCTGCTCGCCGGGCGACGATTACCGGTGTGCAGGGCAAGGGCAAAACCCAGCGGACCGTGTTCCTCTCCGCCGATGCCCGCACCGCGCTCGCCGATTATTTCGAGTACGAACGGGCTGCTGATGTCACGGAGGAAGCGACCGCGTTGTTTCTCTCAGCGACGGGGGTACCCGCTCGCTCGGCAGATGGCCGGCTCTCGCCGCGGGCCATCAACCTCATCCTGGAGCAGCTCGGCCGCTGGCATGACGCTGAGGTCACCGACCTGGCACGGCGTCTCTCGCCGCTGCGGCCGCATGACCTGCGGCATACCTTCGCCTTCCAGCTCGCCCGCACCACCGGTGCCGATGCCTATGAACTGGAGCGGCGGCTCGGCCACCGCTCGCAGCGGTACATTCAGCGCTATACCAACCCACCGGAAGCCGTCGCCGCCAGCTACATTGAGCGCTTCTAGCCATGACCAGGACCCCGGCGGACCCATTTGCCGAGGCATATCCCGCCCTCACGCGGTGGGTCCGCGAGTATGGCTGGCTAGAAGTGGGACAGGCATCGGGGAGCCGCGGCTTTATTCGTGTCTTGGATATCGGCGGGTTGAACCGCCCCGGGTTTAGTGGAGACTCGAGTTATTGGGAAGCAGCCAGCGGAAGTGGCTGCTGCTCCGCATAGTAGCGCGTCTCGAACTCCGCCGGCGGCACCATCCCCAGCTCTCCATGGAGCCGTCGGTTGTTGAACCAATCGACGTAGTCCAGCGTGGCGTACTCCACGTCGTCCAGCCCGCGCCACGGCCCCCGGTGCCGGATCAGCTCGGTCTTGTAGAGCCCATTGAACGACTCGACCAGCGCGTTATCGTAGCTGTCGCCGCGTGACCCCACGGAGGCAACGGCCCCGGCTTCAGCGAGCCGTTCGGTGTAGCGGATCGCGACGTACTGCACGCCGCGATCCGAATGATGCACGAGGCCACCGAGTTCCTGCCCCCGCCGTCGCCACAGCGCCATCTCCAACGCGTCGAGCGCGAGGTCGGTACGGAGCGAGCGGGACGCCTGCCAGCCGACCACGGCGCGGGAGAAGACATCGATCACGAACGCCACGTACACCCAGCCGCTGTGCGTCTTCACGTAGGTCAGATCGGCCACCCACAAGCGGTTGGGTGCCAGCGCACGGAACTGCCGCTGCACGAGGTCCGCCGGTCGCACCGCCGCTGCATCACCCAGCGTCGTCCGCACGCTGGTCTTCCCCCGCACGACACCGCGCAGTCCCAACACCCGCATCAGGCGCTCCACGGTGCATCGAGCGACCGCGATGCCCTCGCGGCGCAACTGCGCCCAGACCTTGTCGACCCCGTACACGCCGCGGTGTTCCTGCCAGACGCGCGTGATGGCTTCCTTCAAGGTGACGTCACGCGCCGCACGCGCTGATGACGATCGGCTGACCGCGGCGTAGTACGTCGCAGGGGCGACCTCGAGTATCCGGCAGATCGGCTCGACTCCCCAGCGCACCTTATTGGTCGCGATGAAGCTCACGGCTTCGGCAGGCGCGGGTCGAGCTCCCGCGCGAAAAAAGCTGAAGCAGCCTTGAGGATCTCATTGGCCCGGCGTAGCTCACGGTTCTCGCGTTCGAGCTCGTGAATGCGCTCCTGCTGCTGGCTGGTGAGCCCAGGCCGCTGGCCGCTGTCGACCTCCGCGCGGCGGAGCCACAGCCGCAGCGTCTCCGGCTTCATGCCACACTTCTCGGCGATCGAGCAGATCGCCGCCCACTCCGAGGGATGCTCATTGCGGTGCTCCACGACCATGCGCACCGCACGCTCGCGCAGCTCGGCCGGGTACCGGGTTCTCTGGACCATTGCTCCGTCCCTCTCAAAGACTGGAGCCTCCAGGTTACCCGGGGCGGTTCACGCTGCGAAGCAGGCACAAATCGTGAAGATACGGAAGGGAGAACGGACGGTGGTTGCTGAAAACGAGGCCCAATCGCAGTATGCACTCGCCCAGTCGGGGGACGAGATGCGGCGGCTTGCCCTCCAGGCCGAGGTGCTGC
>DATGEP010000179.1:0-30803 GCA_035310125.1 Ktedonobacterales bacterium
GGCGACAGGCGCCCGAATGGAGATGTTCGGACGCCTGTGCTTCAATGAGAGCCGCAGCTCTAAATGTTGGTGGAGAAGATGAGGTAGCCAAGACCGCCAGCGGTGCAGGAATTGGACGCTTCGGCGTTGTACATGTCGTAGTACGCGGTCGAGGGATAGTTACCGGTGGGGTACTCAGCCATTGTGCCCTTGAAGCCTATCGGACCATGCCCGTTGTTGCAGGCCCAGATGCTGAGCTGCTCCCAGTCGGAGGTGGCATCGACATTGTAGTAGATTTCAGGCAGGGGGTAGTCATCGGCAGCGCCCCAGGCCACGTACCACACTTCGTAGGCGGTCCAGGGGTACGGATTGGCGCCGCCAGCGTCATCGCCATAGTCGAAGAACGCACGCGAGCTGTGGTTGTTGTAGCCGTTGACGAAGGCGCTGGATTGGCTGTAGCCCTGCCAACCAACTTCGATGTCATCAGCGCCAATGACGCCGATATAGTTGCTGTAGCCGCTGCTGGAGCTATAACTCTGGTCGTTGTTGACGATATCGCCCCACTGCTGGCCAGCAGTGTACCAGCTGGAAGAGCTATAACCGCCCAGCGCGCCGCCGTAGTTGCTGGTGCCGACGGCGACCGCGATATTCGTGGAGCTCGTGTGACAGTTCCAGGCGCCGTAGATAAAGTTGGCGACAGCGTGGAAAATCGCGTTGTCGGAGTCGAAGTTGCCGCCAAAATCGTTCGTGCCGAAGCCGCCGGAGTAGGCAGGCTCCCCGAAGTCAAGGACGATCACGCCGGAAGGACCGCGTGCGGCGTTGCATCCCTGGTTCTGCAGTGTGCCGTAATAGGTCGTGGATTCGTAAAGCGAGGTCGTGTAGGCGGGGGCGGTGACGCCGCGGGCGATGCTCGTGGAGGTGACGGCACGCGGCAGGATGTGTCCGGGGCCCTTACGGAGCTGATTTGCTGAGGCAGCGGAGGCGTTGTGAACACTGAATGCGCCGGCGCCGGCGAGGAGAACGGCGGCAAGCAGCAGACCAACGAGACGGGCGTGAAGGTTTCGTACACTCATGCCTGAATTCTACCTTTCCTGAGGTAGTAGGGCCGCTCCGGCATGGATGGCGGAGAAGGAACAGTGGAGACGTCTCTCCTGGCACCCGCTGCACGCGCATTCCTGGCTGCCGGGTCTGGCCCATTACGCTACAGCAGACTTCCTACGGATGACGGCTGCCCGCGGGCATTCGAAAGGGTACGGGTAAACGCTACTCCTTTCCCGGTTTGGATACCGGGAAAACGGGAACCGACCGGTCAAAGCAAGAGTACCTGACGCGCGGCGAAAAGTCAAGAGGACACACGGTTGGTTACGATGCGCCGAAAGAAACGCAAAGAAACGCAAAGAAACACGATGAACATGCATCGGCGTGGACGTGGGGCACGTGCAGGCAGGAGAGAGGCTGTTATCCACGGAGAGCTACCGGTGAGGATTTGAGCAAGCGCATTTCACCCCTTGTGCAGGGTCGCTGGCGGTGTTACCATGATTCTAGTCATCACATAACGCTGTGAGGACGGGCAGGAGGGGCGTCTTGATGTTATTGTAGCGCATCCGAGAAAGGGGACCCAGAATGAGCATGAGACCGGCGGCGTCGGCAGCGGGATCTAGCGCACGACCAGTGGCTGGATCCGGCATGAGCCTGCTCACTGAGTTTAAGGCGTTCATCCTACGAGGCAACGTCGTTGACCTGGCAATCGGCATCGTGATTGGCGTCGCGTTTGGGGCAGTTGTGACGTCGTTTGTGCAAGATATCATCATGCCACTCATCGGAGCTTTCGGTGGAAAACCGAACTTCGACAGCTATTATTGGGTGATCAACGGCAGCCAGATCAAGATTGGAACGTTCATTACCGCCCTGGTGGTCTTTATCATTCTCGCAGCGGTGATCTTCTTCTTCGTCGTGAAGCCCATGAACGCCCTGATGGCACGGCGTAAGTCAGAACCACCCGCTGACCCCACGACACGGGACTGCCCATATTGCCTGAGCAATATCCCGATCGAGGCGACGCGCTGCGCATTCTGCACTCAGGAAGTACCCGCCGCCGCGAGTGTTGGGGTGTAGTAAGCCCTTCTCGCATGGCTCAGGCATTCTTTAAGCCGTGACGCGGCCACGCAATCCGGGGACGGGCTTTCGCGCCCCAGTTCCTTCCTCGGATAAACCGGCTGGCGTCACGGCATTCTTGTTTTTCGCTGACTGGCTATCAGCGGCGGTGAGGCATCTTCGCGCATCGAGCGAGGCGGCGGAAGGCAAGGATGGCCAGCACCACGAAGACCGCAACCTGCGCGGCATGAATCCAGAACCAGAGCCGCAATCACTGACGATTAAGAGACAGAAGGCGCGAGCAGGCAATCGTTCGAGTTGGAATACGTGGCGAGGAGACGCAACAATGGCGGGCGGTGGGTTGCTGAGGAATGAGCAGAGCGCGAGGATGCGGGGATGCTGGCTGGCGCGGAGGGCGGCGCTGCTGGGGCTTGTGGCCGCGCTGCCACTGCTGGCAGGCTGCGGCAGTGATGCCCAACCGGCACAGACGCGGGCAAGCTGCGTCGCGGCCTCTTCCAATGGAGAACAGGTGCTGCCACGGCCAGCGGAGCTGACGCCGTATCACATTTTCGTGACGGACCTGGAGACGGGGAACGTGTCGGAGCTGGGCGAGCATACGGTGCATGTGGCGCAGAGCATCCATGGGCTGGGGCTTTCCGCCGATGGGAACATGCTGTTCGTAACGGACGTGAGTGGGAATTGCATGGATGGCTTCGCGCTGGCCGGTGGGGCGCTGGGCGCGGAGCATGAGGCGCCGGTTGGGGGGTCGCCGGTGCATATGGTGGAGACGCTGGACGGCAAGACGCTGTTCGTGACGAACTTCGCGGATCAGACGGTGTCAGTGGTGAACGCGGTCACGTGGCAACCGGAGAAGACGATAACCGTTCCGGCGCGGCCACATGGGATTGTACTCTCGCCGGATGGCCGCTGGGCGTATGTAGCTTGCTATGGGGGAGCAGCTATCGCGGTCATTGACGCGGTGAGCGCGACGTTGGCGGCAACGATTTCACTGCCGGCGGGGGCGCAACCGTACGGTATCGCAATCAGCGCCGATGGGCGGTATGTGTACGCGAGCGACAACTTTACGGGCCGTCTGTTCGTGATTGACACGGCGGGACGGAAGCTGCTGCCTGCCATCGAGGTGGGGCTGCGGCCAGCACTGATCGCGCGGTCGCCGGATGGGAAGACGCTGTATGTGGCAAATGGCGGGGCAGCGAGCGTGAGCGTGGTAGATATCTCACGCAACGCGGCGCAGCCGGTAGTACGAGCGACAATTCAAGGAATTCAGGGCTATCCGCATGGGATCGCGGTGACGCCGGACGGGCGCTTCGTGGTGGTGGCGAACACGCAAGGACAGAGCTTGTCGGTGATTGACACGGCGGATGACAAGGTGGTAGACACCATCCAATCGCCGGATCTGAAGTATCCGAACGATGTGCTGATTACGAGCATCAGGTAGATTACTATCATCATCCCGTCGCGCCTGCACCGCACTGGCATACAGGCAGTTTCGAAAGTCGCTGCGGCCAGTGGAGACCATCGGCCCTGAATGCAGACCCTGAATGCCGTGACCTGCTCTCCTCGGCGCGCAGCCCCTTACCTTCGGGTCAGGGGATAGCGCCATCTAGAACGGGTGTGCTACACTCCGGCGGTACGGCTCAAGCAAGCACCTGCTCCTAAAGACCAGGCATCCGTATGATTCGGGCCGGACAGGCCCGTCAGGCGCTACCATCGTCCGTTAGGACAGGCGTCGCGTGGGCATCACTTCTGGGGAATATCAATAGGAGAGACATGATGAAGTATCTTCTCACTTCCGCGGGCATCAAGAACGCAAGCATCCACAACGCGCTGGTCGAGCTGCTGGGCAAGCCGATCGCCGAGTGCGATGCTCTGTGCATTCCCACTGCGGGGTACGGACACCAGTATGGCACTCCTACCGGGCCATGGCGGTTCATCAGCGGACAGTCCGCCCAACCGATGTGTGAACTGGGGTGGAAGTCCTTGGGAGTGCTCGAGCTCACCGCGCTGCCTAGCATCGGTGCAGAACGCTGGGTTCCGTGGGTCCGAGAGACAGACGTCCTGCTGGTGAATGGCGGCGACGCCGCGTACTTGTGCCACTGGATGCGGCAGTCGGGGCTGGCGGATCTCCTGCCGTCGCTGGAAGAGACGGTCTGGGTGGGATTCAGCGCCGGGAGCATGGTCATGACCCCGCGAATCGGAGACGACTTCGTCACCTGGCATTCCCCGGCCGGCGACCGGACGCTGGGCGTGGTCGACTTCTCGATCTTCCCGCATGTCGACAACCCGAACCTGCCGGAGAACACCATGGCCGCCGCGGAGACGTGGGCGGCAGGCCTGGCGGGGCCCGCGTATGCGATCGACGATGAGACCGCCATCAAGGTGGTTGACGGCACCGTCGAAGTCGTCTCCGAGGGGCACTGGAAGCTGTTCACCCCCAAAGAAACTAAGACGCTGGCGCGGCCATGAGCCGTTTGAGCTGCTCGTGCTCCAACTTGGTTGAACGTTCGTGCCGCGTACGCCGCCCTCGCGTGACGAACCCCAGCGGGATCGGGCACGCGAGGGTCGTCGCCCGGCGCACACAGCAGCACACAGCAACATGACGGCGGAAGCGAATCCGCTCCGGTAGACGCTGAACAGACGCTCCCAGCGGATGAGGAACCGGCAGAAATTGCGAGAGCCAGGCGAAGCTGCGTTCCACTTTGTACCGCTGCCGATAGTCTTCTTTGCACGCCACGACTGGGCGTCCGCGCTTGGCTCTCCACGTTGCCGGGTGTCGCTTCGGCGCTTGACACAGCTGGTTACTGAACCAGCGGAGGCCAGTGAGTGAGTCACGCCGAGGTGACTGCCGAACTGAGCGTGACTCCCTTTTTCAACAGGTTCCAATCGTTGGTGCAGATGCTCTGCGAACGGTAGCGGTCGCGGTGGACGCCTTTTCATGCGTTACTGAGTCGTTGTCCACAGGTGGATAGATGCAGATCATTGAACATCATTGAACATGCCAGAGAACGTATCTTATTCATTCTCTTAAAGAAGAAGAAAGAGATTCAGTAGGAGATAGTTATAGGGGCGGTGGATAGTGGGGATAACTGCCGGCGCACAACGGACGAGGCGATGCGAACGCTGTTGTCATACGGATTCGTGAGGGTGGTAGTGGGTCTGTGAACATGTGGAGGAATGTGGAGAAGGCTCGCGCGAAGGCAGGATAAATCGCGGCGAATTGTGTGTGATTGTGGATAGGTGAGCATGCCTATCCACGCGGTCCCCCGCGTATCCACACATGAACCCACCGAGACGGTGGATGGCGGACGCGGGCATCCACCGATTGTTCCCGGGTATCCACAGCGTTATCCACCGGTCTGGGGAAAAATCGTTCAGTGTGCCATCCATCGCAGGCGTCTGAGCCATCCACGAGTTATCCACAAGAGTATCCACAGCGATTGTGGGCGAGATGGATTGGGATAAGGGTGTGAAGCGGTTGCGACTTATGCACATAGGAGGGCACTTTTCCACACTTTTGGGCTGTTTATCCACGAATGGATAGGTGTTGCAGGCCGTGACGCCGTGCGGCGCCTTACGGGTTCGCTACCAAGGCGCAACCGAATTTCACCCGATTTGTCGTGATCGCGCGGATATCCACATGGGATGTGGATAAGTGGCGGATATGTGGATAAGTGTGCCGGTAGAGGAGACCTGGGCTTTGCCTCAAAACATGCGGTGCCCCAAAAGTCGCGGCGGGTCTGGGAATGGCAAGCCAAGCGCGAAGAAGTCAATGCGTACCACCGCGCCCTACGATGACGTAGACGAATCGGGCGGGATTGGCAGGTGGAGGATTTGCGCGGCCTGGAAGGGGGTGACGACGCCGAGGGGGATGAGTCTCGCGAAGGCTTCGGCACGTGTGGCGAAGTCCTCCGGCTCCTCGATGCCAGCAAACGTGATGGTGAAACGCGGGTCAAGCCAGCGACGGACCTTGCGGGTGAGAAATCCCGCGGCGAGCGCGATGACAGGGGCGACGGCACGGCGATATATCACATTTTCTTGCGTCTGGCCAACGCTGCGATTGCTGTCAGCCGTGAACCCCAGCTCATCCATGGTGAGGCCGAAAGCGGCCACGGTCACGTTGAGGAGGAAGCGGTCGAATTCGACAAGCGGGTCGTCGCCGGTGGTGGCATACCATGTGGCTCCGGGTGGGAGCGTTTTGGCGCGGACGCGTATCCGGTCGTTGCCGGCAAGGAGACCGTTGAAGGCGCGCTCGAAGGTGTCGAGCTGCTCGGGGGTCCAGGCGAGGGTGGCGGGCGATTGGATGATGCCGAGAGGGGTGGCGCCGTCGGTGAAGCGGGCGAGATCGAAGTCTTGTTTGCGGAGGGCCTGGTTGACGCGGAGGATGACGCGCTCGACGCGGGATAGGCCGTAGGGGCTGTCGGTGCGAGCGGTCTCGCGGATGTAGTCAAGGTCGGCGGCGGTGTAGAGGCCGGCGGGAACGCCGTAGAGGAATTGCTGATAGGCGGGATGAGGCGGCTGAGGAGCGCGGCCGCCGCTATCCAGGAGCGGCTTGATGGTCTCGCCGGCGACCAGCTCAAGGGCATGTAGCCGGCCACCGCACGTCTGGCGTGTGTAGATGGCGACGGCGTCTATCTCCAACAGGTCGCGGACGAAGGCGGTGAGCCACGAGCGGAGGTCGGTGATGCGGTCGGGACTTTCGAGGAAGGCTTCGATACGGCTGCCAGCCGCGCGCCAGGAGCGACTGTCCGCGGTGTCGCCGGGTTCGAGTGCGCCGGAGCGGGGAACGGCACGCGGCTCCAGGCGGGCGAGAATGTCGAAGTAGACGCGCTCGCAGAGCTGAATGCCGTCGTACAGAGCGGCGAGGCTGCGCAGCTGCTCGAAGCTGGTAGCTTCAGTGCCGCGAGGACGCTGGCCGATGTTGAAGCCGACGGGATAGCTCCACTGGCGGGGATCGCCGTGCGGGCCTTCGAGTCCGGGGGTGGGATGGAGTGGCTCGCCCGGCGGAAAGGCGACGGGTTGCGTAAGTGGATGTGCCGGTCGCGTGCGCTGTGCGGCCGGTTGCTGGGTTGTGGTCATAGGCGCGGAACCGGCATGTGTGGTTGGCGAGGGAGGTGTGGGCAGATCGAACCCGGGCAAGCGTGACTGGATGACCGGCGACCGAAGGTGGTCGAGTTTTGGTGCCATGTGTTGTTGCTCCTGAGCGTCGGCATCGAGAGCTATGTGGTCGTCGTTGCTGGAAGATGCGCTCATCGCTTGTTCTCCTCGCTCAATCGTGGGATATAACCGCTCCGGCGCTCCCTGAAGCCGCGCGCCGCCACGCAGTACGTTGCCATGAATATAGAACATATTTTCTATAATTTCGCTACAGTCAAGTCCACTCAGAAGCGGTCAACTGCGGACACGAGTTTGCGCGTGTCGAAGAGTGGGGATGAATAATGCGAGCGGCAAGGCTGTAAGGATGGGGCTGTGGCGCCGTTGGGTGAGGGGGAAGGTATGGAGCTAATGACAGTCGAAATCAGGTCGGCGCTCGGGACGGTCTGGACGCTTGTGGCATAGTGAAGGGCAGCCAGAACAATGACATATTCCGGCTGCCCGTAGGGAGACACCAGTTATCGGGCGCTGGTGGTTTCTACAGATGCGATGGGCTTGAGGTTGCGCTCAATCTCGGCGCGGTGCGGCTCCAGGAATGGAGGGAGCGACAGGCGCTCGCCGAGGTGCTCCGCGTCTTCGTCGGTAGCGAAGCCGGGGCCTTCGGTCGCGATCTCAAAGAGCACGCCACCTGGCTCGCGGAAGTAGATCGAGCGGAAGTAGAAGCGGTCAATCACCGGCGTCACATGGAGACCGCTTTCGGCCAGCCGCTTGCGCCACGCGATATGCTGCTCCTCGTCGGGCGTGCGGAAGGCGACATGGTGGACATCGCCGGCGCCGATGCCGCGGAGAAGCGGCAAGTCTGGCCGCTCGATGACGCGAACTTCCGCGCCGGGACCGCCCGGCCCAACCTCGAAGGTAACGGCGGTGTGACCGTCCTCAGTGGATTCGGCGACGTTGCGGAAGCCAAGCACGTCGGTAAGGATGGCGGCGGTAGGCGCGAGGCGGCTGACGGTGAGCGTGACGCCTTCCAGTCCGCGAATACCATAGGCCGCCGTGACGGGACTCTTTGACCAGGGAACGCCGGGTATAACGCCCTCACCATCACTAGTGCGGGTGTCGTCCACCAGCTCAAGGCTCTGCCCCTCGGGATCCGTGAAAGGGAGGACGGAGCGGCCCGCACGCGTGAGAATCGCGCCATGGGAGACTCCCTGCTCATCAAATCGTTGCGTCCACCAATCCAACGCGGCCCGACTGGGTACTCTGAAGGCGGTGGCGGAGATTCGTCCGGCGGTGGGAGCCTGATGTGGGGAAAGTGGCCAATCGAAGAAGGTCATCTCGGTGCCGGCGTGGCCGATCTCGTCGCCGTAGAAGAGGTGATAGGCGGAGACATCGTCCTGATTGACCGTTTTCTTGACGAGACGGAGGCCGAGCGTCTGCGTGTAAAACGCAACATTGCGTGACGGCGTGGCGGTTACCGCCGTGACGTGGTGCAAGCCACCTAACTGCATGATGCAAACCTTTCCAAAGAGGGTGTCCGAAATGTTCTGGTCGTGGCTCATCGTTGCAGTAGTCGCGACCGCTCACGCCTATAGTTTACGACTAAACTGTCAGGATGTCAAGTGACGGCGCTGGGACGAGTGGCTAGCCGACGATCTGGGCGAGGCGCTCCACTTGATCGAGCTCGGGAATGCAGGGCCAGAGCATCACTTCATCGGCGCCGGCGTCTATGAAGGACTGGATGAACGTGGCGATCTCTTCAGGTGAGGCGGGCATGGTGCTAACGATGGCGCCGACGTAGGGGCCAGCGAAGCTGTAGTAGTGGCGGATATACTGGCCGGCGCGCTCGCGGGCGTTCTCGCCGAGGCCGAAGTAGCCGCAGCTGACGAAGCGCGGCTTTCCGGGCCGGGCTGCTTCGCGCCAAGCATCCTGCACGATCTGGAAGGCAGGCACAGCTTGCTGAGCGCCGCCGGAGGAGATGTATCCATTGCCCCAGCGGGCAGCGCGCTTGAGGGCGGCGGGAGTGCTGCCGCCAAGGAGGATTTCAGGTCCGCCGGACTGCACAGGAGTGGGGCCAACTGGTCCAATGGTGTCGGAGAGTGGCTTGCCGGACCAGAGGCGGCCAAGAATGTCGAGCTGCTCTTCGAAGCGCTTGCCGCGAGTATGTATGTCCACACCAGCGGCCTGGTAGTCGTCTTCGCGCGACCCAACGCCGAGGCCGAGGGTGAGCCGGCCGCTGGAGAGGGCATCTATGCTGGCGGCTTGTTTGGCGAGGAGGACAGGACTGCGTAGCGGGGCGAGGAGGACGCTGGTGAGCAAACGTACGCGAGACGTGACGGCGGCAGCGGCGGCGAGGGTAATGAGCGAATCGTAGTTCGGGTAGACGAGACGGTCGAGAACGCCGAGGCTGGAGAAGGGACCGGCGTCAGCGTGCCGCGCCCAATCAAGGATGAGTGATCCGGAAGTGCCGGGGATGGTAGATGGAAGGCCGATTCCTACGCGCATGGGGACTTTCTCCTGGCGGTGATATAGGTGTGGAACGAGTGCAACGGGTGCATGCAGATTCTACCGCGCCGGGAAAGGCGGCGCCGATGTCTATATCTAGCGCAAGGCGAATGCCGGAGTCGCGGGAGCGTTTGGCATTTCGGTTGTCTGGTGGCTGGCTTTTAACGCCGATTGTCGAATGCTGTTAAAGGCGGCGGCGGCGCCAGAGGTAGCCGCCCAGGAAGACGACCACCACAAGCAACAGCAGAATGCCGATATGCAGATAGGGGAGGCGCGCCACGCGGGCCAGACGCTGTAGCTTATCCAGATCAGAAACATGCCCCAGAAGGCAAGGCTAAAAGCTGGCATCACCGCCTCACGGATGGCGTCGCGCTGGCCTTCGTCCGCGCCCGTAAAGAGAATGACGTCGCCGTCGCCCGTGAGGGCGAGCACGCCGCCCAACGCGCAACAGATGCCGACAAAGGCGAAGGTGATCAGACTTTCAGGAGAGAGGATGCCAATCCACCAGCCACGTACAAGATTGACCAGGACAAAAAGCAACCGGACCACGAGATAACGGCGACGATACGATTGATACGGCGGCTACGGCGGAGCGGCCAGCGTGTGCCGCGCGGGTTGGCCCAAGCGGGTCGCAGCTCGTTATCCATGATTCTCTCCTACCTCCTGCGCGTGCAGGGCATGGCGCCTGACGGCGCCACGCAGCTCCTTCGTCACCGCCGACGGAAGCCAGAAGATCGATTCCAACGGCTCATCGAAGTAGGCGGCGAGGCGGAGCGCTACCTCGATGGATGGCACGTAACGGCCGACTTCCAGCGCCAGAATCGTGTGGCGGGTGACATCGAGATCCGCGGCGAGCTGTTCCTGGGTCAGCCCATACTGCTGGCGTAGCTCGCGCAGACGATTGGTAACCCGTGAAGGCATGAGTGATCCTCTACTGGCGCGCCAGCACTTCTTCGCGGCGCCAGGTGCGTGCGGCGATGGTGATCAAGGCGACATCCACGCCGGCTGTGGCGAGCACTGCGACGAGTGGGCCGGCGGCTCCCCACGTCTGCAAATTGACGCCAAGGAAGACGAAGGCGAACAGCACCGGAACCAACACGAAGCTGCTGATTTGTTGGGCACTATTGTAGGTGCGCACGCGCGAGGAGATGAGGCTGGCGACGGTGGCGCCGAAAACGGCGACGGCGGGAACCAATCCTACCATCGAAAGCGCCAGGACGAGCGGTATCCGGCGGAGCCATTCTGGTCCCGCCAGCACGGCGATTTCGATGATGAACAGCGCTTCGGCAACCAGTGCATAGAAGATCGCTGGAATGACGGCGCCGAGCACTTTGCCGCCGAAGATCGCGATGTTCGAAGCCGGAGAGGCAAGCAGCGGCGCGAGATTGCCCTGCTCCTTCTCGCCGGCGAACAGGCCAGCCGCGACGCCCGTGGAGGTGCTGGTGGGCAGTAGTCCAACGGCGAACAGGTAGACCGCGATAAGCCCGCCCAGAGCGGCCTCCTGCTGTGGGGTTGTCGCCCGTGCGGCGGCGGGCCGGATCGAGGTGAGGACGACAAATGTTGGAAACGCCACGGAAAAGAAGGCGCTCACGAGGAGTGTGGTGCGGTCACGCAGGGATTCGATGGCGGCGCGCCAGGCGATGAGCCGAATAAGGTGCGGCGTGCTGGGCATCCGCGTGTCAGGTGCTGTTGAAAGCGTGGCTTGCATGATGTGCCTCACTTGGGATCCTATTTCTGGGCGGTTTCCTGCCAGGGAGTGGGTAGCTCAGCTGAGACGGGCGCTACGAGTTTGGAATGAGGGTTGGGTTGCGATGTACCAGTGATGTGGCTGCTGTCGTGGCCGTCATGGTGCTCTAGAACGTTGGCGTAGACATCTTCGAGGCTTGTCGTGTCATAGGTGACGGCGACGATCTGCGCACCCTCCGCGAACAGGCACGCAAGCGCACGTGGATTCGTCTGGCTCGGCTGTGTGGTGTGATAGATGATGTGTGTATCGTTCTCGACTTGCGGCCTCAGGACACCGTCCACCTGGCGTATGGTCTCCATCGCTGTGAGAAGCGGCTGCGCCAACTCTATGCGCACCAGCACTTCACCGGAGGCGCGCGCACGCAAAAGCGCCGGGGCGTCGCTGATGACGATGCGCCCATGCCGGAGAATGGCGACTTCATCGGCCATGCGCTCGGCTTCATCGAGATCGTGGGTGCAAAGGATGATCGCGCGGTTCTCGCGCTTGAGCGTAAGGATGAGGTCGCGCACGGCACGTGCCGCCAGCGGATCCAGTCCTGAGGTAGGCTCGTCGAGGAAGAGGACAGCGGGGTCGTGGAGCAGCGCGCGGGCCAGCGCGACTTTTTGCTTCATACCCTTAGAGAAGCCGACCATCTTCTCCGTACGGTGGCTCGCCAGATCGAAGAGCGCGAGCAGCTCATCAATCCCGCGTGCGCGCTCATCACGGCTCATGCCGTAGATTGCGCCGAAGAAGTCGAGATACGCGGGCGCGGTCATCTGCTCATAGAGTCCTGGCGCGTCGGTGACAAGGCCGACACGGGCGCGCACGGCGGTGGGGTTCAGCCGCACATCGTAGCCAGCGACAGTGGCTCCGCCCGACGATGGCGCGATGAGACCCGCGAGCATGCGGATCGTGGTGGTCTTGCCGGCACCGTTGGGGCCGAGCAACGCAAGGATGGCACCAGCGGGAACATGGAGGCTGATAGACTCGACGGCAGTAAAGTCGCCGAAATGTCGCGTCAGGTTCTGCGCCTCAATCATAGAGGCTTTCACTTTCTACCGGGGCTGCCGTCTCGGGCTTTCTTTTTCGTGGCGAGCTGCGTCTGTAGTATGTTAAGCGCACTTAACGTTACGCAAGCATAACATATCTGCGAGGAGAAGCGGTTGTCAAGGAGTTGGAGTGTGAAAAGCTCACAGTGGGACGGCCACTGCCAGCGTCGCGGCGATGACCTCCTCCAGCTCCATCGCCGCGCCCTCCTGCTGTGCTGCGCTGAAGCTGGCATCATCGAGCGCCGCGCGGATCGCCGCAAGCGTATCTTCATAGAATGCGCGGTCAACGATGGGGAGGGGAGTACCAAGGGCAGTACGTAAGTCCGCTGCCGCGCCGCAGAGACGTGCCGCGGCCACCGGCTTTTCCCTCGCCGTGGCTACGGCTGCCAGCCCTTCCAGGCAGGGTGCTACTTCGCGTTTCCTTCCAGCCGTTCGATGAAGTAGTAGGCTTTCCTGATATCGTTCCGCGGCTCCCGCGAAATCTCCTCGATCGCGAGCTATCGTACCCAGCGTGGTCAGGGCGGCGGCCAGAAATCCCGTGTCGCTCAAATCATTGAGGATGGCAATACTTTCCGTGATGAGCGTTGTCGCACGCGGGTAGTCGGTTTGCTGGCGCGAGATGTTGGCCAGCGTAATGAGGGCGCGGGCGACCCCTTGCTTCGCGCCAAGCTCGCGAAACAGGCCGAGGCTTTTCTCGGAGAGCGCCATCGCACGAACGACAATGCCTTGCATGTACAGCGCTTGCGCCTGGTTGTCGAGCGTGGTGGCGATACCCCAGATATCCCCGTTCGCTTCGTATAGCAGCTGACTTTGCTCAAACTGCGACATTGCCCGCTCGTAGTCTCCGCGGATCGAAGCGACAAATCCGAGATTATTGTGCACGAGCGCCGCTGCCCAGAGGTCGTCCAACTCGCGAAAGAGGACCAAACTCTCCTCCCACAATCGTACAGCTCGCACGTATTGGTCCTGCTCGTACGCCACGCCTCCGAGGTTGTTGAGTGAGGAGGCGATGCCCCAAGAATCCCCCAGACCGCGGCGTATTTCCAGTCCCTGGGTAAGCAATCCCTCGGCCCGCGCGTAGTCACCCTGGCGTTGGGCCAGCACGCCGGCCCCATTAAGGACTGTGGCCCGCACAGGCGCCAGCGTGGACTGGGACTGCGTGTCATTCACATCCAGAGCGAGAAACGCTTTCAGCCAGCCCCACCCTTCGGTCAGATGTCCACAATTCTGCCAAAAACGCCACAAGGCCGCCCCCAACCGCAGCCCTAACTCGATTTCGTTGTGTTCCAAAGCCCATCGCAGCGCGGCATGGACATTACCGTACTCTTTTTCCAGCCGGGCGTACCATTGTGCCTGTTCGGGTCCTTTGAGCCGGGTCTGCGCCTCTTCGGCGAGAGCCAGGTAGCATGTGGCATGCGCCCGCGCAATGGCATCCGTTTCTCCACAAAGCGCCAATTGCTCGCGTCCATATTCGCGGAGCGTTTCCAGCATAATGAAACGAAGCGTGCCATCACGTTCGTCTTCCTGGCGCACGAGACTATGATCTACCAGGGTGGTGATGCCATCAAGGATGTCCAGCTCGTCACCTAATGCGGAGCCGATTGTGTTCGCTGCTTCCAGGGTGTAGCCTCCCACAAAGATCGTCAGACGCCGGAAAAGCGCTTGTGCTGACTCGGGCAGGAGATCATAGCTCCATGCGAGCGTATCTCGCAGCGTCTGTTGCCGCAATGGGAGGTCTTGCGGTCCGCCGGTCAAGACTTGCAGACGATGCTCCAGCAGAGTGAGCAGCATCTGGGGCGGTAAGATCTTCATGCGCGCCGCCGCCAGCTCGATAGCCAGCGGCAGCCCATCCAGCTGGCAGCAGATGGCTGCTACCGTTGGGGCATTCTGAGCCGTAAGCGCGAAGTCCGGGCGGACCTGGCGTGTGCGAGTGGTGAAGAGGGTAACGGCGGGAACGCACGCAAGCGCTTCAACGGGCGGCAGGTCGGCGGGATCGGGCAGTGTCAAGGGCGATACTGGCAGCACATGCTCACCCCGAACATGCACAGCCACCCGGCTCGTCACTAGCACCTTCAGATGGGGACACGCGGCCAACATATCGGCCACCGATGGGGCCGCCGCCGTCAGATGCTCGAAGTTGTCAAGGAGCAGGAGCATCCGCCTGGCATTGAGATATCCGTGCAGGCGCTCGCGCAACGGCTCGGCGCCGCGCTCGCTGATGCCGAGTGTTTGTGCGATGGCTACGGAGATGAGACCGTGTTCGCTGATGGAGGCCAGATCCACAAAGAAGGCGCCGTCAGCAAAGCTATCCAGCATCTGTGCCGCCGCCGCCAGTCCCAGGCGTGTCTTGCCGACGCCAGCGGGACCGACCAATGTGAGCAGGCGAACCTCCGCTTGCCGCAGCAAATCGCATGCGGTGACGAGCTCACTGTCGCGACCGATGAGCGGAGTAGGCGGCGCTGGCAGATTGTGCGATGGGCTATCGCGAGGCGGTGATGAGGGCGGAAGAACGGGAGCGGTAGCGGGAGCGTTGCGTCCACGCGCCGCGGCCACGAACGCATCGTAGTCCGGTGCTGAGAGGTCGAGCGCCACAGCCAGGAGGTGGATGGTCGCTTTGCGTGGAGTATGTGGTACCCCGCGCTCCATGTCGCTGATGCTCCGCACGCTCACGCCAGCGCGCTCGGCCAGCTCTTCCTGAGTTAAGCCAGCGGTAATGCGGTAGTGGTTGAGCAGGGTGGCAAAAGCTGTGCGCTGCGTGGCGCTCATATCACGTCCTTATCATGTCCTTTGGCGCGAACGAGTTTATGCTTGCAGGCCAGTTAAGCAGTGTGGACGTGCGGCCATAATAGCACACATCGTTCGTGCTTGCCATACTTTTTGCTGCTTTTTGCCGGTGCATTTGTCAGCTATTTTGCGGGCATCATGTCAGTAGTTGCATGGACAGCGCGGGAGGTGTTGGGCACACTTGGGAAGACGCGACGGACTTCCCCTCCACGGAGGAACCCCTTGGAGTCGCCGCTCGCGATCATACGCCGGAAAGGAGGTGAACGCATGAAGAAGCTCAAGATTCGCGTGCTCACGAGCACCGAGCTCACCTATTACACTGTACCGGGCGGCAACCCCAGATAATCTACATGCCTCGTAAAGAAGTCGTCTCCGTGTAGTCGGGGGCTAAGCTTGATGTCGAGAAGAGGTGAACGCATGAAGAAGCTCAAGATTCGCGTGCTCACGAGCACTGAGCTGACCGTTTATTGTGGCTTCCGGTTGTGGCCGGCCTAGCCTCCTGTCTCATGGAGCTTCCACCTCCACGCCAACAGGCTTTATCCTCGAGGCCCGGTGACGTGGCGTGAGGAAAACCCTCTCGATGACGCCAAGGTCAGGTATGCACGGCCAGGTCAATCAATGGTATCTGATCGCGGCGTCATCACCTTATCCGCTGCCAGCTAGCTCGGCTACCAGGAGCTACGGCTTCAATCAACGATCAAGGAGTGTTTCGCATGGCGTTCATTCGCCCCTGCCTCAAGCGCCACCTGCATGCCGTCACGCCTCTCGATCCTGCCGGCGTGCCGCGCCCACAGGGAACAGATATCGCATTTCACTATGGACACGAGCGTGGCATCGCGCTTGAGGACGTGGACGAGGCGCAGCTTCTGTTGATCTCACTGCTGGATGGCCAGTACACATTCGACGAGATTATGGCTCGACTCCAGGCGCATGATGCCGGCATTACGGCTGGAGATATATCCCAGCAGCTCGATCAGCTGGCGGAGCTGAGCTTGATCGAAGATGCGGGCGTGACGCCGCCGGATGCCCTGACCGAGACGGACCTGGAGCGCTACGCGGGTCAGATTCGCTTCTTCTCCATCCTCGACACCAGCGGCAAGCAACGGTTTGAGATGCAGGCGCGGCTCAAACGGGCACGGGTGACGGTGCTGGGTCTGGGCGGACTGGGCAGCAATGTCGTGATGGGACTTGCCGCCGCCGGAGTTGGCTTTATTCGGGGCGTTGACGGTGATAGCGTCGAGATGAGTAATCTCAACCGTCAGGTACTCTACGATGTTGGTGACTTCGGTACATCGAAGGCGCTGGCGGCCGCTGAGCAGGTACGGCGTTTCAATCCCAGCATCGTCTTCGAGCCGCTTCACGAGTTTCTTGAAAGCCCCGAGCGCATCGCGGAGGTCATCAAGGATACCGATGTTGTCGCGCTCTGCGCCGACGCTCCACGTTCGATATTCGTGTGGGTAAATAGCGCCGCCCTCGCGACGGGCGTTCCCTTCATCTCCGGCGGGTATCGTGGCACCGCCGCGGAGGTTGGACCTTTCGTCGTGCCATTTACTACATCCTGTCTCGGCTGCAACATGCCGCTGCAGCCGGAAGCGCCACCCGTGCCGCTGGCCTGGGTGAACGAGGCTTTCTGGCTGCGTCATCCCACGTCTTACATCACCACAGCGGCAGCGGCGAGCCTGACGTGCGGCGAGATCATCAAATATCTCACTGGTTTCGCGACGCCCGTTACCTACAACTCTATGTACACCCTTGACATTGAGCACCTGACGCTGACGAGTGTGCCACGGGCGCGTGATCCTCACTGTGCTGTCTGCGGCGGCGGGACGCGAACGGCTGCGGCACGATCCGCAGCGCCCGTATCCGCTGCTGTCGCGCTGCCGGAGAACTCCTGACATCGGTGGCGCGACTGCTCGCATACGTAGAGGAACGTGAGGTCCGCACATGGCTGAGGCGACACTTCGCATTCGCGACGAGTCCACCGTCCACTTCCGTCCGCTCACGTTCCTTCCACCAGGGCATGGCCGCGAGGAGTGGATCGTCGGCCATGAGCCAAGCGATACCGCCATCTCACTACCGGAGGTGGGAATCGTCGCTATTCAGCATCTACTGTCGGGCGCCACGGTCGCGCATGCTCGCGCGGCGACGAGCCAAAAGTGCGACGAGGATATAGATGTCGCGGATCTTGTCGAGGGGCTCGCGGGGCTTGGGTTTGTCGAAGCGCTCGATGGGCGCCGCATGCCGGAGACCGCCAGCATCGGCCAGCGCTGGCTGGCGCGCGTTCCTCCCGCCGCGGTCGCGTGGATCTACTCATCTCCGCTGCTGATCTTCTACGCCGTCCTGGCCATTTCCGGCCCGATTCTGCTGTTGCTCGATTCGGCTATTCGACCGCAGGCGCACGCTCTGTTGTGGAGCGCATCCTATTCCGTAGATACCATCACACTGTTGGTGCTGGCGCCTCTGCTCCTCCTGAAGCATGAGCTGGGACACCTGCTTGCCGGGCGCGGAAAGGGGCTGCAAGCGGAGCTTACTTTTGGGCACCGGCTCGTCTATCTGGTCGTGGTCAGCCGGATTGCCGCCGTCTGGACGTTGCGTCGCCGGGAGCGCCTGCTGATCTACAGCGCCGGCATGTTGAATGATCTCGTCTTCGCTGGCGTGGGATCGCTGCTGTTGTTCGCGGCGCAGGAGCATCTCGTGGCGCTGGCGGCGCCACTCAAAGGATTGGTCGCCCTCCTCGTCCTCTCCGAATATCTTGGGGTTGCCTGGGAGTTTCAAGTCTTCCTCAAGACGGATGTGTATCACATCCTGGCGGATCTCACGGGACGACACGATCTTCCCGAACAGGCGCGCGCGCTGGTGATTGGATTCTACCGTCGCATCCTATCCGCTATTCGCCGCCGAAACATACCGGGCGCGCGCGGAGAGACCATCGCGGAGCGCGCGGACTGGCTTACCGTGGGCTACACGCTGCTCGCCGTAATTGCCATCGGCGGCACGCTCGTTTGGTTCGTCGTGTATCTCATCCCCGCGACCGTTCTGGCGATTGGCGGTGAAACGGCGCAGGTGGTCGTGGGTCTACGAGACGGCCAGTGGCTGGCCGCACTTGACGGCGCGATGGCGCTTGCCGGGCAAAGCATCGTCTTTGTATTGCTGGCGTGGTCGTGGCTGCGCGAGCATCGGGCACGGCGCCGCCGAGTCGCGCAGCTCGCGGAATTCGAGATTCAAGTGGCCAGATAACACGTTTCCCGGGCCGGGAGACGGAGCTAAAAGCGTTTCTGGGTGACGGCGCGGCGTTGTGGTTGTGTGGGTGCCGGCGGCGGCGGAGCGGGTGGCGCCGGCGCGGTATGTTTCGCGTCGTGCCAGGCGGAATAGCCGCCATCGTAACTGTGAACCTCGCTCTCGGCAACCTCCACGATGCGGTCGGCGATGCGGTCTAGGAAGTAACGGTCGTGCGAGACGACAATCACCGTGCCGTCGTAGGTTTCTAGGGCGGCTTCGAGCACTTCGGCGGAGTCAATGTCGAGGTGGTTGGTCGGCTCATCCAGAATCAAACAGTTGGCGCCGCCCAGCGTGAGCAGCAGGAGTTGGAGCCGGCTGCGCTCACCACCACTGAGCATCCGGACGGGCAGGCGTACCTGATCGTAGGCAAAGAGGAAGCGCCCCAACAGCGCGACGGCTTGCTCCTCGTAGGAGGGCTTCGCGGCGCGCACGAGGTCTATTGGCGTGGCGTCGAGCGGGAGCGTTTCGTTGCCCTGGGCGAAGTAGCCGAGAGAGATGGATGGTCCGATCCAGCGCTCGCCTTCGCTGGGATCCAGGTCGCCAGTGAGCAGCTTCGCGAGAACGCTTTTACCAGCGCCGTTGGCACCGACGAGGCCGACGCGCTCGCCACGTGGAATGGTGAGGTTGACATCCAGCAAGACGAGGTTATCGTCGAATGCTTTGCTGACGTGGCGAAGCTCAAGGACGCGCTGGCCGCCGCGCTGGGCGCCACGAAGCTGCAATGCCATGCGACGGCGCTGGAGGACGGGGCGCTCGATTTTGTCCATGGCGTCTATCTGGCGCTGCTTGTTGCGCGCCTGCTTGATGTGATGCTCGTTGACGACGATGCTGGCCCAGAGCTTGAAGCGGGCGATGGCTTCTTCGAGTCGGGCGATCTCCTTTTGCTGGGCGGTGTAGAGCATCTGCTGGCGCTGGAGCTTGAGCTGCCGCGCGAGGGTGTAGGCTGAGTAATTGCCAGGCCAGAGCGTGATCGTGCCGTTCTCAAGCTCGGCGATGTCGCTGACGGTTTCGTCGAGCAGGTAGCGATCATGGGAGATGATGACGACCGCACCATCGAAATTGCGGATGAGGGATTCCAGCTCTTCGCGGTGCGGTAGATCGAGGTGGGTCTCTGGCTCGTCCAGCAGGAGGACGTCCGGGCGTTGAGCGAGGCAGACGGCGAGGCCGACGAGCTTGCGCTGGCCGCCGCTGAGCGCGTGGGTAGGGACGGTGATGGTGGCATTGTCCAGGCCGAGCGCGCGCAGGCGGGCACGCGCCTCGCCTTCGAAGCCAGGTCCGCCCAGCTCCTCAAAGCGATGGAGCAGGCGCTCTTGCCGGGCGAGCACCTGTTCGATGCGGTGCAGATTGGTAGTGGTCTCGGGGCGGGCAAGCTCGGTTTCGCAGGCGGCGAGGTCGCGCTCGATCTCCTGGAGATCGGGACGGGCGGCGAGGACAGTGACAACCGCGGTGCGGTCGTCGCCAGGGAGGTGCTGCGGCAGCGATGCGACCCGCAAGCCGCGGCGGCGAGTGAGGTCGCCACTGTCTGGTGTCTCGTCGCTGGTGAGCAGGCGCAACACAGTGGATTTGCCGGCGCCGTTGGGTCCAACGAGGCCGATGCGGGCGTCGTCAGGCACGGTGAAGTCGAGGTCGTGTAGAATACGACGGCCGCCAAAGGATTTGCTGATGCCACGCAGGCTAAGCGCAATCATAGGTGGTTCCTCCTGAAAGAGCCGGGAAAACGCATGCAGGGCCTGGCGGGCGACAGGTGTTTTGAGCAAGAAGAAAGCCGTGGACCCTGCACTGGCCCACGGCTTGAGTTGATCACGCGCTCCGCTGGATCTATGCGGGCGGAACGCGGAGAATGGCAAGCGAGCTGCAAATGGGCGCAGTACGACAAGGATGCACGGCAAAAACGCTGCCCTTGATGGAACCGTTGCTGTACTGGTAGCCCGCTGGATGCATGATGTGCTTGCTCCAAATGCTGGAATACTGGCGTTGGGGAAAGGGTATCACGTGGCGGACGGTGCTGTCAACGTGGGCGAGAATAACAACAGCTTGTGCTGTTACTACGGGACCGCGTCACTCAGTTACTACCACCATCTGCCACCGCCGCCATACCCGCCGTCGTACCCTCGCCCTTGTCGCCACCGGCGTTGTCCACCGACGATCCGCCACAGGAGCCAAATCACCCCGAGGCGTCGTGCGCGCCGCCATACTCGTGATCTATGGTGTCTCCACATGCGCGCGGCCCATCCTTTCTATCTATCGTGCCTTCTGTGTGAAGATACGGATGTGGCAGGTATCGTGTTGCGCCATGCCATGTAGCATGGAGACGGCGGAAAGAATGCGCTACCGCGTTCACCGATTTCTCAATGCCATTGAGAGCGGCTACTGCATTGCCTGGATGGGAATACAGCCGACGGAGAGGCGCACGAAATCATCGGAGTAGCCGAAGCCACCGCCGGGAACGCCAGCGATACCGGTCTTGCCGAAGAGCGTGAAGACATCTTCGCCGGGCTTGAGCTGGCTCCAGTTGTAGACGGTGCCGCCATCGTCCAGATTGACGCGTGCGAAGAGGTCGTACTGCTCGTTGAGGCGCTGAAGCTGGCGGACGAGTCGGGCGCGACGATGGGTGTAGAGCGCGCGCATACGCGCGTCTATTGTGGGCCGCTCATCGAAGAGCTGAATGTAGGCCATGTAGCGGAGCTGCCATTCAGCAGGCAGGGAAGCGACGGTGTTGGTCCAGCCAGGGCCACAGAGCGCGGCAAGCTCAGGACTGCCGAAGCCGACCCAGCCGCAGCGGTCGCCGGTGAGGCTGTGTGTCTTGGAGAAGCTGTTGACGAAGACGGTGCGCTCGAAGACACCGGGGCGATTGAAGGCCGCCATGCGGGCGCGATCCTCTGCGGGGTCGCCAGTACCAATGTAGGCGAGGTCGGTGACGAGAAGGACATCACGATCGGAAGCCAGGAGCGTATCGAAGAGGGCGGTAAGCTCGGCTGGCGAGTAGGTGAAAGCGGTAGGGTTGTTGCTGACGGTGAGGTAGAGCGCGCGGATATCGCTGGCCTCATCCAGGGCTGTCTGGAGCATGGCGGGCGTGATTTTGAAGTGGTCTTCAGGCCGCGTATAGAGACGATGAATCCGCAGCCCGAGGGAGTGTGCCTGCCACTCTGGGACATTGAAGCTTGGCGCGGGAAACATGACAGCGGTATGCTCGATACCATTCTGCCGCTGGATGACAGAGAGGCCGCGAAAGAACTTGTCGAGGCCATCGAGGGCGCCGAGGCTGAGATGGATCTGTGCGGGCGGAATCGTGTAGCCCCACTGGCGCTCGAAGCGCGCGGAAAGCATCTCGCGCAGGATGGGATTGCCGGTACCGGATAAGTCGTACATGCGCAGGTCGAAACCGCGCGCGAGGAGCTGGCGCTCGAAGTCGAGCATGCGCCGATGCAGCCAGCGGTAGGTGTCTCCCGTCGAGGTCCGCCCGCCGATGACTTCTCCAGGAAGTGCAAGCCCCATATCATCGGCGAGTGAGACATATTCGGGTCCATCGTCATCGGGACTCACACGGCGCAGATCCACATCACCAATGGTGCGGTTGACGACTTCGCTGGCGATCAGGGCGGCGGGAATGTCGCGGGCCCGCAGGTCGGATTCGAGTGTCTTGACCATGTTTGCCATGACACGAATAGGAGCGGCGCCGGCTTTGACGGCCGGACGCGCACGCGCGCTAGCTTCGTCACGCATGCGGGCGATGGTAGCGCGGGCAGCGGTGAGATCGGTGGTGGAAGATATCGAGATCGGTGCTTTCGCTGGGCGAGTCTTTGGCGAGGTACGGGGCCTGGTGGCTGGCTTGCGCACAACAGTGGCATCGGTGGCATCGGTGCCGGTACGCGGAAATGCGGCTTCACTCGTCGCCATGGATAGAAGACTCCTTTGTGCGGCGCCTACCCAAGCACTCCACTGACGTGGCATGCGGAAAGCGCTGACGGGAACGGCGTCGTTGCCGGCACTCCCAAGAGGCAGCATAGCACAGGCTGTTGGGCAGCGCAAAGTGGCAACCTACGAGATGCGCGGAGGAGATGTCTGGCGTCCTCACCGCGTGGGATAGTGAGCGTGCCGGCCAGCGAGAGCCACTTCGCACACGCGATGAATAGCCGCTCGATGCTGAGTCCGTTGCGGGCAATCGCATAGTGGCGACACACGTATCCGATGCACTATAAAGTACTTACCAACGCTGCGAAAGAGAGGCTGGCACTATGGCAGATGTGCGGTTCAGCGGCACCTGGCGGCTGGTGTCGTTCGAGAGTCGGGCGGAGGATGGAACGGTGAGCTATCCGTTCGGGCCGGACGCGCGGGGATATATCATCTATGGTGCGGATGGCTACATGGCCGTGGTGCTCCAGCCGGCTGAGCGACGGCAATTCGCGAAGAACGACTATCAAGGTGGCACACTGGAGGAGCGGGCGGCGGCGGGCGAGCACTTTATCTCATACGCCGGGAGGTTCGAAGTGGTGCCGGGCGATACGGTGGTGCATCACGTCGAAGTGAGCTTCTTTCCAAATTGGATTGGCACAGCGCAGCAACGCCTCTTCCATTTCCAAGGGAACCAGCTCATGCTCTCCACACGTCCGATGCAGGTTGCTGGCAGGATAGTCACATCACAACTGATCTGGGAGCGCGTGGGGTAAGATGGGATCGAGGGCGGCTTAGGTCAGTCGGATGCGGATATAATTACCGATGTCGGTGGAAAGCGCTCAACCAAGTGACCTGGTGGGGCCGGCATTCCTGCCGGCAGCCCGCGTGAACAAGAACGTCCGGACCACCTGTTAGTAATCAATGCCAACATCAGTAAGAGGGCCATACCGCCGCGCCGTTGCCTGTTAATTGGCGCGTCGTTCTCAAGAGGACAATGATGTCACAGAAGATCATCCACACGAAGCAGGCTGCCGCGATGTCGCAGCAGGTCGAGCAGCTCCCCTTCCAGAAAGTGCTGATCGCCAATCGGGGCGAGATTGCCGTGCGGGTGATTCGCGCGTGTCGCGACCTCGGCCTGTCGTCGGTAGCGGTATTCAGCGATGCCGACCGTGATGCGCCCCATGTGCGCCTGGCGGACGAAGCGATCCGTCTGGGTCCGCCGCCCGCATCGGAGAGCTATCTGAACATACCGAAGCTGCTGGCGGCCGCGAAGGAGACTGGAGCGAGGGCTATTCATCCCGGCTATGGGTTCCTTTCCGAGAATGATCAATTCGCGGATGCCTGCGCTGAGGCTGGACTGATCTTCATCGGTCCGCCGGGAAGTGTGATGCGGCTGCTGGGCGAGAAAACAGCGGCGAAGCGGATCGCACAGGACGCTGGTGTGCCGATTGTGCCAGGATATAACGCGCGTCTGGAGGATGCGGCGCAAGCGAGACGAGTAGCGGAAGATATTGGGTATCCAGTGCTCCTGAAGGCGGCGGCGGGGGGAGGCGGGAAAGGTATTCGCTTTGTGCATCGCGCGGAGGATCTAGAGGCGTCGCTGCGGCTGGCACGGAGCGAGGCGGCAACCGCGTTCGGCGATGATACCGTCTATATGGAGAAGGCGGTGCATCCCGCACGGCATATCGAGGTGCAGATATTCGCGGATACGCTTGGAAACGTGGTGCATCTCGGCGAGCGCGAGTGTTCGATCCAGCGGCGACACCAGAAGCTTATCGAGGAGTCGCCATCGGTGGCGCTGGATGACGAGCTGCGGGCGCGGTTTACGGACGCGGCGGTGGCGCTGGGCAAGGCGGCGGGATATGTGAACGCGGGAACGGTGGAGTTTCTCTTGGGGCCGGACGGCAACTTCTATTTCCTGGAAGTGAATACGCGGCTGCAAGTGGAGCATCCGGTCACAGAGTGGCGGACGGGGCTTGATCTGGTGCGAGAGCAGCTACGAGTGGCCGCCGGGCTGCCGCTGAGCTTCCAGCAGGAGGATGTGCGCTTCTCCGGGCATGCGATTGAGGCACGTATCTCAGCGGAGGATCCGCTCAACAGATTTCTGCCAGCGTCGGGAATCGTTGCGGCGCTGCATGATCCGGCAGGGCCGGGAGTACGCGTTGAGAGTGGAGTGTATGCGGGGATGCAGGTGCCACTGTATTACGATCCGCTGCTGGCGAAGCTGATCTGCTGGGGAACGGACCGGTCGGAGGCGTTGGCGCGCATGCGGCGGGCACTGGACGAATATACAATCGCTGGCGTGCGTACCACCATTCCTTTCGCGCAATGGATTGTGCGGCAGCAGCGATTCGTGGCCGGCGACTTCTCGACGGATTTCATCGCCGAGGAATGGCATCCAGAGACGCTGGAGGAATCGCCGGAGCAGGTAATTGGCCAGACGGACGCCCGCGCGATGGATGGAACGCAGGCGCTCGAACCCGATGAGCTCGCGGCGCTGGTGGCAGCGCTGGTGGCGGAGCAGCTGGAGCATGCGCGGTCGCAGCGTGCTCGGAGTGGCGCGGAGTCGGAACGCGAGACGTCGCGGTGGCGTGCCGCGGGCCGGCGCGCGGGCATGGGTAGCTGGTGACGCTTTACCATGTAACGACCAGATGACGGCGCAAAGGACATGCGTCCGCTGTGTCATCGAGGCGGGACGTGGCGTGGCAGAATAGCGGGTGCGACTTACACACATGGACGCTCCGTGAATGTTTCACGTGAAACGTTGCATGCACGGAAGCGGCCTGGTTTGGCACGAAACGTGTGTAGCTCGATCCGAACCCGGAAAACACTCATGCGACGCCGCCAGAGGAGTAGCCATGGCCGGACTTGCCGAAGAACCGCTGTTGATCACCCTGCTCGCGCTGGTGATAATTGTCTCGCTGGCGCGTGTGTGTGATGCCGAGCTTATGCTCTTTCATATGGTTGCAAAGGATACGGATGCGTTGTTCTGGCACGAGTACGATACGCAGCGCATGAAACTGGTGGGGTTCTCTGTCGTGGATGAGCTGGCATTCCGTTGCCGCCGGCTCGATGTACGCGCGACGAGTAGTGTTGTGGCGGGATTACAGCCCGGCGAGGCGATTTGCCATGAGTTGGAGCGCGGCGCCTACGATCTCGTGGTGATGGGTGGGTATAACAGAAGTACCAACGGCCACCCGTATGTCGGCGGCGCCATTCGAACCGTGCTTGCCAGGACGCACGTGCCGGCTATCATTCTTCTCTCGCGGTTCGCCTCCGGCAGGTAACATGGATTCGGGTCAGGTGGATGCCGTTGGCGCTGGTGCTCCTGATGTATTGGTGCGGTGCATGGTAGTGAGCGACAGGGGCCGGAGCTGGCGCGGTGTGTCCGGCAACGACCTGCCAGGGTGATATCAGTTTCGCCCGGGTCGTTGGCCTTCGCGCAGGATGTGTACCCGCATCTCATCCCGTGCGCCGGCCACTCGTGGCCGTGATCACCCGCCGCGCCGGCCCTTCATGGCCGTGGTCCGGGCGCGAAAACGCGTGAGCGGGTGGACAAGGTG
Organism: Ktedonobacterales bacterium; assembly: GCA_035310125.1. GTDB lineage: Bacteria > Chloroflexota > Ktedonobacteria > Ktedonobacterales > JADMIN01 > DATGEP01. The sequence goes on from DATGEP010000179.1 coordinate 25,983, forward strand.
TCCGCATGACATCCTTGCGCGGAGGTATGTAACTTCCATAGATGTGAGATGGGCCACCATGTTTGAGCGGAATCAACGGACGCTCCGCGCAGGCTATCCTGCGAAACGTCTTGCTTCTAGCTCCTGAATTTCAGAGAGGTGGTTTTGCAAATGAGCAACTCTACGCAACGAGAATATCCCGAGGATCTGGACAGAGAAGCTGTCCAGGACGATCACATGGGTGGAATGCGTTCGAGGGACCAGGATCAAACAGGACTGGTGGGTGCCGCGAACGCTCCCAATGACAGTGGACTGGTGGGTACGCCAACCTCGCCGGAAAACAGTGGTCTGGTCGGAGGCTCGGAAACAATTCAAACAGACGAGAGTGTCACCGACGATGCCACATATGGAAGCGACTCCGGATACCCTGGCGCCTACGGTGGCGGCACTGGTGGACCAGGCTTGAGCGGCCAACCGCGGACGCCGGAGTCAGAGCCAGCACATTCAGGGTATGATCCGCCGGCGGGAAACGCGGGTCGCGGCCAAGATCGTAATGCTCCTGGCCAGCCCGGCACGCCCGATTACGAGCCTGATTACCCGCATGGCTCGGATCAGCCCATTCCCAGCGGATATTCCGGCGCGCCGAACAGCCCCGGTATTCCTGATCAGGTAGGAACGCAGGACCAGACAATCTACACCGATCAATCCGGAGCGACGCCCAGCCAGAACAGTGACACGTCAGGCGAGCTGCCCGGTCAGTCGGCATTATAAAGAGCGCTTCGCTTGACTCTCGGCGATGAGGCGTTGCGTGGTGGGTTTGGCCTCGTTATTCTCCGTGGCATCTTCGCGGGATGGCTCATCGCCTTGATGGTCTGGCTACTGCCCGGAGCTGATACGTCACGACTCCAGATCATCATTATTCTGACGTATTTTATTGCGCTTGGCGGCTTCGCTCACGTCATCGCTGGCTCTACAGATGTCCTTTACGGCGTGGACGTCGGGTCTATTGCGTGGTCTACCTACTTGGGCGGATTCCTCGCACCTACGCTGATCGGCAATATACTTGGTGGTATTTCACTTGTCGCGTTTCTCAATTATGCGCAGGTCGCTTCCGAAACATTGGGCCGTCGCTCTGACTCAACGAGCAGAACAGAACCCAAGCCGGAGTGATTGTTTCACGTGAAACAATGGTGGATAGTTCAGAGCGGCAGTTCCATGTGATGTTGGCGGGCCAGTTGGTACGCAACTTGCGCCTCATATGCAAGATGTCTCTAGAGGGTCCATTCCAGAGATGATTTTGCAATCTGAGACGCGGAACAACCAGACGTAAGGGCCAGATCTGGCACGTCTGGATCTGGTGGCTCAGCTGGTTTGTCTGGCAGCGAAGCTGGAAAGGAGCAAGACATGCCCAGTATTCCGGAGAGCGGTGCGACGCACCATGCCGACCAGGAAATAGTCCGACCGGACGCCGCGATGAATCGTAGGTCAGAAAGCGAGTCCGCCAGCGACGACACCTCCAGAACCGACACCGCGCCGCCTTCTCCTACCAGGCGTGAAAGCAGCGGTGTACGTGCCGCGGGGCCGGTTCCAGGTACGGATGCGCCGATGCCTTCCGTGTCTGACTATGACGCGAGAATGCCGGCCCAGAGCGCGGCCTCTCGCTCGACGTCTGAGCATCCCGTTTCGGAACAGCCAGCGCCTGGACTCGTGGAGCGTCCTGGTCCGGAAGCTGAAATATGATGCGGCGTAGATCGGGCAATGCGATCCAGCGCAGAGGGGAGAACACAGCGTAATGGGTTTCGAACAATATCACGAGCCAGTTCAAGAGCTTCCGGAACATACACGTACATTCGCTCACATGATCATCTCGTTGATCGAAGAAGCGGAAGCGATTGATTGGTATGAGCAGCGGATGGCGGTTGAAAAGAACGTTGAGGCCGCCGCTATTATGGCGGACGCCCAGGAGGAAGAGTTCAAGCACTTTGGCATGGATTTAGCGTTTCTCCTGCGGCAGAGCCCGAAGTGGGACGCGACGCTGCGCCGTATTTTGTTTAAATCAGGCGATATCGTGAAGCTCGGCAAACAGGGTGAAGATGCGGGCGAGAATGCGCCCAGCGACCCGACGAGCCAGGCCACTGAACATTCGTAGAGCAAAGGAATTGTAGACCCGAGAAGTGGCAGGTATCACGATAGGTGGACGTTGCCACACCGCATTGCCACACCGCATTGCCCGTCCGCGATGGCGCTCTGGTAGCGGCGACCACGTCCGGCACACGACCATCCATCTGCCACAAACGACCGCGTCAGACATCGAAGAGAGATGCGGCTGTCCTACCAGGTTACGCCGCTTGACACTCCGCGCACGACATGCGATGGTGTGCGCATTCCTGTTGGCTTTCCCGTTTCGTGAAGTGAGTATGCTATTGGGTACCCGCGACCCCTGCTAGATCGCTGACGCCACCCCATACGCGGGCCGTCGCCGCATCTATCTTCTCGCTGCTCCAGCGGCGCTATACCTCCTCGCGCCGCGTTTCTTTGTGTCTTCCGCTTTTGCCCTCCATGCCCGCGCCCCACCTCTCCAGAAGCTTCCTACCGCACCTCGTGTGCACTTGCTGCCGATTGGAAGCGCTACGACATTTGGTCGTTTTGGAGAGGACTTGTTCGCCGCTATGCCAAATCCCATCACCGTCACTCACCAGTCCGTCGCACATCTCACCCACTCTAGCCGCCTCGCGCGTGCGACGCTGCTCACTACCGCGCTCCTCGATGAGCTTACCTCTGGTTTTCCTGTTGTCGCACTGCCATTGCTGCGCGACCGTTTACATCTCACCTACGCTCAGGCTGGTTTCCTGTTCACCGCTGGCGCGCTTTCCTCTCTGGTCATAGAGCCAGCGCTCAATCTCCTCGCGGACAGAGGCTCAAAGCGCCCACTCATTGCCTCTGGTATGCTCGCGCTTGCCGTCGCCTTCGTCATACTTGGTCTCGCCGTCAGCTATCCTATGCTGATCCTCGGCTTCGTCGTGTTTTTCCCTGCCACCGGAGCTGCCGTTGGGTTGTCACAGGCGGCGCTCGTGGACGCACGACCAGCGGACGCGCCGCGCACACTGGCGCGTTGGACGCTCCTTTCCGGTGTAGGCGATCTCCTCTCGCCTCTGGCCGTAGTCGTCTTACTCGCACTCGGCCAGGGCTGGCCAGCCATTTGTGCGCTCGGAGCTGCTGTCTGGCTGGCAATTCTGCCGCTCTTCCTGAGTCAGCGATATATCGCCAATCAGTCACCTCCACCTGCGTTATCTGCTCCTATGGACGAGGATGCTGGAGCGGGTGTACGAATCGGTCTCAGAGCGGTCTTGCGCGATACGCTGCTCATACGTTGGGTGGCTGTCGGTGTCCTCTGCAATATGCTCGACGAAATCTTCCTGGCGTTTGCCGCGCTCTATCTCCGCGATAGGCTTCACGCCTCCGCTGAAGCGGTTACGTTGACGGTCCTCGCCGGCACCGTCGGTGCGCTGCTCAGCCTCGTGGTCCTTGAGCGCCTCCTCGCTCGAATTGACGGGCCGCGTTTGCTGCCCTGGTTTGCCCTGCTCACCCTGGCGGCCGTCGTAACCTTTCTGCTTGCGCCTGGACTCGCGCTGGCGGCTGCGGCCCTGTTCATAGTGAATCTTGGTGCCGCGGGTTGGTATCCCATCGCCCAGGCCGCCGCCTATGCACGCGCTCCTGGCCGCTCTGGTGCCGTTCTGGCAGTCACGTCAATCAGCGCTCCCTTCGAGATTGCCATGCCGGGCATTGTTGGCATGCTTGCCGCTCACTATGGCATCTCTGCGGGCGTTGCCTTCCTTGGACTCGCTCCCCTCGGCGTTCTCGTTCTCGCGCCGCGCTCACCAGACTTGACGCGGAGGTCGCCAGCGCGCGACGATGTGGAGTAGCCGAACACGACTTATACCAAATAGTAGGAGCGTGGTCATGCACATCCACCGTGCACGGTCCAGTGACGCACAAGCTATTGCCGAGGTGCATGTTTCGAGCTGGCGCACGACCTATCGTGAGATGCTACCGGCTGCGTTTCTTGACGGCTTGCGAAGCGAGCCACGCGCGCGCTATTGGTCAACGGTCCTTGGCAACATGCATGCTCGCGAATGCGTGTATGTCGCCAAGGATACGGCTGGACGTGTCGTCGCGTTCGCGTCGGGCGGACCCAACCGTGGCGACGATCTCAGCTACGATGGCGAGCTCTACGCCATCTATCTATTGGAGGGCTACCAGCGACAGGGCATAGGAACGGCGCTCATTCGTGCTGTCGCCGGACACCTTGCCACATCAGCGACCCGTGCACTGGTGGTATGGGTGCTTGCCAGTAATCCATCCCGACGCTTTTACGCAGCGCTTGGTGGATGCCTCCTTGGTACGAAACAGACTCCTGTAGGTGGCATTCAGGTGGATGAAGTGGCCTATGGCTGGCCCGATATCCACACACTTCTGCGTTAAAGGGTCGTACTATGCGCATACGTCCAATGATCGTCTCCGATGCGGAAGAAGTGGCGGCACTTACCGAGCAGCTCGGTTATCCCGCGACCACTGTTCAGATCAGTCACCGATTGAGCCTTCTGATGGAGCAGCCTGGGAACGCGCTCTTCGTCGCGGAGGATGGCGACGAGTGCATCATGGGCTGGATTCATGTCGTCGGTCGCATCTACCTCGATTCCGATCCGTTCGCGCAGGTAGGCGGGATTGTTGTAGACGAGCGCTGCCGTGGCCAGGGAGTAGGCCGCGCGCTTCTCACCTAGGCGGAGCAGTGGGCTGAAGCACGCGGCTACGACGAGCTGCGTCTCTGGTCTAGCGTAATGC
>DATGEP010000180.1:0-15859 GCA_035310125.1 Ktedonobacterales bacterium
CGCGGGGAGGGGCTTTTTGATGCTCAGAACCAGACTGATCGCTAACGGGACGTAGAATTCGTCCGGCGATTTCCCACCGCATACGGCTGACGGGCATGTTATAATCGCCCACATGCCGCGATTGTCACGTTCCCACTCCGAAACAACTGAATCGCTCGACTCTCAGAGCCAGGTGGTTGAGTCTGTGCCCCTGCCGATGGAGGGCGCCGCGGGACTGCCCGCCGCGCTGCTGACTGACGACCAGCTGCGCTCCGTCATCGAAAGCCTGCTCTTCGTCGCTGGCCGCCCGTTGCAGTCTACGGAGCTGCGGCGGCTTCTCGCCGTGGACGAGAGGCGCCTGCGCGAAGCCGTCGCCGCACTGGCGGATGAGTGCGAGCGGAGCGGGCGCGGCATCCGTATCCAGCGCAGCGCGGACACAGTCCAGATCGTGTCCGCGCCGGAAAATGCCCGCTACGTCGCCGCGCTCCTCGGCATGCCAACACAAGCCAAGCTCACCACTGCCGCGCTGGAGACGCTCGCCGTTGTCGCCTACCGCCAGCCCATCACACGCTCGCAGATCGAGTTCATTCGTGGCGTCAACAGCGACCGCGCCCTTGCCGGCTTGATTCAGTACGGTCTCGTTGTCGAGGTGGGCCGCGCCAGCACGGTTGGCCGGCCCGCGCTCTTCGGCACCACCCCGGACTTCCTGGGCCAGTTTGGCCTCACCAGCATCGAGTCGCTGCCCAAGCCGGATCTACCGGAGGTGGACGCCATCGAGGCGCGCCGCGCCGCCGTCGCGACACGCATTCGTGGCGCCATTGGCACCGACGACGAACCGCCCGCCAGCAACGGTGCGCCACCAACGGTCGCGCACAGCGACGACTAGATGAAGGGAGCGAAAGTGAAGCTCGGTCGCCACATACCGACCGGATCGAAACCGGTCCAGGCGCTGCGCCAGGCGCGCGAGATCGGCTGCGACGCCGTGCAAATCTTCGTCACGAATCCACGTGGCTGGCGCGCGCCCGACGCGAATCCGGCAGCCGAAGCCAGCTTTCGCCGCGCCGCTGAGGAGTTCGGGCAGTGTCCCGTCGTGGTCCATGCGACCTATCTCATCAATCTCGCCGCGCCGCGCGCCGACATCTTCACCAACTCCGTCACCCTGCTGCGGGCGACGCTGGAGCGGGCCGCCCGCTTCGGTGCCGCGAGCGTCGTGTTCCACATCGGCAGCCACGTCGGCGCGGGCGAGGAGGCCGGTATCGCGCGCCTGGCGGAGGGCATTCGCGACGTGCTGGACGGCACACCAGAGCAGGTGCGGCTGCTCCTCGAAAACGATGTGGGCGGGGGCGGCAAGCTCGGCTATCGCTTCGAGAATCTGGCCGCCGTGCTGGATCGCCTGCCGGAGTATGCCGAGCGGCTGGGCGTCTGCCTCGATACGGCCCACCTCTGGGGCGCGGGCTTCGACATCGGCACGCCGGAGGGGGCGGCGGCGACGCTGGCCGCGGCTGATAGCATCCTCGGCCTGAAGCGTGTCCCGGTGCTCCATGTCAACGACACACCGAAGGCGCTGGGTAGCCACCTGGACAACCACGCTCGCCTCGGCGAAGGCGTCATTCCGCTGGCGGGGCTGCAAGCCTTCCTGCGCGCACCCACGCTGGCGCACACCACCGCGCTGCTGGAGACGCCGCTGCCGGAGGTCCAGCCTGGCGTGACGGACTGGGTGAAGGAGCGCGCGTTTATGCTCCATGCGCGCTCGCTGGCGGGCCTGCCGATGCCCACTGTGGGGTCGGAGGCAAGCTAGCGGGTCGAAGCGCATTCAGCTACCTATCGCCGCTACGTCAATATCCCTGTTCAGCGGAGGCACGCCCTCTTCGTGCCAGGAGCCAGGCGATACTCAGCAGGATGCCACCCGCGAGGGTGCCGGCATACCCTGCGCCCGCCAGTGACCGACCAGAATCCACGTATGCGGTCACTGAACTTTCAAACGTGACGTCGAGCATAAGGTTCCTCAGCAACAAAAAGGTGGCGCCAAGTCCGGCAAAACTACCCAGCAGCGAGAGGAGAAGCTGCGGTCCGCGCGGATCTTCGGGCAACCACCGGACATACTGCCGGATGTACTGTGAGGCTCCTCTCCAGAGAGATGCCGGGAGGAGCACGTTGCAGGCGCAGATGCCCGGTATGAGGTAGTAGAAAATGATGACGGCGCTCTCGCGGCTACGATAACTGATCATGGAGGCGAGGTTATACTGAGCGCCCTGATAAACCGGATTATTGATGAACCTGGGCTGCGGCACGGTGTGAAACCAAGGGACGACAAATGCCACCACCAACAGGCCGAACCCAAGCACTACCGTGACCAGACCGAGACCGAAGAGGATGGGGTTGTAGCGAACGGCAGGTGAACTCGGCGCTCCAGGCTCAGCGGGTTGTGATGCGGGGTGAGGATGAGTAGTCATCGCACGCTCCTGTAAAGATTGACTAGCGGAAGCGCAAAATCCACACGCTTACGCTCACGCTCCTAAATCGCGAAACGCGGCTAAGCGTGTGACCACAAGAGGCAATCACAGGATTCCCGCAATTTCGATGAATTGACATTGGGAGGAACGCAGGGGGAGTTGAATATGTTCCCCCACATTCCCTTCACCATCCGGCGCACATCCAAGCCCCTATGCCCAGTCGCAAGAATCTGTCGCTGATTATGCATAGGGAGATGACTGGGAGCTTGTCCGAACTCACGTATAGTAGACAGTCACCTGCCCGTTGGACACGGTGTAGATAATGTAGCCGTGTTGGAAGTCCGACTCTCGATCCACCCCGTTGGCGGCGGCGTGCTCATCGCTGGTCGGGAACCCAAGAGCGGAACCGGAGCCTCCGATGCTCAGATATTTCTGCAAGATGGATCCCTGCACGTCATAGGCACCAGCGCTGCTGGAGTAAACATTGACTTGACCCACCCCAGGTGCGCCTTGAAACGTGCTGACGTAGCCGCCTGCGACGGTCTGCACATCGCTGGTGGGGAAACTGGCGCTTCCGGCTGGCCCATCCAATTGCAGATATTTCGTCAGGATCGGGCCATGCACTTCCCAAGCACTGCCATTATAGTAGATGTTGCCGTTCTGGAAGGTGCTCACGCGGCCAATCTGGTTGGTCGAACTGCCACTGGCAAACACCGGCCCTTCATTGCTGGTAGGGAAGCCAAGAATGCCCGAAGGGCCTTGTAGATTGGTAAGGTATTCCTGCGCGATGCAGCCCTGCACCTCGTAGGCGTCTCCCGCGACGTTGGGCGACCAGTAGAGGCGGCTGCCCTGGAAATTACCACAACTCGTCAGTTGAAATTCTTGCGCTTTCCCGCCTGCCTGCGGGTATGCCTCATCGGTAGGATAACCCAGCACTGAATTGGTCTGTCCGAGATTGTAGTAGGCGTTATACAGCGGGCCGTACACGGTATGCTTGCCAGCGGAAGAGGAATAGTAATCCTGTCCAAGGTTGGCTGCGCAACTGTCCGTGCTGTTATCGAACAATTCCTGAACAACCAAATCCTGTCCAGATAGTGCGTCATAGTAGATGGAGATGATTTGGTTGCAGAGATCGCCAATTTCGTTGTTGCTGGTGCCATCAGTAGACCATCCAGAACCGTCGGCGTACGGATCGGTCGCTGCCTCCGCATACTCGTGTGTCGCGATATAGGCCAAGTTATCTGCGTTGTTACCTGCAGGTTCGCATCCAGAGTGAGGATACATTGCCATGCCAAACGCGATAGCGATAGAACCCAAGGTTGAGCTATAAAGACCTTCACTATGGTAGCCGCAGATTTTGGCAAAGTCGCTATCGTAGGTGGTGCCTTGCTGCGGGAAGACCAATATCGTGGCGTCAATCGAAGCGGGCCAGTTATTGGCAACCTGTGCGGTCGCCGCTTCGTTCGCTATGTCAGCCATCGACATGTTTGATGGCGGTATAGAGGTATCAATCCAAAGACCTGCCAATTGGACGGTGTTATGAATGTACGAATTTGGGCCTTGTGGGTCGTCGTTGTACTGGGAGAGGATGTTGTTGTAATCCCCACCAGCGAGACTCGCGAACAGGGTCTCCATATGCTGTACAAGTGCGCTTCCAGAACTCTGCCAGTCCGGTCCCAAGAACACAAGGTAGACTTGCGGATTGTGTTGAACGGGACCGTTTCCCCATTTTAGGGGAGCCTGGGAAATAGAAGGCAGATTGGGCTTACCCTTTATGGCGTATGTCACATGCGTTGCCTTAATCGTGACCTTCGGGCGATGCCTTACTGGACGCAACGACGGTGTTGAGATGTCATGCGGAGTGGGAGTCACATACGGAGTGGGTGGAGCTAGAGGTTACGAAGCTGCAGATGCCACAGGCATCCCAACAGCCAGCAAGAGAACGAGGGCTACAAGGAGGAATATGGGAACATACTGAACTCGTGACGTGCGTTTCATGCTCATCCACTTCTTCTAAACCGCCCTGCGCATCGCTCATGGTTCGTCGAGAACATGATTTCAAGCCCCGAGAACATGACCTCTGCGCGTGGCGCTACAACATTCTCTGCGCTGCTAGTTTCCGCAGTCCTCCCGCTTCTCCTTCCAGCAGCGTGTGGGCAGTATAGTGGCTATAGTTGAGCTTGTCAATACAAGCCTTTTGCTTCGCGCAAGCTCGCCGGTTGTGCCGCCTGAGATGCCGTGTTATACTCGCCGTGTGCGCCCGCGACTGGAAGCTCATGTCGCTTGGGTACGCTGGCACATTCGTTGCCGAGCCGCCGCGCCGCGCACTGGAGTTATCTCTCGGTTTCTCGCGGGCGATCATCTCGCCGGCATGGACCGTGGCCGCGAATGCCCGTTTGGACTCATCCAATCTCGTAGCGAAAGGAAGACGGCTGTGCCGCTCAGTCTGTTTATCGTCGTGCTCACGCTCGTGCCCGCCCTTGCCGCGATTCTGATCGCGGGGTTGGGGGCGGCGCGGCGAGCGATCGCACCGGTCGTCTTCGTGCTCTGCGCGCTGGGCGCTCTGGCGCCGGTAATCTGCCTGCTCATGCTCGCCCCGTATCTCGGCTCCAGTGAGCCGCTACGTGTGACTCTCTTCGGTGGATCGCTCGCCGCGAACGCCTGGTTCTCGGCGGTGTATCGCGCCGACGCGCTTGGCGTCTATGCCGGCCTCGGCCTCACCATTCTCGTGGTGCCGCTGCTACTCTGGATGGCCTGGAAAGGCCGCCTCGCTCCCACCGCTCCGGTTGAGTTGGAGCCGGCGTCCGGCGCGAGCGGCGCGGAGGACGCGCCCGCGCAGACGGCGACAGACGCCGTCGTGGAGACAGTGCCAGCGGCGGAGGAAGATGCCGCGACAGAGGCAATGGCGGACGAGGCGGACGTGACGGACGTGACGGACGAGAGCGTGGTGCCTGCTGGCCGCACCATGCTACCAGTGCGAAGCTGGGCGGGCGTGGCGTTGACACTGGCCGCCGAAACCGCCGCGCTCACGCTGCTCTTCGCCGACAATATCCTCTGGCTGGCGCTCGCGTGGGCGGTGCTGGCAGCGCTCGTCTGGGGCATCGGCGAGCTGGGCGCGGAGGCGATAGACCGCCCGGGCCTGGCGCTGGCGGTCGCCGGTCCGGTGCTGTGGGCCGTCGTGATGCTGACCGGTGCGGTTCCGGCGAAGTCTCCGGCGCTCTTCAATCTGATGGGACGCGGCGCCTATTCGCCTGTTCAGGTCATTCTGCTGGCGCTCGTTGTCGCGCTGGCCGGTGGAGCGTATCCATTCCTCGCGTGGGTGCGTCGCCGCGCCGCGCTGGCGACTCCCGCCGGATTGGGCGCGCTGTTGCTGGTGCTGCTTCCTGTGGCGCTCTTCGCCGCTGCCCGCACGTATGGCGCGGCTCAGGACATGAGCGGTCAGTGGACGGAGATTGGGAAAGCCGCCCCACCCGTCTACAGTGGCATCGCATGGGCGCTTCTCGGCACCGTGACGGTTGGCGTCTGCGGGATGCTCGCGCTGGAGCGGCGCGACAGCCGCACGTTGCTGGCCTACCTGGCCATCGCGCAGGTGGGCTGGGGCATGCTCGCCCTCAGCACTGGCGAACCGGCGAGCCTTGCCGGTATCGCGCTGCTGCTGGCCGGTAGCGTCTTTGGGCTGGGCGCCATGCTGGCCGCGAGCTTTGCCGGCGCCGCGCTCACCGATGACGAGGAGCCCGATGGCGCCGGGCCGCACATCTTCGGGACGCGGTTCTCACCCGCGAGTCTCTTTGCCTGGTGCATCGGCGGTGTGTCGTTGATCGGTGTGCCGCTCTTTGGTGGATTCGCCGCGCGCGAGCTGATTTCCGCCGCCGCGTTGCATCTCGGCAATCTCACCGTGCCGCTGGTTGGTGTGGCCTGGGCGGGTGATGCGCTGCTGGCGCTGGCGCTGCTCCGGGCCACGGCGCCGGCTTTCACGCGGCTGGTCTCCGAAACTGGCGACGAGGACGCGGAGGAGACTGATGAGTCCGACGAGCAGGCAACGGTTGAAGAGGTCGTGGACGGCGTAGACGGTGAGATGCGTGAAGACGAAGACGAGGTGGGCGGGGAAGAGGCGGAGCTAGCGCCAGCCACCGGCACAAGCCACACCCCGCGTGGTGATATCCGTGCGCTGCCCGCGCTGATCTTTGGCTTACTCGCCGCGGCGCTGGGCATCGTCCCACACGCGCTGCTTGCCTTTGGTGGCACGCTGGCGGTGGGCGTCCTCGCGCCGGCCCATGCGATAGATAGCACGCTGCGGTCCACACAGATTGGCTACTCCACCGGCTTCAGCCAGTGGCTGCCGGTCATTGCCTGGGGCGCGCTCGTCGTGCTTGCGCTGGTATTCACCTTCACTCGCCCAGACTCGCTTCGCGTGTTCCGGCTGCCGCGAACTACCACTGCGACGGCAGCCGAAAGCGCCAGCGCGGAGTATGCCGCTGAGCTGACTGGCCAGCCCGAGCCAGTGGAGACATGGCGGGATATACGCACGATCTTCACCTCGCCTGTCACGCTGCCGGCCGGCGCATGGCTGCTGGCAGAGACTGGCGGTGAAGACGGCGAGGTCGCGGAGCAGGCGAGCGAGGAAGAGGTGGAAGGCGAGGAGGAGCCGCCGGAAGAAGCGGTATCATCCGCCGCACCGGCCGCTGGCGCCGTAGCCGAAAGCAGCGCGCCTGCCGATGAGGATAACACTCCGCCAGCCGGAGCGCCACGTGAAACCGCGCACGACCCCGACGGCGCGTCCGCTCCGAAGACGGAACCTGCCAACGTGAACGTGCCAGCCCCGGCAAAGGGCGGCAGACTCGGCGGCAAGGACGGCGGCAAGGACGGCGGCAAGGACGGCGGCAAGAAGCGATCGGGACGGCGGGCATGACCACGCCGAGAATCGAGCGGCAGAGAGGAAGTGGGCGATGAATAGCGTTGTGGCCTTTGTGATCGCGGTGCTGATCTATCCCGGCGCGCTCGTCGCCGTGGTGGCGGCGCTGGTACTTAGCTGGGCGCGCGGGCTCGCGCGCGGAGCAGTGGCCGGTGAGCATGCCACCACTCCGCTGGCGACACTGAGCGAATGGCGCGGCACGCTCAGGGACGAGGCGGTCGCGCCAGGCGTACACGAAATACTGCTCACCGCCGCCGCCGCCAGCGCGGTGCTCGCGCCGCTGCTTGCGCTGGTACTCCTGCCCGTACCGGGCAATCCGCTTGTCGCGGCGATTGGCCTCACCGGCGATCTCACCGCGGAAGCCGCACTGCTGCTCGTTGTGCCAGCGATGCGCCTGGTTATCGGCTGGGCGGTGCCGTCGTCCACCACCCGCGGCGCCGCCGACACGAGTGCGCGCCTGCTGGCGGGTGCGGTGCTGCCGATGGCGCTGGCCGTGACGGTCATCGCCTATCAGCTCGATACCCTTGGTCTGGCGGGCACTCCCAAAACGGCGCCCAATGCCGTTGGTGTTGCCGCGCGGGTGCTAGCCGCCCTCACGTTTGCCGTCGTGCTGCCGGTGCTCGCGCGAACGGTGGGCAGGCGAACGGGCGCCACCGGCGCGGATGACGCGGATACCGCCAGCGCGCCAGCGGATGAGCTGGCCGAGCTGGCTGGGCGCGATCTGGCGTCGTTCCAAATCGCCGAGGCGTTGCAGCTTGCCGCCGCCGCCGCGTTCTTCGTCGCCGGTTTCCTGCTGCCCATCGTGCCGGGACTGTCCAAGGGCGCTGGCTACGGTGTACTGTGGGTTGCCGGCGTGCTGCTGACGGCGGCGGGTATCGGCGCGTGGGAGGGCTTCGCGGGCAAGCGCGGGCAAGCCTCGACAGAGACTGACCGGCCGCCACTCACCTGGTGGCTCGGCTGGCAGCTGCTGCTTGCGCTCGTCGCGCTGGTCGCCTCGTCCTGGGCCGTGCGCGGATTATAGCTGGCTCAGCAGCTCTTCCAGCACCACAGCCACACCGTCTTCGTCGTTGCTCGGCGCGATGCGGTCCGCCGCCTGGCGTGTCACCGCCGCGCCGTTCGCCATCGCGATAGCCAGGCCCGCCTCGGTGAGCAGCGGGAGATCATTCTCGCCGTCGCCAAAGGCGATCACCGCTTCACGCGGAATGCCAAGCGTCTCGCGCAGCGCCGCCAGCGCCTGCCCCTTGCCCGCCGCCGGATCGAAAAACTCGAGAAAGTCGGGCGTGGTCGTGGTGATGCTGACCCGCGAGGCGAGCAGCGGCGTGACGCGCTCGCGCACGGCGGCGAGCTGCACAGGCGAGCCAGCAAGGAGAATCTTCGCGGCTGGGGGCAATCCATCCACCAGCAGGTTCGGCACGAATTGCGGCGGTCCCTCACCATACGCGACGAAGATACCGATATCCGGATGCTCCGCATCCATGTAAATGCCGTCCAGGGCAAAGTGCGAGACGAGGACGGAGGGGTCGGCTTCGCGCACGGCGGCAATCACCGCGCGGCGATGCTCTTCACGCAGCGGGCAGAACCGCAACGGGCGCTGCGTCTCACTCTCCAGCGTGGCGACGCCGTTCAACACAATCTGCGGCCCGCGAATGGCCAGGCGCTCCAAGAGGGGGCGCACCGAGGCGAATAGCTTGCCGGTCGCCAGCGCCACCGACAGCCCGGCGGATGACGCGGCGCGGACGGCGCTGGCAACACGGGGCGAGAGCTGGTGGGACGAATTGAGCAGCGTGCCATCCACATCCAGAGCGAGAAGACGATATTTCACAGACATATCCAGAGCAATAGACAGACGAAAAGGCGCCTGGACCGATCTGATCCAAGCGCCTCACCACGCACGGGAAGCATAACAGCAGTGAAAACGTTGCCAGCGTCCCCGACGCGCGGAATGCCGCTACCAGCGCGAGCCGTAACCGCCGCCGCCGCTGCCGCCGCGACTCCCGCCGGCGCCGCCACCAATTTGCTGGTAGCACTGGCTGCAATACACCGGCTTGTCGCCACGCGGCTGGAAGGGCACGCGTGCCTCACCGCCGCAGGATGAACACGTCGCCGTGTACATTTGACGCGGGGCGCGTTCGCCGTATCCGCCGGACATGGATGCCTTGCGCGCCGCACGGCATTCAGGACAGCGAGATGGCGTGTTCATCAGGCCCCGGCTCGCGTAAAACTCTTGCTCGCCGGCCGTGAACACAAAGTCACGACCGCACTCGCGACACCGAAGCGTCTGATCGGTGGCCAAGATAGTAACCTCACTTCCGGCAGAATCGCGCCTCTTGCAATCCTGCCCTTGCCGCCCCACACAAAAAAAGCAATGCGGGGGCATACCCAACTTCTGGGGAACAACGCTGTGGGGGAGAACGGAGAGGGTATCGTCCCAGAATCCGAGGCCGACGTTTATCCCTTGCGCCACCGACGAGCGTCTGCTATCGCGTACGCATGATCCCCGGTCACACGCAGAAGATGTAGTGGCTACATCTTCGGGGGCCAGTATACCATGAGACTTTTGCATATACAAGCCTTGCGGCAAACTCTGCTGAAATCTCGCTGAAAAGAACCGGCCAGCGCACCTTCATTTCCCAACTGGGCAGGAGAAGCACGCCGCGCATGTGGCGGTGAGGTACAATGAGGGTAGTGTGGCGCCCATTCTTCAGAGGCGCATGCGCGAGAGAGAATGGCGCGAGCTGGCTGGTCGGCTGAAAGGCGATGTGATGAGCAATACCCCCCTCTACGTTCCTGGCGAGTCCGAGGCCCAGGAGGCTGCCGCCCAGAACGGCCTCTCCAAAGCCGATCTGCACATGCACACCAATCTCGGCGACGGGACCGCCAGCCCCCGGCGCGTGCTCGATATCGCGAAGCAGCGCGGCCTCAAAGTCATCGCCATCACCGATCACGACCATATGGAAGGCGCCAAGCATGTCCAGGAGCTGATTGATCGCGAGGGCAGCGACATCGAGATGATCTGGGGCTGCGAGGTGACAACGCGCGAGGGACACTTCCTTGGCCTCTTCATGAAGCGCCCCGTGAAATTTTTGATGCGTGTGGAGGGCGCCATCGAGGCGATCAAGGAGCAAGGCGGCCTGGCAATCATTCCGCACCCGATGGGCTGGTTGGTGCCAAGCCTGAGCATGCGCAAAATCGAAGAGCTGATCAATCGCGGCTATCCGATTGATGGCATCGAGCTCTACAACCCCTCACCGGCCAACGCCTCAGCCCGCGAGCGCGTGCGCACGCTCAATGCGCAATGGGGCTTCGCGGGAACGGGCAGCAGCGATGCGCACTTCTGGCAGCACATCGGCGCCGGCTACACACTCTTCCCCGGCTCCACGGCGGCGGACCTGCGTACGGCGTTGCTCAATCGCGCCACGCGCCCCGGCGGTGCCGAGCAGAAGCCTGAGCGCCTGCCGCTGACATCCTACATCGGCCAGTGCGTGTGGAGCATGGTGATTGACCCGCCGCGCAAGATTTCCCGTATGCTGAGTGGACAGGTCGCCGAGGCGCCGGAGCGCGTCATCGGTGGCTGAGGGAAGACGACCTATGACGAGCGAGCATCCGAACACCTACCTCCGTCTAGCCGGTGAGGTGCGCGAGGCGCTGGCGACAGGACGGCCCGTCGTGGCGCTGGAGTCCACCGTCATCGCGCATGGGCTGCCACGGCCCGCGAATGTCGAGGTGGCGCGGGCGATGGAGGCAGAGATACGCGAAGGCGGCGCGGTGCCGGCCACGGTTGCGCTGCTGGATGGGCGCATCGTCATTGGCCTGAGCGACGCGGAGATCGAGCGGCTCGGCAACACAGAGGGCGTGCTCAAGGCCAGCCGGCGTGATCTGGCGCCCGCGCTCGCGCGCAAAGCCATCGCCGCGACGACGGTGGCGGGCACACTCGCGTGTGCCGCGTTGGCGGGTATCCGTGTCTTCGCGACGGGCGGCATTGGCGGCGTACATCGCGGCGCGCCGTCGAGCTTCGACATCTCGGCGGACCTGCTGGAGCTGTCTCGCACACCGGTGGTAACGGTCTGCGCAGGCGCCAAGGCGATCCTCGATCTGCCGTTGACGCTGGAGTATCTGGAAACGTACGGCGTCCCGGTGATCGGCTATGGCACCGACGAGCTACCCGCGTTCTATAGCCGCGCGAGTGGGCTGCGCGTGCCGCACCGCGCGGATACTCCAGAGGACGTTGCGGCCATCGCAGCAGCGCAGTGGGGGAGCGACCTGGGAGGCGGACTGTTGGTAACGTGCCCGATACCAGAGGAGTACGCGCTGCCGTATGCGGCCGTGGAAACAGCCATCGAGGCAGCGCTGGCCGAGGCAAACGAGCAGCAGATTAGCGGAGCAAACCTCACACCATTTCTGCTGGCGCGCGTGGCGGCGCTGACCGAAGGCAAGAGCATCACAGCGAACCGGGCGCTGCTGCTCAACAATGCCGCTGTGGCGGCGCGGATCGCCGTGGCGCTGGCCGCCATCGGTGCGTCGAAATGATCGTGCGCACCGCCAGGAGTCCGCACGACACTACGCACAATTGCTGAGCAAAGTGCCAGTTAATACTGACAACACTTGTGGGCTCGTGCCGCGTCTTGTATGTAGGAGGGCGCCGCGCCGATCTCATCCCTCTTGATCGTGCGCGCCCACGCCGCATCGCCAGCTAGCTCATCACCAAGCGCCTGATTACACAGCCAAAAGTGTGACCGCTGTCACACATCGAGCGGGGCGTGCGGTGTTATTATTGAGACACTAGCATGCTAGAGCCGTCATGGTTCGGGCGCGCCGCGATCCTCCACATGGGGATGTCGTCAGTGAAAGCGGACCGGCCCTGTCACACGGCGCGGCTTAGTTTCTCTGAGCCATGCGACCAGAGGAGCGCAGGATGCCAGAAAGCACCGCCTCGCACGATATGTCTGACCACACATCACAAAACAGCGCACCGGCTCCGCGCACCGCGCTGAATTCCGGGCCGCGTCAGGATATGCCGCCACCACACCCGATCGCGTCAGCCACTCCCATGCCGCCTCCCTGGCCATCAGTGGACGGCGCTCCCGGCGCGATGCAACCCGCGAACGGCGTGGACGGTGCCGATGAAATGGATGTCATGAGTGACTTCCCGCCGCGTCGCCCGGAAGATAAAGCGACGCGACCCCTGTTCGCGCCGGAGCAGTGGGTGAGCGATCCCGACTTCTGGGAGACCAAGACGCATATCGCCCTCACCGGACGGCATCCCGTGCCGCGCCCGAAGACCGTAGCCCTCAAGCCGCCGCAGCGGTTCCGTCCGGCGCCGCGCTGGCGAAGCATGCTCATTCTGCTGGTGGTGTGTGTGATGATCGTCGCCACGGTCATCGGGACGGTGGAGCTGGGCCGGCTCGGCATGCAGGTCATTGCCCCCCCACACCACAGCGCAACCCCAGTGCCTACGCACACCATCGTCGTGCCGACCGCGACGCCTCACCATAAGAAGTAGCGCCAGCAGCGCCAGCGATGACGATTGATCCGACCCAGGTTCCGAGCACAACCAGCGACGGCACATGGAAAATAAGGTTCGGCACCCTGTATCTGCCCTCCGCCGGATGCTACGCGCTCCAAGCTAGCTGGCCGGGTGGCGGCTGGCGCGTCACTATTGCCGCAGGACGGTAGCTCGCCGGACACAACCGTGTCCGAACGCCCAGCATGCCGCGCTACCCCGGCAGACCCAGGCGCTCGCGGCTGATGACCGTGATACGGCCGTGGCGCAGCTCAATGGCGCCCGCGGCTTCCAGCTCCTTGAGCGCGCGACCGACCATCTCGCGTGCCGTGCCAGCCATTGCGGCCATCTCCTGCTGGGTGAGGCGATGTCTCGGCTGTCCGGTGCGATCCTGCTCGAGCTCGCTTTCCAAGAGAATCTTCGCGATACGCGCAGTGACATGGCGGAACGAGAGATCCTCCACCAGCGCGACGAGATGGCGCAAGGCCGCGGCGAAAGACAGAATCGCCGCCTGAGCCACCGCTGGCCGCTCCTCGACCAATCGGCGGAGCGCGCTGCTCGGCGTCGCGTACACGACGCTGGCTTCAAGTGCCGCCGCGCTGGCGGGATTGGGGCCGCCATCCAGCGCGGGTACGTCGTTGAACGTGCCGCCGGCGGGGATGAGGCGCAGGACCTGCTCCTTGCCTTCCCGCGAGGTCTTGAAGATTTTGATGACCCCTTCGCGCACATAGTGGAGCGCCCCGCCGCGGTCGCCCTCCAGCAGGATGATGTCTCCCCGCTCATACCGCCGCTCAACGGTGATGGCGGCAACACGCGCGAGATCGTCATCGTTCAGACGAGCGAAGAGCGGAACCTGCCGCAGCATGTCGCGTTCGATTGGCATAAGTTGCCTCTTCAAGTGGGACCAAAGTCGCTGTCTCCGCCTACATACTCAGCGTACAGTATCCATACAAGATGCCTCGTGGGCCTGAATGAAAGGGATATTGTCATGGCCAACGCTCTCACCGTTACCCTGGATGTTCGGGACATCAGTCCGCGCGAGCGCCACCCCACCATCTTTTCGCGTTTTGATTCGCTGTCCGTGGGCGATGTGCTCCGGCTGGTGAATGATCACGACCCCGCGCCGCTGCGCTATCAATTGTTGGCCGAGCGTCCAGGCCAAATAGAATGGGACTACGAAGTCCAGGGGCCCGATGAATGGGTGGTACGCATCTCCAAAGTCGCCGCGAGCGCCTAGCGTGGCAACATGCTCAGCGGGCGGGGTAATCATCCAGCCATCTGTAGAGATGGAACAGGCACGCATTGCATAGGAGTAACCGACTCATGAACGCACCGAATGAAATCGCCGACACCACAGAAACCGGCCAGCTTATCACCTTTGACTTGCGAGAGCTCGCACACTTCAATCCAGACGGACCCGGCGTGACCGTGCTCGCCGACACCGGTGCGGCGCGCAGCGTGCTCTTCGCCTTCCGCGCCGGCCAGCAGCTCAAAGAGCATCAAACGTCCAGCCAGATTCTCGTGCAGGTGGTCCGTGGACGTATCACGTTCACCGCCGGTGGTCAGGCCGCCGACGCGCGCGCCGGTACGCTGCTGCTTGTCGAAGCGAACGCGCCGCACAGCATCACGGCACAAACCGACGCCACCGTCCTCGTGACCATGACGCCCAGCCCGGTACACCATAGTCTACAGCATGAGGTCTTCGACCGCGTGCTGCCACTCGTCACACGCGCCGATAAGAAGTCCTGAGCTGTCTGATTGCAACCTACCGCGCATGGTATACTCAAGGAACAAATATACCAGTTGAGGCGCGGAGGCATGGGTATGGCGCAGTACGAAACGCTCAGCATCGGCAAAATCGTGCGGTCCGAGTCGCATGTGCGCTATACCTGTCAAATCTACGGACCCGGCGAAGTCGCCACACCGCCGCAGCCGAGCGATTATGCGTTCGGCTGCTTCGTACGTATCCCGTTACGTATCGGCCCCGCCCGCGCCGACATCCTCGGCTTCCCGGCGCTGCCCGCCGCCGACGTCGCGCCCGTTGCTGGTGGAGTCAACGGCGCGCCCTTCGGCGCCTGGGCGGTAGGGTTGATCTACGATACCATCCTGCTCAACCCGGCCTTCGGGACACTCGGCCCGCGCCTCTCCAATGAAGATCAGGTCGCGCTGTTCTCGCCAGATTACCTGACAGAGCGCGCGGTGTTCGTCTCGATCCTGCTGCTGGGCACCATGTCTCCGGGGCAGGCGGCTGATGTGCCGCTGGTGAGCCACGGCGTGCCCCCAGTCGCGCCAGACCTGGGCGCCGAGGTCGCTCCGCTGCCGGATAGTGCCGTGCGCGCCTTCCACTCCTTCGCAGATGGCGCCTCCGGTCCCGGCGGCCCGCGGCCCTACCTGCATATGGGCTACCTACCGCACGCCATCGCCCAGGAGAATCCGCTGCTTCCGCTGGCGCTGCTGCGCACCATCGAGCGACTGGAGCAGCTGTTGCCCGAAAATGCCGCCCTGCTCTCCATCGTCAAGCGCAACTTCGCCTGGCGCCTCAAAGTTCAGACCGCCGGGTAGAGGGGACGCGGAAAACGGAGGGCATGGAGCATGGTCATGATGATGGTTTGGACCGCCGGCTGTACGGTGAAAGTCTCCAGTCAGATGATATCTGGAAAAAGGACGGGAAACGGCCATGACGCAGAGCTCGAATAGACCCGTCGGCATCACCAAAGGGCCAGGCGAGACAATCCATGAATACACCTTTATCTCGCGCGATGAGCAGCGCTTGCTCAAGAACGGCGAATACGTCTATTACGAGCTTGAAAATCTAGATTCCGGCAGAATCGGCAATTCCGCTCCCTCGCTCACCGCTGGATCTTCATCGGATTCCGGCAAAAACGGCAACCGCACCTCCCCGCTCCCTATGGGAGGCGCACGCGGCGCAGCTAGCGACCACCGGGAAGTGGAGCGGGCGCAGAGCGACACGGTGGAACCGGGGGTGCGGTCCCGCCGTGTCCTTGGCCGCATCCT
>DATGEP010000181.1:0-2316 GCA_035310125.1 Ktedonobacterales bacterium
CCGACGAGGCCAGCTATGTTACGGGCACAACGCTGTTCGTAGATGGCGGGCTGATGGTGTATTCGGGGAGCCTGTAAAGGTCCGCACTCGGCCGAGTTACAGCTTGTACATCATCGAAGCTGCTGCACTCGGCATCTATCGGAGAGTTGAGTTTCCGTAGGCTACGGCTATACGAAGCCCGGCACCACACAGCCTGCACGTAGTTCACGACTATAGGAAGGGTGGGGCGCCTTATTGGGGCGCTTTTGCCCCGTTTCCCCGCTGTATGTGCTATACTGACTGGGAGTACAGACAGAACTGGCGTAGAGCGGGACGAGTAACTGCCGCGGACCGACAGCGAGCGATGGCGCACTGGTGAGAGCCATCGTCGGAGCACGCGACGGCGAAAACCACCCGCCAGCCCGACACCAAGACGGCGCGGAGATATCGCGCTGAGGTAGGCTGTCGCGGTCGGCCCCGTTACCGGCCATCAATGAAGCGCGTGGAGCTCACGTGCGGCGCCACGTGCGCCAGCGGAAGCTTGCGCGGCAGGTGGGTGGAACCACGAGAGATGTAATGCCTCCTCGTCCCATGGGATGAGCGGGCATTTTTTGTTGGGCGCGACCTGGCGCCCAGAATGGCGCACACACGACATGGCGCACCGATTTTCTCAACAGCATCATGGAGGTCAACTCGCTCGCCGGCTCACCACCGGCGCCGCCACCGCGCGCCCATAGATGAATGGACGCGTGCCGAGCGCGGGAAGTCCGCGCTCCACGGAGGTATGAGCGAAAGCGAGAAAGACACCATGATGCTGATTGATAAAATGGCTGGCGAGCACATGCTCGATCCGGTTGGGCGCCTGGGCAAATTGTCACGCATCTGCGACGAGGCGGGGCGGTTGATCGAGAGCCAACCAGACGAGGCGGCGCTGTTGCTGGACGGTCTGCTGAATCGCATTGTCCACGAGTGGGAGCAAGGTAAGCCGCTGGAAGCCGCCGTGCCAGGAGGGATGGTCGCACGCATCGAGCGTGAGGCGCCACTGGTGAGCTGGCGGCTGCGGCTGGCGCTACGGGCACCCGATGCGCAGGCGCGACTGGCGCACTGCCGGGCACTCATCGAATTGGTAGACGAGAGGCGAGATCAACAGGTCGGTCGAAACAACGCCGAGTCTAACAGGCGATGGAGGCCGCCAGGATAGTGAAATAACCCACCAATCGGATAATGCGGGCCTCCGGCAGAGGCCGACATTATCCGCCTGAGTATCCCTGCATGTCACGGCACTGCACCAGAAAGGACGAGACGACCCATGCCCGACAACGTATCCGCCGAGAATGAGCTCGACCAGACGAAAACATATACGCCGATCCAGCGGATGCGCCATAGCGCCGCGCATGTCATGGCCGAGGCCATCCAGGATCTTTTTCCTGGCGCGAAGTTCGCCATCGGTCCCGCCATCGAGGATGGCTTCTACTATGATATGGAGCTGCCGCGCGCCCTGACGCCGGACGATTTTCCGGCCATCGAGGCACGCATGCGGCAAAGCATCGCGGCCAATCACCCATTCGTCCACAGTGAGTGGTCCCGTGAGCAGGCGCTGGACTACTTCCGCGCGCATGACCAGCCATACAAGGTAGAGCTGATCGAGGATCTCCCTGAGGCCACGGTCGGCATCGAAGTGCAAGGGCCGTTTCTGGATCTGTGTCGCGGCCAGCATGTGGAGGCCACGGGGCAGATAGGTCCGTTGAAGCTGATGCGGGTAGCTGGGGCGTACTGGCGCGGCGATGAGAAGCGCCCGA
The DNA here is from genome assembly GCA_035310125.1 of Ktedonobacterales bacterium. Classification (GTDB taxonomy): domain Bacteria; phylum Chloroflexota; class Ktedonobacteria; order Ktedonobacterales; family JADMIN01; genus DATGEP01. The sequence continues at coordinate 1,779 of DATGEP010000181.1, forward strand.
TGCTCCAGCGACTCTATGGCACGGCCTGGTTCTCCCAAGATGAGCTGGACGCGTACCTGGAACGGCTGGAGGAGGCGAAGCGACGAGATCACCGCCGCATCGGTAAAGAGCTCGAGCTTTTCATGGTGAGCGATGAGATTGGCGCCGGACTGCCGCTCTGGCTGCCCAAAGGGGCGACGGTGCGGCGACTCCTAGAGGAGTATATTCTCGCCAAAGAGCGCGAGCAGGGCTACCAGCACGTGTACACGCCGCATCTCGCCAAGCTTGAGCTGTACAAAACATCGGGGCATTGGGAGCATTACCACGATACAATGTACCCGCCGATGGAGATGGAAAGCGGCGAGGAGCTGGTGCTGCGGCCCATGAACTGCCCGCACCATATCCAAATCTACAAGTCCAAAATGCGCTCATACCGTGACCTGCCGATCCGCATCGCGGAGCTGGGCACGATGTACCGGCTGGAGAAATCGGGCGAGCTGGCGGGCCTCTCGCGCGTGCGGGCAATGACGCTCAACGACGCGCACATCTTCTGCACGCC
>DATGEP010000182.1:0-7723 GCA_035310125.1 Ktedonobacterales bacterium
CGCTGCAAACGGCCCGCCAATCACCCGAATGGAACGCGCTGCGCCAGGACGTCGGCCTGTTCGCACAGCCGATGGCTATCGTCGTCGCCCGCGAGGTTGTCCAGAAGGTACTGCCCGGCCGTTAGCGATACGCGATAGCCGGCGGCAAAGCCAAGGATCTCGTGCGCCAGCTTTTGCGCACGCACCACGCCGCCTAACGGCATGACACAGCGGTCGTCGGCGCAGGTTGTGCATCCTGACGGGAAGGGCTCGGATGCGCGCGCATGCGGTCATAGGAGCGCAGCGCAGAAGGCGTAAACCTCCTGATAGTGCCGAGGTGTCGGCGTTGGTGCTTGCCCCGTTTGGGTCCCGCCGACGAAGGGAGCAAAGACAAAGACGACGATGTGCGGGTACAGCCCCTGAGTTGTGGAATCGAGTGCCCCATAGCTCAACTCGCATACCGCTTGATTGGCGCTCACCTGCATGAACTCTTCACTACATTGCGTTTCCAAACAGCCCGGGTCTGCGAGCCCTGGGTCAGCGGATAGTCCAAACGTGCACATTGCGCCTGCCAGCATTGCCAGCTTCATTCGTCGCATCCCCTGTCTGGAGGGTATCCGCTTGGGATGCCAATGCAGCAAGCGCGATGATCCCTATTTGCGGCAATCCGCAGGCTCGCGCACCCGCCGCGCAGTTCCTCTCGCACTAGCAGTCTGTTGAAATGCGCCCACTCCGGCGCACTCTGACTCTTCCGGTTAAGTGGGTGGGGCAGATACGGTGGGACCATCTTGCAGTGAGGTGGTCGCCGTGCGCGGACGGACCAAGAAGCAGGCCAGTATGTTGGCGTTCATCGATCCCGAGACGCTGATCCCGACGGACCATCCGTTGCGAACGATCAAGCGCTTCGCCGACGCGGCGCTGCTCGAGCTGTCGCCGTTGTTCGATGAGATGTACGCCGCCGCTGGTCAAGGTCGTGCCTCCATTCCGCCCGAACGGCTGCTCAAGGCGAGTCTACTGATCAGTTTGTATTCGGTGCGCAGCGAACGCGCGTTCTGCGAGGAATTGACGTACCACCTGCTGTTCCGCTGGTTCCTCGATATGGACATGCTCGAGCCCAGCTTCGACCACAGTACGTTTACGAAGAACCGTGCGCGATTGCTCCGCCACCGTGTCAGCCGTGAGTTCTTCGATGCGGTCGTGCTCCAGGCCGATCGGCTGCACCTGCTGAGCGATGAGCACTTCAGCGTGGATGGCACGCTCATCGAGGCAGCCGCCAGTCTCAAGAGCTTTCGGCCCAAGGACGAGCCACCGTCGCCTCCGCGTCCGGATGGCGGCAGTCCGAGCAATCGCTGGGTCGACTTCCACGGCCAGAAGCGATCGAATGCCACCCACCAGAGCACGACCGATCCCGATGCGCGGCTGTGTCGCAAAGGTCCGGGCAAGGAAGCTCGCCTGAGTTACATGGGCCAAGCACTGATGGAGAATCGGCACGGCTTGCTGGTGGATTTCCAGGTCACGACGGCCACCGGTACGGCTGAACGAGAGGTGCTCCCACTGCTAATCGACGACGCACGCGTGCGCGGCTTTCATCCGAAGACGCTTGGCGCCGACAAGGGCTACGACACGCGTGAGTGTGTGCAGACATTGCGCGCCCGCGGCGTTACACCGCACGTCGCGCAGAACACCAGTGGCCGTCGCAGCGCCGTGGATGGACGGACCACCCGCGGACCTGGTTACGTCGCCAGTCAGAAGGTCCGCAAACGCATCGAAGAAATCTTCGGCTGGATGAAAACGGTGGGTGGCTTCCGCAAGACACGCTACCGTGGCCTGGAACGCGTCGACTTCGCCGGCTATCTGGTGGCCGCCGCGTACAACCTCGTGCGCCTGGTGCGTCTGACCACCCAGCCGGCCCTGGCATGAGGCGTAATCGCGAAGGCCACGCGCGTGCTGGCCGAAGCACGCCAGTCCGCTCATCGCCACATCACCCTTTCCTTTACCCCACTACCGCTCTGATTCTCGCCAAATCCACCCCAGTTCACCCCAGTTCACCCCAGTTCAACGGCCTGCTAGTAGTGTGGACGCTAAGCCAACGTTGCCGCGGCGCGCGGGTCATGGCTACAAGCCGCGAGCCACTCGGCGTGGAAGGAGAGCTCGTATGGCGTCTCAAGCCCCTCGAAGCTGAAGAAGCCGCGCAGCTGTTCCTCGAGAGTGCCCGCGCGCACAACGCCACGACGCTGGTCGAGGACATGCCAGCCGTATTGCAGTTATGCCATCGGCTGGATGGGCTGCCGCTGGCTACCAGCTCGCACCAATGGACTCGCTGAGGCCACCCAATACCTCCGCCACCACCTGACGCTCGTGGGCAGGACCGATCCGCTGTTCGCTGACGACGCTGTCGCTCGGCTGCACAAGGTGAGCCTCGGCTTACCGCGCGCGCTCAACAACGCCGCAATTGCCGCGCTCATCGCGGCGGCTACCGCTGGTAAGGCGCTTGTTGACGACGAGTGCGCCAAGAAGGCCGTGGCCGAACTCATCCGTGACTAGAGGCGCTCTGTAAGAAAACGCAAGAGCGCCGGCGCCAGAAAAAATGTATCGCTGTGTGGTTCGTCGAACGGTTGGCACATCCAATGGTGTGCTGCGCCTTCGATCGGAACGGATCGCATGAAATTGCCGCGCCTCAGCGCCGTCACGAATGGGACGGACTGCTTCTCACAATCGACCATAATCGCGCGTACAGCTGTTCCTGGTCGTACAGTCCGCCAGATCCTTAGCGACGTCGACGGCGGGCTCCCGGTAGCCTGGGTGAAGCAAGATCAGGGGGGAGTGAATTGGACCCGAACAGCGTCGATTTGATGAGTGTCGACCACATCCTGACGACCACTCGCGCCGTCCGCCAGCGCTTGGACCTGACGAGGCCTGTCGAGCGTCAGGTCATCGAGCGGTGCCTTGAGATCGCGCTGCAAGCACCCTTAGGTCTCAATGGTGAGACACGGCACTTCGTGGTGGTCACGGATCCACGGCAGCGTGCGGCAGTGGGTGCGCTTTATCGAAAGGCCGGCGAGGGTCACCGTTCGGGGGCCCTACCGCACGACCCGTATCTGTCCCAACTCCACTTGACCGCGGAGGATCCCAACTTTGCAGCGCAGCAACGCATGTTCCGCTCTGGCGGCTATCTCGTAGCTCACATGCACCAGGTGCCGGTGTTGATCCTGGCGTGCGTCGAGGGACGGGTCGAGCAGGCGGGACCCGGGGCTCAGGCATCCCTCTACGGGTCGATCTTTCCTGCGGTCTGGTCGCTGATGTTGGCACTACGGGCTCGCGGGCTGGGGTCGGTTATGACCACCCAACACATTCAGCACCTCGAGCAAGAGATGGCGCAGGTTTTGGAACTTCCGGAGGGGCTAACCCAGGCCACGCTCCTGGCAGTGGCGTACTTCAGCGGGGCCGACTTCAAGCCGGCTCAACGTGCCCCCGCTACCGAACGTACACATTGGAATCGTTGGAGCGCTGATGAGAGCGCTGCTGACGCTGGATGATCCGAGGTACTTAAGCCGGTGCGTAGGTTGCGACGCACGGCCTGAGCGGCCGCTGCACAAACTGCCGCCGCGCTGGCGCGCCGCCACCAGCATCATCGTCGACTCCTGCCGACGCCTTTCGACCCAATCCAGCCAAAGCTTCGCCAAACAACGCTGCTCGCAACACGCTACGGTGCGCGCGGGACGATATGCACGGCGTTCCGGTACGGTTAGCTCAAGAATTCGATCATCCGCTCGGTGGCCTGAAGCCCGAGGGCGGTCGGAAACCCTGAAAACCCGTGCACGCCGCCGGGATAGATGGCCAGCCTGGCAGGATTGCCAGCTGCAATCCAACGTGCGTGCATGAACAATGTGTCGTCGATCAGCGGATCGAGAGTCCCGATCGTGAACAGGGCCGGTGGAAGATCGTGCAGGTCTGCCCAGATTGGCGAGACATCAGGCTCGCGTTCTATCCCGCGTACGCCGAACTGATCCACAAGCCATTCGAAATCACTCGTGTTCACTACCAGTGTGTCAGTAGCTCGTCGGGCGCTCGGTGTCATCGCCAGGTCGTACACACCGAACGCAAGGTTTGCTCGGCTAAAGCTGCGAAGCTGGTGCTTGTCGCGCAAGCGGAGCAGCGTGACCACAGCAAGACACGCGCCGGCCGATGGACCGCCGATCAACAGACGCGTCGAGCCGAACTCCGATTGGGCGTGCAGCGTCAGCCACACAGCCGTGGCTTCGCAATCGTCGGGTCCAGCGGGATAGGGATGCTCTGGGGCCAGTCGGTAGGCCAGACTGACAACAACCACCTCCGCACGTGTGGCCAGCGCCTCCAGTTGTCGGTCCTGGTGATGTGCACCGCCGAGTACAAATCCGCCGCCGTGCAGGTGCAGGTATACGCCTTTCACCGTCGCTGGCACGAACGCGCGGATAGTCAACGGCCCACTCGGACCCGGAATCGTGCGGTTGACCGCCATATCACTGAACACAAGTGGGCCGAAGATGCCGCGGCCCGACTCCTGGGCCTCGCGCAGCGCGGACGCGGGCTGTGAAGAGTGGGGCGGAATGTCTGCGAGTTTCCTCGCCAAGTTGGCATTGAAGGCTCGAGTATCGTGGTCAATCGCGTCCGGCGCGAATAGCTCGGGAACGAACTCAGAACACGGTGTCGTGGTGAGGACCGGGAGACGCTTAGGACCGGGTTCTCGAACGCTGTCGTTGTGCAACATGCGCCAAGCCTGGACCTGGACGCGCCACGGGCGCATCCGCCAACCGGCGGAGAGCACCTACGGATCGTGCTGTCCCCTGCCTGGCCCGTAGTTGGCCACCAGGCGTGCTACCTGGACCCGTGAGGACAATCCGAGCTTGTTGAGAATGTTGCTGACGTGGCTCTGGACGGTACGCTCGCCGATGATCAGCTCGGCTGCGATCCGCGGATTACTCAGGCCACGAGCGACGAGCACCGCCACCTCGCGCTCGCGTTGGCTGAGCTGGCCCAGTGGCGCGGGCTCAGTGTCTGGCCCGTTCGCGGCGGCGGGGCCGCCGTGGATTCTGATCGCGTCAAGCGCGCACGTCAGCACGGTTTCCTGGGGCATGTCCGCGCCATCCCGACGCGCCTGCTCCAGCACAGCTGGTTCAAGCCGGTGTTCGAATGGTGCAAGCCAGCCGGCTAATGTTCGGGCCTCGACAGGTGAACGCGGCTGTTGGGCCCTGGTTCGTATCGCACCAGCCGCGGCACCAAGCCGGACCGCGAGCTCGGATCAACCCTGGGCGGCTGCCAGGTAGGACAGTCGCTCCAAACAGCGGGCAACCATCCGCTGATCAGCTAGGTCCATGGACTCTTGAAGGGCTTCGTTCAACAGCGTGCCCGCGCGCTCGAACCGCCGGCAGTCTATTTCCAAGCCGAAGTGCTTGAAGTCTCTCTGATCGTCTGTCATTTGCCAGTTGACACTGGCGAGATGGGCGTCGGTGGGCTCAACGACGGTTGGCGCGAAGCACCGAGTAAGCAGGTATCGGGTCGCCATGCACAATCGGCACAACGCCACGCACGCTGGCCTGCATACTTGCGGCTGGTTACGACATAGGATGAGTGAGAAGATGCCTGATAATGGCGAGGATGATTTTGGGGAGTTGCTGCGTCGCCATCGCGTCGAGGCTCGGTTTACGCAGGAGGAACTGGCCCAGCGCGCAGGTGTAAGCGTGCGCGGCCTCAGTGATCTCGAACGCGGCACGCACCGGGCCCCACAGCGCGATACGGTGCGCCGGCTGGCTCAGGCGCTCGAGCTCGGAGAGGCTGATACCGCAGCTCTCCTCGCGGTCGGTCGCGCGCAGCAAAGTCCGCGCCGCGCCACCGCGCCCCGAGCACTCGTTGGCGACGTGCCGGTCGCGCTTACGCGCTTTGTCGGACGCGAGCAAGAGTTACGGCACATCCGGCAACTGCTCGAGACCACGCGGCTTTTTACAATTACCGGGCCCGGTGGAATTGGGAAGACCAGGCTGGCCATGGAAGCCGCCTACACGGTCCGGATCAGCAGCCAAGAAGCGGTGGCGTTTGTCGAGCTTGCTTTCCTCGAGGAGGGACACCTCATGGCGCACAGCGTGGCAGCCTCGCTCGGTATCGCTGAGAGGCCAGGCGAGGCTCCGTTTGAAACGCTCGTAGCGACGATTGCTGCGCGTCGGGTTCTACTGGTTCTGGATAACTGCGAGCACCTCATCAGTGCGGCGGCCGACCTGGCGAACCGCTTGCTCCAGACGTGCCCGGGCCTTCGGATCGTGGCCACAAGTCGCGAGCCGCTGGCTATCGGCGGCGAGACCATCTGGCGCGTTCCCTCAATGGGTCTGCCGGAAGTCGGGCGCAAGTCAACTGTGGAGGACGTGGCTCGGACCGATGCAGCCGTGCTATTCATCGACCGTGCGCGTGCACTTATACCCGAATTCACACTCACCGACGAAAATGCAGCGCATATTGAACGAGTGTGTCGGCAGCTTGATGGCCTCCCGCTGGCGCTCGAGTTGGCCGCCGCCTGCCTTCCGGTGCTGTCCCTTCAACAGATTGCCGACCGATTGGATCTTGCACTTCGGTTGTTGGTGCGAGGCAGTCGAGTTGCTCACCGCCGCCAGCAAACGCTCCGGCTCACTCTGGACTGGAGTTACGCCATGCTGTCGCCGGCGGAGCGACTTCTGTTCGACCGTCTATCCGTGTTTATCGGTAGCTGGGATCTGAACGAAGCGGAATCGGTCTGTGCTGATCTAGCGGATGCGGCGCTCCCGGCTGGCGCTGAGCGTCTCATGGCCACACATGTGCTGGACTCGCTCGCCAGGCTCGTCGACAAGTCGCTGGCGCTCGCCGAGCGGCGCACCGATGATGCGCTCCGCTACCGAATGCTGGAGACGGTGCGCCAGTACGGACGTGAGCGCCTCGACGAGCGGGGGGAGACCGCGGCAATCCTCGAATGCCATGCGCGGTTCATCTTAGCTCTCGCCGAGCGCCTCGAGCCCGAGCTCCTGGGCAGCACGGGACGCGCTGCCCTGGATCATCTGGAGCGCGAGCACGACAACACTCGAAGCGCGCTGCGGTACCTGGTGGAACATCACGACGTGGACCGGGCGCAGCGCTTGGCTGGCGCGCTGGGCCGCTTCTGGCTGCTGCGCGGGTACTTCTCCGAGGGCGAGGATTGGCTCCACCGCATTCTGGCGTTGCCAATGGCGGAGGCGCGGACGGGCGGACGCGCCAGATGTCTCTATGTTCTTGCGAGCCTCCAGCTCAACTGTGGGAACTACAGTGCAGCAGAGTCGCTTGACAGGGAGGCGCTCTCAATCTGGCGCGAATCGCAGGATCGTCGGAATGAGAGTTGGGCACTGTTCGGATTGGGCCAGCTCGCGCGCTTACGCGGTGAATACCGGTCGGCGCGTGAGTCGCTCACGCAAGGCGCGCTTGCTGGACGAGCCAGCGGCGAGGCGGTGGCTGAAGTGAACTGCCTGAACGCGTTAGCCGACGTCGCCTTCGATGAGTCTGACGAAGCGGCCGCACAAGCCGAGGCGGCGCTGGTGCGCTCGGCGATGTCCGGGTGGAGCATCGGCGTGAGCAACGCGCAACGCATCCTCGGTCAGATACGCGCCGCGCACCGGGATTATCCGGCGGCCCAGACGATGTTCGAGGCAAGTCTGTCGACCTCTCGAGAGTTGCGCTGGGAACGTGGCAGCTTTCTGACGCTAGCCCGCCTTGG
>DATGEP010000183.1:0-10727 GCA_035310125.1 Ktedonobacterales bacterium
CCCACACAGGGCACCGATTCGCAGACGGTGAGCAGTAGAACGCCCATGACTGAGGCGAGAACCGGCGAGCGATCAGGTGAGCCACTGAGCCGGAACAATCCTTCGCCGATCCAGAGGCCGATGGCCACTGTCCCGAGTACCCAGGCCAGCCACATTGCGATACCCAGCACCAGCGCAACGGGGATGCCGATACAGGTAATGAACAGCACCAGCGCCACGACGACCCCGATGACGAGCGTGGCAAGTCCCGCAACGAAGCTCATCACTGGCGCGCGGCGCACTACCGAGCGCACGGTGCGTAGCTGGTGGGGGAAGAAGATCGCGGCGAGCGCGCCCGCCAGTCCCCAGAACAGCATATTCCACCAGTGGATGACGAATCCCCCGGTGAAACCGAGCCACGAGAGGGGCGAGACACCGTGGAATACGTAGCCATGCTCGATATTGCCACCAACAATCGCTGTGGGTGCTTTGCGTACATCTCCGCCGAGCGCGTCCACATTCCCGCCGACGTCCGCGCTGGCGCCAAGTATGATATTCCCGCCTACGGCAGTTACGTTACCGGTTACCGCGCCGTTCACAATGGCGCTGCCACCCACTACGGTGACGTTGCCGGTCACGCCGCCATTGACGATAGCGCTACCCCCGTAGACATCCACGTTGCCACAGATTTGATCGGAACCGCGAACCGTCAAGCTATCGCCCCACACCGTGCGGTCGCCGCTCGCGCACCCAGCAGCCGCAAGGGCCGCGCCTGAGACAGGCCCGGCGTAGACGCCGGGCTGCGTGAGTAGCTTCGCTGTGCCAGGCACAGCAGAGACGCTGGAAAGACTTTGTGGAGCGCCAGGCAGCGCGACCAATCCATGCGAGAGCGCGAACAGGCCGCCAAAGAAAACGGCGGCCAGCGTGGCAAAGGTGACGAAAAGGATCATAGGGACGAGGTGCCACCGCGGTGTGGGGCGCCGATGCGTCGTAGGTCGGTCTGGTGCGGAAGATCGCGCCGGGCAAGGAGAGACTGGCATAGCGGCTCACGCCTCTCCAGTGAGGCGCACCGCTGGGCGGAGGAAACGGGACCAGAGGGCGAGCGCGCCGCCAATGCACACGAGGAACGCGAATATCAGAGATGGACTGCCGGCCAGCGCGGTCAGCGCGTCAACAAGCGGACCAAGCAGTACCAGCACGAAGACAAGCCCGCCAACCAGGAAATGGAGCGCGATAAAGACGGCCTTGGGCGCGAGTAGCGCAGTAATGATACACGTGGCGGCGACCAACAAAATGGACAGGCCAAAGACGCCGCCGACGACGCAAAGGTGCTCGACAATCGTCGCGCGCCGACGCGCGGGCGGCTGGGGCGCGACGGTCGCGCTGGTTTCGAGGCGTGCCATCACGCGCGCGGTAAAGTCGCCAGGTGGTGTGGCCCGTGTGCATGACCTGGGTTGACTGGCCACCTTCAGCCAATCATCTACCAGCCACTCCTCGTCGTCAGGCACGATAAGCGGAGCGCGCAGAGACGGTACCGCGACCGGTGGCAGCATCTGCCGCATGCCATATCGGGCACTCCGGGCGGCTCTATTCCTCTCGTCTGTACGACCAGTGATGAGAGGATCGGTCGTTCTATTCTGATTCCACCTCACTGCGGCCTCCCTGGCGAGACGACTGCGGCTCTGGTTGCTGGGAGTCCGCACCGGCGAGTCGCAAATCTACGCCGGTTGCCTTCATCGCGCGCGCGACAAGCTCTCGCGCGCGATGAAGGCGCGCTTTGACGAGCGGCGGCGTCAGATGCAGGGCGTCGGCAATCTCCTCATACGAGAGATCATGCCAATAGCGAAGCACCAGTACCGCGCGATACTTGGCGGGCAGCACGCTCAACACGCGCTGCATCTCATCCGACGTCTCTACTGCGAGCGCGGACTCCTCGGGACCACGACTGGCATCCGCGATCCATTCGAGCAGTGGCACGTTCTCCAGCGGCAAGGCGAGGAAACGGCGGCGGCGGAGCTGGTCAATGGAGAGGTGCGAGGCAATGGATAGCAGCCATGTGCTGAAGCGGTGCGAGTCTTTATAGGTGCGCAGCTGCGTATACGCGCGCACAAAGGTTTCCTGGGCTACGTCTTCCGCCTCAGTGGCGTTGCCAAGCATACGATAGGCGACATTGAAGACGGAGTCTTTGTATTTTTCGACCAGATTGGCGAACGCCTGCTGATCGCCCGCGAGCGTTCTGCGGACGAGCGTGACGTCCTCCTGCATATCCACGGTCTGAATAGCGCCGGTCCCCTCGGCGACTCGGCTCGCTGGCGCGGCCGAGCGATGGCTGGCGGCTTTGCCGGCGACTAGCGCGGCACCACCTGTACCCACCCGGTTCCTCCTTCTTCCGCCCTGGCCGAAAAGTGCGAGCCGGTCCGGTTTAAAGGGCTGGCGAGCAGATGCTGGATGAGCAGCCGGGCGAGTCGAGCGCGTCACCTGCCAATGTAACCGGTACGCGCTCATAGACAATCTACGCGGCAGACGCATGAAGGTTGCGACCTCGTTTGTCTGTCCACGCCCCCTGTACGAATCCTATCAGGTAAGATGGAGGGCGAACAGTGTCGAAGGTCACACCTCGCGTGCGCGACGTCTGGTGGGTTTGATGTATGCCGGCGCCACCGCCGCGCGTACGCGAGCGATCCGGCGAGCGGCAACCCATGCCGCCACTCCGGCGACAATCCACGGTATCAAGCTCAGTGCGGTCATATCAGCTCTCCACTCCCTGCCAGCGGTTCTCAAGAGCCGCTATGTGTGTTATACCGCGACACTCTGAAAAGAACCCATGTGAAAGCTGAAGCAAGGCTGAAGGATGACGCCTGGAACCTGGATCAGCCAGCCATCTATGGGTATCGGTACGCTCCAACGAAGCGCGCGTGGGCGGCGATAATGCTCTGAATAACGGCTTCGGAGCGCCCGAAGCGTGCACGCGGCTTCCAGCGTCTTTTTACGTCGAGAATAACTTGCCTCCCCCGAAAGTCGCGGCACTCCAGACTTCAGTTGGGAATCCGCAGCTGTCCAGGGAAATATGCACTGACGTATTTTCGTCATTGGAGCGGCGCGCCCGCTGTGATCAGGCTCACAGTTAGCGCTATTTACCCTGCTCATGCCCATCGTGCTGGTGGTCGTGGTGGTCGTCGTGCATCCAGGCGTGCGGATCTTCGTCGGGCGGCATGCCGACGGGGTCTACGTGAATATCTACAATGGCCGCGCCGCGGACGTGTGTCAGCACTTCCTGGCGCGCGCGCTCGGCGATGGCGTGCGCCTCCGCAAGTGACAGGGCCGCATCAGCGCCAATATTAAAGGCAATGAAGAGCCGACGTCCGCCCCACCGTGCGCGCACTTCGGTCAGCTCGCGCACGCCAGGCACCGCCAGCGCCTGCTCGCGAATCTGCTCGATTACCGAGGGATCCACCGCATCCATGAGGCGCCGGAAGACATCGCGCCCGATCTCCACGAGAATGTAGAGGATGGCGACGGAGATGAGCAGACCGGCAACGGGATCGGCATGCGGAACGCCAGCGAGTGTCAGTCCAAGGCCGGCGGCGGCGGCCAGCGAGGTCAACCCATCCGTGCGGGAGTGCTGGCCGTCGGCGATGAGCGGCTCGCTATTTAGCCGCTTCCCCTGAGCGATTTTGTACTGCGCCAGCACCTCATTGCCCATGAAGCCGAAGAGTGCGGCGGCGATGCCCCAGCCAATCTGCGTCGGGCGGTTGTTCGAGATCAGGTGAATGTATGATTCCCAGGCGGCGGCGAGCGCGCTGGCCACGATCACCAGCGTGATGAATGCGCCCGCGAGGTCTTCGGCGCGGGTATATCCATAGGTGTAGCGGGTGTTGGCGGGCCGGCGCGCGACGAGAAACGCCGCCCAGATCGCCACGGTCGTGAGTACGTCGCCCATGTTGTGCAGGGCGTCCGAGAGGAGGCCCGCGCTGTGGCTGATAGCGAAAAAGCTGAATTCGACGGCGGCGACGATGAACATACCAGCGGTGGCGATAGCGACGACACGCAAGCCTTCGCGCGTGCTAGTCGCGAAATGGTCTGCGGAAACATGGCTATGCTCAGTATCGTGGCGGTGTTGGGGCGGAAGCTCACCATTCTCGTCGTGCCGCGCCGGAGTTGGGGATAACTCTGCCATGACCGACACCTCTCTGCCGGGAGCGCCGAAAGTGCTCTTTGCGTGCCTATGGATCCGCTGGCGATACTTTAGCACAAGGAGGCATATACCGTATGCCACGCGGGCCGCACTACCAGCGCGCGGGTCGCCGGCCATCGTTGACGAGATAGATCGCGACAATCTGTAGCAGCCCGGCGAGAAATGCCACCGCTCCGCTCGCCAGTGCAATGTGCGGCGCGAAGACGCCGTCGAACATGACGACGATGGCGCCGCCGAGCAGGCCAGCTACCATACCAAGCAGAGTTTCACTCACCAGCGTAAATGCCACGTCGCCCAGCAGACTCCCTGCCAGTATGCTGCCGAGGACGCCCGCGATAATCCAGATGAGCACCGTGCCTGCCATGATCCCACGTTCCTCCAGAATTCCATTCGCTTATTATGGCTATGCATGTCGTCTTTGCATCTACATGTGAGCGGCATGCATAACGGTGCGCTGGTTCCATGCCAGGGGATATGCGGGGTGTCCAGGTGCTGGCATACGTACCGCGATGATGCAATTTCTGGTAGACTGCGGCCAGTATCAAGCCATATGAGGGCTATCCACATGTCCGATCTCGCGCGCAAGCTCGGCATCACGCCCGGGCAGGCGCTCTGCGTACTCGACGCACCCGTCGCGTCGGAGGCGTTGATCCGCGATATATGCCCGCCCGGTGTGACGATCTCCGCCACGCCTGGCACGACCCCCTTCGATCAGGTGTTCGTCTGGGTGGCAGCGCCGGAAGGGCTGGCTGAGCGCTTCGCCGCGTTGGAGCGCGCTATCGTGCCGGCGGGCGCCGTCTGGGCGGTGCTGCCGAACAAACGCGCGGCAGCGCGGCGGGGCATTCCCCTCACCTGGGAGCGCATGCAGGCCGCCGCGCTCACCACTGACCTCGTGGATAACAAGATCGTGTCGCTCTCTGACGAGGAGTACGCCACTCGCTTCGTCATCCGCAAGGAGCGGCGGACAACCTATTCTTGAATGCCGTTAGTCCGTGTTGCCAGCCCCCTGAACGATCTCGAACAGGAACCAGATTCGCTTCTCGGTCTGATCGAGCACCTCCTGAAGCAGATTGGCCGTCACGGAGTCGCGGTTGCGCTCGCAGATCTCGATGGCACCGCGTTGGGCCTCCGCGATGTGCTGGTTATCTGCCAGCAACCGGCGCATCATCTCAGCTGGCGGCACAAACTCATCGTTGTCGTCCGCGATGGTCTGAAGCTGGCTGACGTGCGTGATACTGCGCAGCGTCGTGCCGCCGATACGCCGTACGCGCTCGGCCAGCGGATCAACCGCGTCGAAGATCGCATCGGCATGCTCGTCCAGCAGGAGGTGAAAGTCGCGGAAGTGTGAGCCGGAAAGGTGCCAGTGATAGTTCTTGGTTTTGGCATACAGTGCGAAGGCATCGGCGATGAGCGGGTTGACGGCCTCCACAACCGCCTGTGCCTCATTGGGCTTCAGATCGGTAGGAACGGCGAGCTGTTTTGGCGCGGGAAACGTGGGAATGCGAGCGCGGGCGCCGTCACGCGCAGTATGCTGCTGGCCGGCTGGCCGGGTAGGCGCGCTTGCCATGGTTTTGCTCCTTAATCACGACAGTCCATCCTTCCGGATGTCCATCTGAGGTTACTTGCGCTGTCTGAGCCACCCTGGCATCCCCGGCGCCGCCAAATCGCGACGCGACGATCGGCGCGGGGCGCAGGATAGTGGTGGTGGCAGCACAGGTCATGCCAGTCTCAAGACATCTGGCGCACGGCGGCGAAGGCTCAAGTCACCTTCTTCACGCCATGCACGTTACGTTGATGGAACAGTTGAGCAACGCCAAGGACTAGTGGGAGGTACCAAGGGTATGCGAGCGATTCTGCGACGGCGGCGCACGATTGTCGCGGCGGTCATTGTTCTTCTGCTCGTGGTGGCGGGCATTGTCGGATTCAATCCATGGACGGCGAACCACTTCGGCTACGCGCTGCCCGGCGCGGATGGGCTGCCCTCTCGTATCCACTACGGCGGACGAGACTACGCGGCGTCAGGGTACTGTGCGGGCGCCGATTGGTGCAAAGTCCACCAGCGCGTGTGCTGGTCGGAAGAGAAGCTTCACGTCCTCAACATGTGGCCGCTGACTCAAGTGGGGCAGATCGTGACGCTCTTTTCCCGCGCATACCCAATCATGGGCCAAGCAGGTCCTTCTGGACTGACAACCACGCTCCTGTTTGTTCCCAGCGGCTCCTGCTACGTAGTCTACGAGCTGGAGGGCGGCCCGTAGCACATCGAGGCAAACGCGGAGCCGCTCGTGAGCGGCTCCGGTGCCAACCAGACTCGAGCTGAGAGCAAGGATTACTCGAACGCGCTCAAGCCGGTGATGGCCTGCCCCAAGATGAGCGTATGGATGTCGTCGGTGCCCTCGTAGGTGTAGACCGACTCCAGGTTGTTCATGTGGCGACTGACGGGATACTCCAGCGTGATGCCGTTCGCGCCGAGCACGCCGCGCGCCTCGCGGGCGGTGTTCAGCGCCTGACGCACGTTGTTGCGCTTGGCGAGCGAGACCTGCACTGGATGCGCCTGCCCCTGATCCTTGAGGCGGCCAAGCTGGAGCGCCAGCAGCTCGCCCTTCACCAGCTCCGTAGCCATATCGGCCAGCTTGCGCTGCGTGAGCTGGAAGCCGCCGATGGGCCGGCCAAACTGCACGCGCGTCTTGGAGTAATCCAGCGCTGCCTCGTAGCAGGCGCGCGCCGCGCCATTCGCGCCCCACGCGATGCCGAAGCGCGCCTCATCCAGACACGAGAGCGGCCCGCGCAGCCCGCGCACGCCCGGCAGGATGTTCGTGGCTGGGATACGGCATTCCTCGAAGTGCAGCTCGGAGGTGATCGAGGCGCGCAACGAGAGCTTGTGGCTTACATTGCTGGTCGTGAAGCCGGGCGTGCCGCGCTCCACCAGGAAGCCGCGAATGTCGCCGTCCAGCTTGGCCCAGACGACGGCCAGATCGGAGATGCCGCCGTTGGTGATCCACATCTTCGTGCCGTTGAGGATGTATGAGTCGCCATCTTTGCGAGCGGTGGTCACCATCCCGTTGGGATTGCTCCCGTAGTCCGGCTCCGTCAGCCCGAAGCAGCCAATGACTTCGCCCTTCGCCATGCGTGGCAGCCAGTGCTGCTTCTGCTCCTCCGACCCAAATGCGGAGATGGGGAACATGGCGAGCGACCCCTGCACGGAGACGAACGAGCGCAGGCCGCTATCGCCGAACTCCAGCTCCTGGCAGGCGAGGCCGTAGCAGACGGCGCTGAGGCCCGGGCAGCCGTAGCCATGAATGTGCATGCCGAGCAAGCCGAGCTGGGCGACTTCGGCGATCAGCTCGCGGGGAAAGGTGCCCTCCTCGAAGTGCTCGCCGATGATCGGCAGCACGCGCTCGCGCACGAACTCGCGCACCGTGTCGCGCACCATGCGCTCTTCCTCGCTCAACAGCGAGTCCACATTGTAGAGATCAGTAGCGGGGGGCATCGGGGGACTGTGCCGCTTGGGCTGGACCGCGCTCGGCGCGGGCTGGTCGGTAACAATATCTGCCATGAGATGGAAATCTCCCTCTGTCGGAATGGTACGCCGTTGTACGTGCCGCGGGAAGAATATCACCCGCCTATGGACCCAGCATTCTGTAACGCGCGCTACCTATACGAACCCATGGTACAGTCTACCACTGGACGGCGTCGACAGGCTAGAACAGTGTTATGGATGTGCCTGCCCGGTGGCGCGAATGAGGATCTCGTTGAGCGCCACATGTCCTGGCATCTCCAGTGCGGCCACTACCGTTCTCGCGATATCACTTGGCTGTAGCGGCGTGGCTCCCTTAAGCATATTCGCCACGATGTCGGGTGTGTAGAGCGCCACTTCCTGGAACTCACTAATGACGACGCCTGGCTCGACGGCAATCACTCGGATGCCCTTCGACCCCACCTCCTGGCGCACAGAGTCCGCGATGGCAGTAGCGGCGGCTTTCGTGCCACAGTATGCGTTGCCGCCTGGCGTGGGCACGCGCCCGGCCACGGACGACATCACGACGACCTGCCCGCTACCGCGCTCGAGCATGGACGGCAAACCGTACTTGAGCGTCAGCAGCAGCCCCCACACGTTGGTGTCGAGCATCACGCGCCAGCGCTCGATGTCGCCGTCCACCACCGGCGCCCGATACCCCAGGCCGGCATTGGCTACCAGGATGTCCAGCTTCCCCCAGTGGTCCAGCGTCTGCTTCACGGTCGCCCGCACATCTTCGACTTTGCGGACGTCACATTGGATTACCTGGGTCTTGCCGTTGCCGTCGCCGCGCAGCCGCTCCGCCAGCGCATGCAGCCGCTCGACGCGCCGCGCCGCCAGCATCACATGCACGCCACGCGCGACTAGCTGCTCTGTGATCGCGGTGCCGATGCCGCTGCTCGCGCCCGTCACGATAGCCACCTGCCCGCGCAGCTCACCTGGTTGCCGCGCCGCTGTATCCTGCTCCGACATGGTGCGCTCCTTTTCGAGATGTGCTAGTTGATCGTATGCCTCGCCTCCAATAGTAGCACCGTGATGGACGGGCGCGGCTAGGCCAAAGCGCCCCTTGACAGACATGGAACATATATTCTATACTTGGCTGCGAAAGCGACGGGACGCTCCAGCGGTATCCCTGGGGGCTGGGGAACCTCCCGAGATGCCGTGCTCCGTCGCCGGTCTTTGGCACTTCCGCGCAGCCTCGCGCGGGGGAGCGGAATGGGCGCCCTCCGTCCACTCCGGCCTGGGGTGGCGTGCCCTCTCTCGCGCCCCAGGCGCTGGTGGCAAGCGGCCACGCCAGCGTTGCATGTCTGATGACGGCAGCAATCTCTTGAGGCAGTACGTCTGCGGTGAGCGGCACGTTGGTCATGCCGCGGCGGGCTACCTGTTTCCGGGGCGCTGTCGCGCCTGGCGGGTTGCGACTGCGCGGGCGTGCCCCGCTCGCTCATCCCGTTGGCTCCTGTTCCGCGACATCGAGCAGGTCAAGCGCGGCTGGCAGGTCGCGAATGTGCTCGATGATGATGTCGGCGCCGCGTTCGCGGTATGTCCGCGCCGCCGTACCCGTCGCGATCATGACGGAGAGGATGGGCGGCAGTGCGGAATCGGTGGTGCGGGATTCGCGCTCATACCGTAGCACCAGATCGAGGTCGTCCGCGCTGTCGCCGACAAAGAGACCAGCGCGCGTGCCGAGCGCCTGTACGGCATAGACGAGCGCGCTCGGATCGGGCTTGGCGTAGATGGTGGCGGGGACGATAGTGGCGAAGGGAGAGCGCCCATGAGCGCTGTCGTACCACGGCCCGCTGGGCGCCACACCTTCGGGTAGGCCGGCGCCGCCAGAGATGTGGCGCACCGCCCAACCGACCTCGGCGCCCTCACGGCCCGTGATGAGACCGAAGCGCGTGATGCCGCGTACCCTCAGCGCGGGCAGCAACGTCTCGTCGAGCAGCAGCACCTCGTTGTGGACGAGGCCGGGCGCGTCGGGGGCGAAGCGCGGCTCGTGGCCATAATGCTCATGAGCGAGCGCAGCGCCCCAATAGAACTCGTCGTGCGCCCAGCGGGCCGTGTCCGCGTCGGGTATCGCGGTGGCAGGGAAGGTTGCGAGCATCCAGGCGACCCCGCCGTGCCCAGCGCGCGCCGCATCGGTCGCCCGGCGCGCCCATTCAGCGAGCGATATCGCGGCTTCGGGCTGGTCGCGCCACTCGCGGAGGCGCGCGGTCCAGAGGGCGGCGAGGAGCCGTGTGAGGTCCCAGTCGCTATTGAAGCCACCGGCGAGCTTAAAGGCCGCGAGGTCTTCGGGGGCAAGCAGTGGCGTGGGAGCTTCACTGAGACCGTTGACCACGCGAACGAGATGGTCGGTGCCGGCCATGACGGCGAGACGGTACGAGCGGCGTACATCTATGAGCACGCCGTCCACGTCGAAGAGAGCGCTATCGAGCGAGCGAATGTGGAGGCCCGGACGAATCCAGGCGGACGACATGTTCGAGAGCGAGTGCATGAGCTACCTCTACGGGTGGTGGGACGCGGCGGGCAGCCAGTAGGTAGGCGCCCAGTCGAGTATAGCATGTCATCGCGGAAGTGGCCGAAAGCGACCGAGCATTTTGTGAGCGCGATCCTTTTCGGTTGTGAGCACACTGCGAGGGTCGTAGAGGTGGCCATCAGCGGTTGCCGATTCTGCCGGAATCTGAGATGGTGGTTGCCGCCGGGCGTCCGGCGGACGCCCCCACGAGAGGCGGTTGCCGATTCTGCCGGAAGAGGAGATTTCACTACGGAGCACACGAAGCGGCACGGAGGGGGGAACGGAGAGACCGCTGAGCAAGGGAGAGGAATTGCCGATTCTGCCGAAATACGAATTTTCATGGCAGCCCCCAGAGATGGGAACCTCACCCCCTACCCCCTCTCCATGCGCGGCGAGGGGAGATGCGGTTGCCGATTCTGCCGGAAATCAGGATTCACATTGTTGGCCCGGATAGGATAGGCGCATCTGGCGGCGCCCCTACACCACCTGAGTGACCGGGCGAGGCGGTTGCCGATTCTGCCGGAATC
>DATGEP010000184.1:0-4158 GCA_035310125.1 Ktedonobacterales bacterium
TGTTGCCCCCGCCATGCAGCACCAGCGACGGATCGCTCCCAAGCAATCGCGAGGTGTATACTCGTAGCCCCAGCGCGCCGTCAGCGGCGTATCGCGCCGCCTCCTCGTCATTCCATCGGTTTCGCATACACCATCCTCCAGCTCCCACCTCTCCATGCGAAAGAGCGGCCTAAGACTCTCAGATAGTAATGATAGCTCACATCAACAGCGTAGCGAACGACCGCGCTCAATCACACTTACCAGCAGCGCGCCCTCATGCTCCGTTTTCTCCTGAATGACGAGGTCAGAACACCTGAGTCACTTCGTTGCATCGGTAGATAGAGAGACGTATTGACGTGTCGAGTGCAGGAAAGGTGTAGCGATGCAATGGTCGAGACTCCCATGCGTGGTGAAGGCCCATCCGTGCGGGTGGCGCAGCCCGAAGGCGTGGCACCGATGACGGACGCCGAGAGATTTGCCCAGCAGGTGCCGCCGCTCGTGCCCGCGATGCTCCGCGTGGCCGCCGCGCTCGTCGGCTCGGCGGACGCTGAGGATGCCGCTCAAGAAGCCATCACGCGAGCGTGGCAGTCGTGGTCCATACTGCGAGATGCTGAGTCGTTGCGTCCCTGGCTGTTGCGCATCACCGTCAATCTCTGTTACCAGTGGCATCCAACTCGAAACTTTCCGATGGGGAGGATCAGTTCCTGGTGACACCAAGCGGCGGCGTTCATGGCACGCTCTGGCACACCCAGGTCAATCCCACGTTTCCGAACAGCTCGATCTCGGTCACGCGCTACTCGTCCTAGCCTACGCTGCAAAACGTCTGTCGCACCCCCTTCGCTCCTTCTCGCGCTGCCGGTTGCGTACGCGGGGAGGAGCATTTCTACGCGCAAACCACTGGCAGCGACTCCAGACCGTGAAAGACGATGCTCGGTCTCCACTCCAAACGCTCTTCGGCGTCGGGCGCCAGTCGCAGTCCCGGCAGGCGCCGCGCGATAGCACCAAGCACGATCTCCGCTTCCAGCTTCGCCAGCGGCGCACCCAGGCAGAAGTGAATACCGAAGCCGAACGAGAGATGCCGGTTCTCCGGACGGCCCACATCCAGCCGCTCAGGGTCGTCGAACTGCTCCGGGTCGTGGTTCGCCGCCCCAAGAAGCGCCGTGAAATGCTGGCCAGCCGCAATCGTCGCGCCGCCGATAGTGATGTCCTCGCGTACTCGCCTCCCGGTGAGCTGCACCGGGCTATCGTAGCGCAGCAGCTCGGACACCGCCGTCACGACCAGATTGGGGTCGGCGACGAGGCGCTCATACTGCTCTCGGTTGCGCAGCAGCGCCAGCAACCCATTGCCGAGCAGATGGGTCGTCGTACCATGTCCCGCCGCCAGCAGCAGCACCAGATTGGCCAGCAGCTCGTCTTCAGTCAGCTTGTCATCGCGCTCGCGGGCGATCAACAGCGCCTGCAACAGATCGTCGCGCGGCGTGGTGCGGCGAGTCGCGATGATGTTCCGGAAATAGTCCATGAAATCGGAGACACCCTGAAGCGCCATCATCGCCTGCTCCATCGTCAGATTGGAGCCGTCTAGAAATCCGCCGAAATCCGACGACCAGCGGATGAACTGTGCGCGATCCTCCGGCGGCACACCCAACAGCTCGGCGATCACAATCGCTGGCAGGGGGTAGGCCAGCTCAGCGATGACATCCATGCGGCCCGCCCGTTCGATGGGGTCCAGCAGCTCATCCGCCAGCGCGACGATGCGTGGCCGCAGCGCCTCCACCAGACGCGGCGTGAACGCCTTGCTCATCAGCCCGCGCAGCCGCGTGTGGTCCGGCGGATCGAGAAAGAGCAGCTGGTGTGGCATCGCCCGGAAGACCTGCCGCGCCGCCGCCTGGTATTCCTCCGGCAGCCAGTCGGTCCCCTGCGGCGGCTCCAGCCGCTCAGCGGTGACATGCGGGTCGCGCAGCGCCGCCATCACGTCGGCGTGGCGTGTCAGCACCCAGCCGCCATCCATCCCCGCCGCCGCATCCCAATGCAGCGGCGCCTCCGAGCGCAATCGCGCATAGAACGGATACGGGTTGGCGCGAACGCGTGGATCCCGCAGCGTCTCAAGACTCAAGCTCCTATCGTATGCCGCTGTCATAGCCAGCCTCCGCCTCTCGTGAAGGCGCCAGATGCGCTTCCGCCGCCGGGTTGGGGCGGAAGTGTGGCATCACCTCTTTGGCCATCAGCTCCTGCCCTTGTAGCACCACCTCGTCGGGCATCGCGCCAACGTGGCCGCCCGTAACCAGCATACCTGCATGCAGATCGTCGGTATAGTACGTCAGCTTCTCGATCACCGTATCCACCCCTCCGACGATCACGGTGCCATTGTCAATGAGCTGTTGAAGAGTTGGTTTTGGACGTGTCAAGGCCCCGCTCATCAACACGCCGCGCATGCTGCCCTCGCTCACGTAGCCCGGTGGAAAGTTGAACTCCGGTCTGACTTTCAGCCCTCGCTCGAAGAGCCACATCAGATACGTCTCGGCCAGCTTCATCGCGCGGTCGTCGGTCTCCGCCACGACCACCGGCGTACAGAATGCCAGCTGCTCAGGTTTGGCCTCGTAGCCATACTTCTCCTCGGCCAGCCGCCGGTATAGCTCATACGCTTTCTTGCGCTGCTCCATCGGCATGAAGACGGTCATATACGGGTACTTGTGCCCGGCGGCAAAATCAATCGTCTCCATGCTGGCCGTGCCGGGGAGCCAGATAGGCAGCGGCTGCTGAATGGGCCGCGGCCAGATGTTGACGTAGCGATAATTATAATGCTCGCCCTCGAAGGCGAAAGGTCCGGGGCGCGTCCACGCCTGGATAATCAGGTCGTGCGCCTCGTTCATTCGCTCGCGGCTGGTCGTCGGATTGATGTTGTAGCTGAAATACTCCATCCCTGTGCCGCGCACGAAGCCGGAGATGATGCGCCCCCCGCTGATGACATCCAGCATCGCCAGCTCTTCGGCTACCCGCAGTGGGTCGTCGTGCAGCGGCAGTGCGTTGCCCACAATGCCAATCTTCGCCCGCTTCACGCGTTGTGTGAGCGCCGCCGCCATCAGATTCGGCGAAGGCATCGTGCCATAGGCGTTCTGGTGATGCTCGTTGACGATGACGCTGTCCCAGCCAAGCCCGTCCGCCCGCTCGATCTCGTCGAGGTAGCGGTTGTAGAGCGCGTGCCCCTTCTCCGGGTCATAGATCGAATTGGGAAGCGTCACCCAGGCCGAATCGTACTTCGTATCGAAATCTTCGGGCAGGTACGGCCAGGGCATCAGGTGGAAATAGTGAAACTGGAGCGTGCTCATGCTGCGCCTCCTCTTACCGGGCGTCCGGTGCGAACGCCGGTGAGCGGTCGCCCGCCGGCATCCCGGCAAACTCGATGATCGCCCGCGCCCACTCGCGGGGCTGCTCAAACATCGGCATGTGACCGGTGCCCGCCAGCGTCACGAGTGAGGCGCCCGCGATGAGCCGGGCATAGGTCTCGCCGTATACAGGCGGAATGAGGCGGTCACTGGCGCCCCAGAGCACGAGTGTCGGGCAGGTGATGCGCTCCAGCCGGCGTTCCAGCTTCGGGTCGTAGTTCGGGTTCCACGCCAGCGAGGCGAGCGCGGTGCGCTGGCGATACTGGTCAAGAATGTAATCCACCGTCACCTCAGCAGGTATCAGTGGTCCGGCAGCGGAGAGATTCTCGAAGACCGTAGACATCAGCTCGCCAGGATTCATGGCGAAGAAGTCGCCAATGGGTGCGCCTTTGACCCGAATACCCGCCGCGTTCGAGAGGATGAGCTTGTCTACCCGCTCTGGATACCAGACAGCAACCTCCGCCGCCAACCACCCGCCGAGCGAGTGCCCCGCAATAATGGGTTTCTCCAACTCCAGCGCATCGAGCAGATCGCGCAGATAGAGCACGTAGTCGCTCATGTCGCGCATCCAGTCGGGGCGCACAGAAAGCCCAAATCCAGGAATATCGGGTGCGAACAGGTGGAGGTGGCGGGCTAGCTCGGCATGCGCGTCCAGCCAGAGATTACCGAGTAAGGTGCCATGCAGATAAAGCAGGGGCGGCGCGTCGTCCGCTCCCGCCTCAAAGAGATGTGTCTCGACTCCTCGCACATGCAGCGTGCGCTCTCTACGATCCCGGGATGTATCAGCGCTTGATAC
>DATGEP010000185.1:0-1876 GCA_035310125.1 Ktedonobacterales bacterium
AGATGCTGATGGGATCGTTGTTGCGAGCCGGGCCGGAGGACTCGCGGGTGCGGGCGGCGACGGCATCATCCCCGAATGAGCGCAGCCACTCGGCGGGGGCGTCTTTGCTCTCGCCGCCGTGCGGCGTCAGGCGCGTGCGGACGCGGCAAATGACGGGCGTGTTGACGGCGGCGCCCGCGATGATCGCCTGCCCCTTCGAGAGCGACGGCAGGTTGTCCAGCAGGTCGCGGCCCACGCCCTCGACGGCGGTGGCGACGCTCTTCTGGTCCACCTCGTTGACGATGCGCATGATGCACTGCGTGAGGCACTGGCTCAGCACGTCCGGGTCCAGCTTGCCGGGCCGCTGGCTGATGAGGCCGACGCCGATACCAAACTTGCGGCCTTCCGCCAGCGCCTGCTTGAGAATATTGGTCGTCACGACATCGCCGCCGTGGGGCGCGAAGTGGTGGGCCTCCTCCAGCAGCACGAAGACGGGATACGGCAGGTACATCTCGTCACCCGGCTGCACTTTGCCCTTCTCGGTATTGAGGCGCGCGTTATACAGCCGGCGCAGCAGCGTCGCCACAATTACCTGCTGGTCGCGCTCGTCAATCTCGTTGAGCTGAAGCACGGTGCATTGCCCCGGTTTGAGGACTTCGCGCAGGTCCAGGTGCAAGTGTGGATCGAACACCATCGTGTTGTTGCCGAGCCGCTCGTCAATCTTCCAGCTAAGCGCGGCGATGGTGCTGTTGCCGCTGTCGTCGCCGCTTTCCTCGTTCTTGTCATTGCCCACTCTGGCGACGGCGGCCTTTAGCTCCTCCGCGGTCCAGTGGTGCCCCTTCTTCCCCTTTGTAACCGCTTCGTAGGCACGGCCGAGGAAGTGGTGCTGCTTGTCGGTGAGGCCCGGCAACAGGTAGCGCAGATCGCCGAGCGTCAGCGTGCTGAGTCGCACCTTCACCTGATCGTGCAGGAAGACGCGAGTGGCCGCACGGTAACGCGGACCGTAGCGCCGCGCGCCGCGCTCGTGCTCGTCCGCCTCGGCCTCCGCGAACTCCGGGCGATTCGCCATCTCTTGCAGGGTGCCATACTCGCCGTGTGGGTCCACGATCAGGACGGCGGCGCGATTGTAGGGGCGCATCAGCTCTTCGAGAATGACGCTGGCGAGGTAGCTTTTGCCAGCGCCGGTGCTGGCGATGATGGCGAGATGGGTGCTGACAACCTCTTTCACATCCAGCACGACGGGAACCGCGCCTTCGCGACGAGTCAGCAGCGAGCCGATCTCGGCGCTGCCGGTATCCGTGCGCCGCTTGCGCGAGAGCACGTCCGCTAACAGAGCATCGTCGGCAAGGTAGATGGCGGTACCGGAGCTGGGGGGGATCCACGGATTGACGAAGGTGCCGAGCGCGGTGTCATAGTAGCCCAGGATGCCGACGTGCAGCTCAAAGAGGTCGCTGGCGCGCGCGTCGTAACCGACGAGCGCGGCCACCTGGCTCGGCGGCACCTCCGGCTCTGAGAGGAACGTATCGGGATACAGCTGCACCGGCACGCGGCGCAGGATGCGGCCAAGGACGCGGCGGGACCGCACCCCCGGTTCCACCGCGTCGCTCTGCGCCCGCTCCGCTTCCCGGTGGTCGCTAGCTGCGCCGCGTGCGCCTCCCACAGGGAGCGGGGAGGTGCGGCTGCCGTTTTTGCCGGAATCCGATGAAGATCCAGCGGTGAGCGAGAGAGCGGAATTGCCGATTCTGCCGGAATCTAGATTTTCAAGCTCGTAGTAGACGTATTCGCCGTTTTTGAGCAAGCGCTGCTCATCGCGCGAGATAAAGGTGTATTCATGGATTGTCTCGCCTGGCCCTTTGGTGATGCCGACGGGTCTATTCGAGCTCTGCGTCATGGCCGT
>DATGEP010000186.1:0-4976 GCA_035310125.1 Ktedonobacterales bacterium
GAACGCCTCCTCTGAGGAGCCTGCGGCCCATGCGCCCGCCTCGTTCTGGGCGTAGCGAGCTGCGTTTTCGACCTTGCACGCCAGCTCATCTTCGTCCCATGGCGGTACGCAATGGGGGTTCCAAAGCTCGGTCAGGAGCGCAGCCGCCATCTCTTCAGAGACGCCCAGGTTCATGACCTTGCAGGAAATTACAAACGTAAATTGGTCGCCCATGTGCCCCTCGACAGCCACGTCGCCACGGGCAACACTGTCGAGCAGGAACTTGCGGGCGCGGGCGACGTTCTGCGGCTGGTCCAGATCGTGGCCGACCGCCTTCGCATGCTCTCGCTTTAAAGCCTCAAGGAACGTCCCGACTTGTGGGTCCAGTTCCACAGCGTCTCGGCTATCCAGTACAGTATAAGGTGAGCCGTTGACGACGGAAGGGGGTACAAGGGCGTAAGAACCGACCCCTCGCGTATCAATGTGTACTCCAAGCTTGCTTTGAGTAGCTGGGAGGATACCACGATAGTAAAGGTGGACCCCACCTCGCGGAGTGCGTATTGTGTGGGTCTTGGCCAGCCGAACATTCTCATCTTGCCACTTCTCCCACGCGTCAATCCCCTCCTGGCCGTCGAGGTCGATCACCCCGAGGCCTACAGTATGAGGACTGAAGGCGATATTATAGTTCGGGTTCTCCGTCCACCAACGGTCAATAACCGCAAGGTCAGTCGAAGCATCGTGGAACCCATTGTCGGTGGCGGGCTGCTTTAAATTCACTTTGCACGGGAACACAGGAACGCCGTTGCTGGCAAGTCGTTGTGCTTCCGCGTGGAGTGGTGAAAGTGGTTGCATGTTTCCGCTTGACGCCGGGTCCTAGACCACGCTAAGAAGCACCCTTCCACACCCGTTGTCAACCCCAGGCAGGAGACCCCGATGACGAAGAACACCCTCAAGCAGCAGATCAAGAGCGGCTACGCCCTGCGCGCCGTCAGGCAGGCCGAAGCGATGGCCGGGCACACCGTG
Source organism: Ktedonobacterales bacterium (assembly GCA_035310125.1). GTDB lineage: Bacteria > Chloroflexota > Ktedonobacteria > Ktedonobacterales > JADMIN01 > DATGEP01. Next base: position 1,003 of record DATGEP010000186.1, read on the forward strand.
AGCCAGCACTACAGCCCCGGCGGCTTCCGCCTCCTGGCGACCCCTCCGGTGCGTCATAAGCGCGACCGGCAGGAGAGCAAGGCCCGCGCCCGCTGGATGGCCCTCTACCGGTTCTTCCGGCCCGAGAGCTTCCACGACGGCGAATATCAGTTGGGCCTTTAAAGATGCTGGCGTCTGTTGTCTCCGGCCTCGACGCCGCTTGGCGTAAGGAGATAGAAGAGGTGCGCGAGCCGCTATATCGCAAGCCCGCCAGCATCGCCATCAAGTCGGCTGCGGTGCAGATCGCCCAAGCTCTGATCCATGACGGACTGGCAGACGACGCGCAGCTCATCCTCGATTGGCTGGATAAACGCGAGCCGGTCGAGGGCATCTTCCGAGGGAAGGCTTACCTTTAAAGTGCAGCTCGACTTCAACCCCAGCTCCCGCGATTTCCTCCTCAAGGTCCCGAGGGTGGCGGGTGCGCCGGATATCAAGTCGCTCATGACAGAGCACGGCTTGGACTTCAGCGCATCCGCCAGCTCTCCGGGCGAGGCAGTCCTGTTCACGCGCCAGCCTTACGCGGCCTGCGCCTTCTTCGAGTACGCGACGGATCGCGCCAAGGCGCAGCTCATCACCCTCCAGGGCCAGATCGAGATGAGCTGGGCGAAGGAGAGCAAGGGGCACATCAAGGTCCCGGACGGCGAAGAGCTGGCCCCGTTCCAGATCGCGGGCGTCGAGTACGCGCTCCAGCGCCAATGCACCCTGTTCGGCGACGTACCCGGCCTCGGTAAGAGCCCTGAGGCTATCGCGTTCTGCAATGAGGTGGGGGCCAAGCGCGTGCTGGTCATCTGTCCGGCGAACATCCGTCTCCAGTGGGTCAAGGTGATCCGACGCTGGACCACTTTAAAGTTCCCGTACACCGTCTATCCCATCGTCCACGGACGGCACGGCGTCCACCCATCGGCGAATTTTACAGTTGTAAGTTACGACCTCGCCAGCAGCCCGGCCATCTGGAAGGCGCTCGCGAAGGGGACCTACGACGTGCTCATCATCGACGAGGGGCACTACCTGAAAACGGTGGATACAAAGCGCACTAGGACGGTTTTCGGGGGAGGCATGCATCCGGTCGCGGAAGCCCTCTTCACCCGCGCTGACGCCATCCTGGCGCTCACGGGAACCCCTCTGCCCAACAGGCCGCGCGAGGCTTATACGCTGGCGCGAGGCCTCTGCTTCGACAGCATCGACTGGATGAGCGAGGATACCTTTAAATCCCGCTTCAACCCCAGCCGCCGGATCACGACGGAGAAGGGGAAGGTCTTCATCGACGAACGGGCGGGCCGCCACGGTGAGCTACAGGCCCGGCTGCGCTCCAACTTCATGGTGCGGCGGGAGAAGTACGGCCCCAACGGGGTCGGCTATCAGCTCGGCATGCTCCAGATGCCCCAGTTCGAGGTGATCCAAGTGGAGGAGAACGCCGCGATCCGTCGCGCCCTCCAGGCTGAGCGCATGCTCGACATCGACCCGGAAGAGCTGGAGGGAGCCGACGCGGAATGCCTCGGTCAGGTCGCCACGGTGCGCCGCCTGATGGGCGTCGCCATGGCCCCGCTTGCCGCCGAGTACGTGGACATGCTGATGGACGGGGGCGAGGAGAAGATCGTCCTGTTCGCCCACCATCACCAAGTGCTCGACATTCTGTGCAAGGAGCTGGCCCCTTGGGGCGTGCTGCGGATCGACGGCAACACGTCGCAGGCCGGGAAGCAGCGCAACGTCAACGCCTTCATCTCGAACCCGCGCATTCAGGTGCTCGTCGGGAACATGATGAGCATGGGGACGGGCACGGACGGGCTACAGGAGGTGGCGCACCGCGCCGTATTCGCCGAACCCGACTGGGTGCCCGGCGTGAACCAGCAGGCGGTGGACCGTCTGGATCGCGGTGGCCAGAACGTACAGGTTCAGGCGGACTTCCTGGTCGCGCCCGGCTCCTTCATCGAACGCATCCTCGCCTCCGCCCTGCGGAAGCACCAGAACACTCACAAAAGTCTCGATAGAAGACTGTAATGCCGCAGAAAAAGATATATCAAGACAAGGCTGCTAGAGATCACGCCTACTACGAGCGGCACAAGCAACGTATTCTCGCCTATCGCAAGGGCTGGTACTCACGAAATCGGCTGCAACAGCGCCTCTCGAAGTTCGGCCTCACAGTTGAGCGATACGAGGAACTATTGCTTGCTCAAAGTTACAAGTGTAAAATCTGTGGTGATCCTGCGGAACAGAGCCGAGATGGCGTGTTGCACATAGACCATAGTCACGAGACCGGCGAGGTGCGTGGGTTGCTATGTAATCATTGCAACCTTGGTCTTGGGCACTTTAAAGATAACTCGGATAATCTTCAGGCCGCTCTAGCTTATCTGCTTGACAGGCGGCTCTAACCCATCTACTGGAGCAATAGTGACTTCAGCAGATCGACCCCAGGCAAAGGAGGACACTCGCATGGGACAGATTAACGGCTTCACCGTCCGCTTCAGCGACGGCATCAAGACGGCGGACTATGCGCCGCCTCGCCTCTACGACATCACCGCCAACGTGACGATCACTGATGACGACCACGCCGACAGCGTGCTCCTCGACACCCTGACCCGCATTCGCCGGGCCGGTGACGCGGCGCTGCGCGGCAGGACCGCCATCGAAATCCCCGCGCCCTCGGGAGCCCCGGAGGCCGAGGTGGAAGGCGAGCCCGCCCCCAAGCGCAAGCGCCGCACCGCCGCCGAGATCGCGGCTGACGCTGCCCTGGCGAAGGCCGCCCACCCCAAGGGCGACCCGGCGGCGATCACCGAGGACGAGCCCCCTTTGGAAGGTGGCGATCCCCCCTCTGGTGGAACGGCTGACGACTTCAGCATCGAAGGTGAGACGCCCGCCGCCGACGAGTTCGCGGTGGACGGCGAGGAGGCCGAGGAGATCACCGACGCCGCGCTCAACGCCGCCGTCCAGCGGAAGAACGCGGAGCTGAGCGACCCGGAGCTGATCCGGGGCCTCATCAAGAAGTACAACCCGGACCCGACGAAGGCCTTCCAACTCCGCGAAATCCCGCAGGAGAAGCGGGCGGACTTCATCACCAAGCTCGGCGGCCTGACCAAGGCGGCCTAAGCTCTCCCTTGCCTGGGAGATGGGGTTAGCGCCCCTGCCCCCGCCCCGATCAGTAGACGGGCGGGGGCATCCAGGCTAGGCTTTAAAGGACCCAGGCAATGGACCAACCAGATCACAGCAAGCGCGAGCACTCGCCCCTCGGGGCCTCGGGTGCGGAACGCTGGATGAACTGCCCCGGCAGCGTGTCCCTCCTGCGCGAGCTGAAGCTCCCGGAGAGCGATGAGCCGGACTACCGCCGTGAGGGCACAGCGATGCACGAGGCCTCGGAGCACTGTCTCCGGGAGGGTCTCGACACCTGGGAGATCGTCGGCGAGACCTTCAACGAGACCAAGATCGACGGGCCAATGGCTGATGCGATCCAGGTCTATCTCGACTGCGTGCGGAAGGACATCGACCGCGCCTCCTGGTGGCAAGTGGAGTACCGCATCTCCTCGCCGGTCCACCCGGACTTCTACGGCAGCGCCGACCTCGCCGCGATCATCACCAAGCCGGGCCGCGTCCGCATGGACGAGGTGGGCAAGGACCCCGACGAGTTCCTGCTCGTCACCGACCTCAAGGGCGGCGAGGGGATCATTGTCGAGCCGGAGGAGAACCCGCAGGGCATGTACTACGCCTTCGGGGTGATCGACCAGATCGAACGGTCGAGCGCCATCGTCTTCCGGGACGACCTCAAGGTCTGCATTCGCATCGTGCAGCCGCGCGCCTTCCATCTGGCCGGGCCGATCCGGGAGTGGTGGACGACCGTGGGCGAGCTGAAGGAGTGGGTCCACTCGGTCCTCGTGCCCGCCATGGCGAACGCGGAAATCGACAACGCTCTTGACGCTGGCCCCTGGTGCCGCTTCTGCCCGGCG